>NZ_FBXK01000005.1:957500-1276666 GCF_900013425.1 Sphingobium sp. Z007
TCTGGACGTCGCCGCGCTGGTGAAGATTTTGGGCGAACCCAAGAACGCGCTGGTCAAGCAATATGGCAAGCTGTTCGACATGGAGAATGTGGAACTCAGCTTCACCGACGACGCTCTGGTCGCGATCGCGAAGAAGGCGATCGAACGCAAGACCGGTGCGCGTGGCCTGCGTTCCATCATGGAAGCCATCCTGCTCGACACCATGTTCGATCTGCCGTCGATGGAGGGTGTGGGCGAAGTGGTGGTCGACAAGGATGTCGTGGCGGGCACCAAGGAGCCGATTCGCGTCTTCAGCGAGAAGGAAAAACGAGCCGAAGACGCGGCCTGATCCACCTTCGAATTTAACCCGTTTTTAAGGGCCGGCGCGCAATCGCCGGCCCTTTTTCGTTAAGCTTGC
Organism: Sphingobium sp. Z007; assembly: GCF_900013425.1. Taxonomy (GTDB): domain Bacteria; phylum Pseudomonadota; class Alphaproteobacteria; order Sphingomonadales; family Sphingomonadaceae; genus Sphingobium. The sequence goes on from NZ_FBXK01000005.1 coordinate 957,898, forward strand.
GTGCACTGCACAAAAATTCTCGCTGCGTTGCAAAATTGCACCACCGTCAAACTGCTGCGCGACAGCGAGGTTTTGTCACTAAAATTCAGTGATTTACCGTCACACGGCGGGTGTTCCCAAGCGCAGGCGGGAGGGGCGGGGGAGGATTGTGACAGTCCTGCGGGTGCATTGTAACATAAATGCAATCGACGCATCACAGGGCCGTCGTCAGCAGCCGCCAAGAGCGGCGCCGGCTTGAAAGAGCAGACTATTTGCAGGGGCGCGGCGACGCGCCACTCTTGAAAAGGGACAAGGGTCACATGAAGACATTTCTGATGGGCAGCGCCGCGATGATCGCCATCGCCGCCCCCGCCGCCGCCTTTGCGCAGTCCACCGGTTCGTCGGACTTCGAAGACAGCATCATCGTCACCGGCGCGCGCATGGACCAGGGCGTCGGCGGCGTGAAGATCCCCGACTCGCCCAAGGCGAAGGTCGTGCTCGGTCAGGAAATCATTCAGGCGCAGCGCCCAGGCCAGACGATCAACGAAATCATCAATCTGGTGCCGGGCGTCAGCTTCACCAACAACGATCCCTGGGGTTCGTCGGGCGGCAGCTTCACCATTCGCGGCTTCAGCTCGGACCGTATCTCGCAGACCTTCGACGGTATCCCGCTCAATGACTCTGGCAACTACGCGATCTACACCAACCAGCAGGTCGATGCGGAACTGATCCAGAACGTCAACGTCAACCTGGGTTCGACCGACGTCGACAGCCCCACCGCAGCGGCGGTCGGCGGCACCGTCAACATCCAGACGATGGAACCGAGCGACGAATATGGCGTCCTGGCCAGCGCCAGCTACGGCAACATTCTGGCGGACGGCGCGGGCGATCGCCCCTATTTCCGCATGTTCGGCGTCGTCAACACCGGCGACCTGACCGGCCATGGCACCAAGGCCTGGTTCTCGGCCTCGCGCCTCAAGAACGACGCGGCCTTCGCCAATTATGGCAAGGTCTATAAGCAGCAGTATAACGCCAAGATCTGGCAGGACCTGGGCGATAATGGCGATTTCATCGCGCTGTCGGGCCACTATAACCAGAACCGCAATAATTTCGGCGGTTCGCCGCTGCGCGCCAACGCCATCACTGGCGACAAGTCGGGCCGCTTCTACAACATCGCCGGCGGCTCGCCGTGCAACCGTATCACGCCTACGAGGGGCGTGGCGGACGTCGAACCGTCCTCCAACTATTGCGGCACCGACTTTGAACGCCGCTACAACCCGTCCAACACCGGCAACGTGCGTCTGAACTCGAAGTTCACGCTGACGGAACGCCTGACCTTCTCGGTCGATGGCGCCTATCAGTGGGTCAAGGCCAATGGCGGCGGGACCACCGTTGCGCGCGAGCAGAACTTCACCACCGGCGGTTCGTTCACCGGCAACTATGGCGGCACCTTCTACTTCGGCCGCGACCTCAACGGTGACGGCGACACGCTTGATCGCGTGCTGGTCCTCCAGCCGAGCCAGACCAATACCCGTCGCTGGGTCGGCATCGCCAACCTCGCCTATGAAATCAGCGACGCCCATCGCGTTCGCCTGTCGTACAGCTATGACCGCGCCCGTCACCGCCAGACCGGCTATGCCGGCTTCCTGGATCAGGGCGCCGAGCCGTTCGACGTGTTCCCGATCAACGATCCGATCACCGATGCTGCCGGCAATGCCCTGCAGAAGCGTGATCGCAAGTCGATCGCCGAACTGAACCAGATCGCGGGCGAATATCGCGGCCAGTTCTTCGAAGACAGCCTGACCGTCCTGATCGGTGGCCGTCTGCCCTTCTTCAAGCGTGAACTGGACCAGAACTGCTTCACCACCAGCGCGGGCGGCTTCGTCGACTGCGTGCCGGAAAGCCAGCAGGCGGCCTATCTTGCAACCCGTCCTTACAACTCCAATGAGGCGACCACGGGTCGGCCGACCGGTTCTGCCCTGCCGCAGGAACGTAAGTTGAAGTATGACAAGTTCCTGCCCAATGTCGGCGCGACCTTCAAGATCACGCCAAACATTAGCATCGCGGGCAGCTATGCGAAGAATATCTCGGTGCCCAGCACCGACGCGCTCTATAACGCCTTCTACTTCCCAGATGGCAGCGACGCCGCCTACCGCGTTGCCGAAACCTCGGACAGCTTCGACGCCAGCATCCGCTACAACTCGTCGAAGGTGCAGGCAGCGATCACCGGTTGGTACTCCAAGTATAAGAACCGCCTCGTCACCGCCTATGACATCGACGGCAACGGCACCGACACCAACCTGGGTCCGGTGAAGAAGTACGGCATCGACAGCAGCATTTCCTACAGCCCGATCAAGGAAATCACCGCTTACCTGTTCGGTTCCTATATCAAGTCGGAAATCCAGAACGACGCCGTAACCGGCAGCTGCGTGCTTGATAGCGACCTCGAACTGGCTGATCTTTGCTACGTCCAGAACGGCGTCGCTTACCTGCGCACCGCTGGTAAGCGGGAACGCAGCGCGCCGAAATATCTGTTCGGTGGCCGTCTGCAGGGCAATCTTGGCGACTTTACCATGGGCGTTCAGGCAAAGCGCACCAGCTCGCGCTATATGAACGACATCAACGGAGAGGTCGGCCCTGCGACCACCAGCACTGGCGTGACGAAGATCATCGCTCCGGGGGCCAAGTTCGCCGCCTACACCGTGGTCGATCTCGACATCCGCTACTCGCTCGCCAGCCTCGGCATGGAAAAGGGTGCGATCCAGCTGAACGTCAGCAACCTGTTCGACAAATTCTATGTCGGCTCGTTCAGCGGCGGTCTGGACACGCTGGCCAGCAGCTCGTCGGCCTTCGTGAACTTCGGTTCGCCGCGCGCGATCAGCGCTTCGCTGATCGTTGGCTTCTAAGCTGCAACGACACCAGTAAAAGGAAAGGGCGGGGAGCAATCCCCGCCCTTTTTCCATGCCTATGGTTGGGCTGTCCTACTCGCCTATATCCATCTATAGAGGGCATGTGGCCGCCCACCGCGCTTTTCAATAGGATCGGTCCGACGCAACTTTATATCGAAACCGGCGGGAAATGTGCGAAGTTAAGCGGTCGGCCTTACCGCAGGCAACTGTCCAACCCATCCCGCTGCACCACGCCGATCCGCGCCGCGATCGTGTTGCCATAGCGCCGCGTAAAGCCACTGGGCGCCACCGCCGCGCGTTTCTTGGGCAGCGGCAGCACGGCGGCGATGCGCCCCGCTTCCGCCTTGCTCAGCTTGCCCGCGCCATGGTGAAAATAGCGGATTGCGCCGGCCTGTACCCCATAGGTGCCGATGCCCGTCTCTGCGACGTTCAGATAGACTTCCATGATCCGCCGCTTGCCCCACATCGCCTCGATCAGCACGGTGAACCAGGCTTCCAGCCCCTTGCGCACGAAGCCGCCGCCCTGCCACAGAAAGACATTCTTGGCCGTCTGCTGGCTGATGGTCGATCCGCCGCGAATGCGCCCGCCGCTGGCATTATGGATCGCCGCCTTGGCGATGGCATCGACGTCGAAGCCATGATGGCTACAGAATTTCCCGTCTTCCCCCGCAATCGCCGCCCGCGCCATGTCCGGGTCGATATCGTCCAGCGACGTCCAGTCCTTGGTGATGCCATTGGGATCGAACAGCATCGTCAGCGTCACCGGCGGCGGCACGAAGCGATAGATCGCCACCATCAGCAGCGACAGGGCGATGAAGCTGACCAATAGCTTGATCGGGATCATGATCCAGCGGGAACGGCGGCGGTGGGATTGGGTTGGTGCGGTCATACCCCTGTCGTAGCGCGGTCCGCTTCCCCGGTTCAAGCAGCCGCGAACGTCTCCCGCCTTTGGTCGCGATTGATGAGCAGCACCATCCCCGCGCCGATCAGGCACAATTGCGCGGCGACAACTACGATGGCCGGTTGAGCGGCGACTATGATGGCCGGTAGGATCGGTTGTCTGGTCTGATCGTAGGGAGGGGCGCAGCCCCGACCGGAGAGCGGACCAGACAACCGGTGGCGATCTTTTTCCCCTTCTTTCGGGGGGCAGATCGGGGCTGTGGCGGGCGGTGGTATCGGAACACTCATCGAACAACGAGCGATGGGTTTGCGATGCCGGGCCACCACATTTCCGATCAGCAGGTATTTCTCTTCATGACCCATCGTCGCCAACACACCCAGGCCGTCGCGGCTGCCAAGGCCGGTATCAGCGAACGCAGCGCACGCCGGATCGAGAACGATCCGCAGCTTCCGTCCCAGAAGAAGAAGGAGCGCCACTGGCGCACCCGCGCCGATCCGCTCGAGCCATTCTGGCCACGTATAGAGGAGTTGCTCCAGATCGACGGTATCATTGCCGTCACGGTCTTCGAGACGCTCCAGGACGAGTTCGGCGAGGATGCTGTTCCCGATGCGATACGACGAACACTGGAACGCCGGATCGCCCGCTGGCGGGCACTGCACGGCGGCGAGAAGGAGATCTTCTTCCCGCAGCATCATGAGCCCGGTCGGCAGGGCCTGTCGGATTTCACGGTATGCGACAGTCTCAAGGTCACTGTTGCCGGCGAGACCCTGGCCTATCGCCTCTACCACTTCCGCTTGGCGGCGAGTGGCTGGGAGCATGCGGCTGTCGTGCTGGGCGGGGAGAGCTTTGCCGCCCTTTCGGAGCACCTGCAGGATGCGTTGTGGAAGCTGGGCGGTGCGCCGGCCGAACACCGCAGCGATTCCCTGTCAGCCGCCTACAAAAACCTCAACGCCGATGCGCAGCGGGATTTCACCCGAAGCTATGACGAGCTGTGTCGTCATTACGGCATGCTTGCTACCCGCAACAACCGCGGCGAGGCGCACGAGAACGGATCGATCGAAGGTCCCCATGCCCATCTCAAGCGACGGCTCGATCAGGCCTTACGCCGGCGGGGCAGCCGCGATTTCGTCAGCATCGAGGCCTGGCGCGAGTTCGTTGAGGCGCAGGTCGCCAGACAGAACCGGCGACATGCTGCGCGCATCGATGCAGAACGCAGGGTACTCAAGGCGCTGCCCGCAAGGCGAACCACCGATTTCGCCATGGTCACCGTCGATGTCACCCGCAACGGCACCGTCGCCATCGATCGGGTTACCTATTCGGTGCCTTCCCGCCTCGTCGGACGGCGCCTCAACGCGCATCTCTTTGACGATCGCATCGAGCTCTTCCTCGGTCCGGACAGGGTAATGTCCACGCCGCGTGTGCGGATCAGTCATCCCCACCGGGGGCATAGCATCGATTTCCGGCACATGATCGGTAACCTGCGCCGCAAGCCCGGTGCACTGCGCAACCTCGTCTACCGCGAAGCCCTCTTCCCCGATCACGCCTACCGGCGGGCCTGGCAAGCCTTCGATGCCCAACTCGATGGACGGCAGGCCTGCCGCGATGCCGTCGCGCTGCTCGATATCGCCGCCAGGGGCGACTGTGTCGACGTGCTGGCCCGGCGGATCGATGAGGCTCTCGACAGCGGGCGCTTGCCCGATGTCGATGCGCTCAGGGACGAGTTCCTGCCAACCGCAAGATCGCAGCGCGATGTCGCTATCCCGCCACCCGATCTGCACAGCTACAACAGCCTGATCGCCAGCGGGGAGGTGCACTGATGACCCGCACCAAGGATCAGGCCGCCGCCGTACTGCCTACCCTGCTGAAGGCCTTGCGCCTGCCGAGCATCAACCGCAACTGGAAGCACCTCACCGACACCGCCGATCGCGATGGCTGGCCGGCCGCCAACCTGCTGGCCTCGCTTCTCGAGATCGAGATGGCTGATCGCTCCTCCCGGCGCATCCAGCGCCATCGCGACCAGTCCGGCTTGCCCGCAGGCAAGACCTTCGCCACCTTCGATTTCGACGCCGCCCCCGGCATCCGCAAACCGCACCTCTTGTCCCTCGCCGCCGGTGACGACTGGATCGAGAACGGCGGCAACCTGCTGCTGTTCGGCCAGAGCGGGACCGGCAAGACGCACGCAGTTGCCGCCATTGGCCATGCCCTCATCGACACGGGGCGGCGCGTCCTGTTCTGCTCCACCACCGACATGGTCCAGAAGCTCCAGTCCGCGCGCCGCGACCTCAGCTTGCCCGCCATGCTCGACAAGCTCGACAAGTTCGATCTCATCGTGCTCGACGATCTGTCCTACGTCCGCAAGGACCAGGTCGAAACCAGCGCCTTGTTCGAGCTCATCGCCCACCGCTACGAACGCCACTCGCTCGCCATTACCGCCAACCAGCCATTTTCGGCATGGGACAACGTCTTCCCTGATCCCGCCATGGCTGTCGCCGCGATCGACCGCCTCGTGCACCACTCGACCATCATCGAGATGAACGGCGAAAGCTACCGCAAGCGTTCCGCCGTCGCCCGCATCAACGCCGGCGATTACGACCCGCCCAATGGCGCCCCGGACCGGCCATCATAATTGTCGCTGGCTTCGCGCTCGGGAGCACCCTTGCTGAGGCAACGGGTAATTGTCGCCAGCGGCAATTACATGCCAACCATCCCATGCGCTTCAAACCCTCGCTTCCGGCCAGCGCCAGCGACAATTACCCAGCGTCGTAATTGTCGCTCGACGGTTGCTCCTCGCAACAGCAAATGGTAGCCAGAATTCACCAACCGGCGCGGCCACCTATCGGCCATCAAAATTGACGCCGACCGGACTCCGTAATCGTCGCGCTACACACAATAGGCCTGCACCAATGAAGGCGGGCATATAACTTTGCCACACGGTCCGCACCAAGCCGCCGCCCAGCGCCGCGCTGGCCGCACCCAGTTGGTGCCCGGCGAATATCCAACCGAAGACGATATTCGCCCGCTCCGCCCCGAAGCGCTGCGCCGTCAGCTTCACCGTCGGCGGCACGGTCGCCACCCAGTCCAGGCCATAGAAGATCGCGAAGATCGACAGGCTGTAGAGCGAAAAGTCGCTGAACGGCAGGTAGAGCAGCGACAGCCCGCGCAGCCCATAATACCAGAAGAGCAGCCAGCGGTTATCGAACCGGTCGGACAGCCAGCCCGATGCCAGCGTGCCGCCGAAATCGAACAACCCCATCATCGCCAACATCGATGCCGCGCCGACCGCCGCCAGTCCATAATCGCCGCACAGCGCGATGAAATGGGTTTGCACCAGCCCATTGGTGCTCGCCCCGCAAATATAGAAGGACAAGAAGAGTATCCAGAAGGTCGGCACCTTGGCCGCATCCCGCAGCACGACCATCGGCGTCATGAGCAGCGCGCCGAAGCCGGCGGGCTGCGGCGCAGCAGGCTGGATATGGGTTTCGCCATAGGGCGCCAGCCCCAGGTCGGCGGGCCGGTCGCGCATCAGCAGCAGCACGACCACCGCCGCCACGACGATCGCGCCGCACACCAGCAACAGGGCCGCGCGCCAGCCATGACTGTCGGTCAGGCCCGCGAGCAGCGGCAGGAAGGCAAGTTGCCCGGTCGCTGTGCTGGCCGACAACAGCCCCATGACAAGGCCGCGCCGCTGCCCAAACCAGCGCGTCGCGACCGTAGCGCCCAGCACCATCGCGGTCAGACCCGTGCCGATGCCAATGACCACGCCCCACAGCAGCACCAGTTGCCACAATTCCGTCATGCCCAGCGACAACAGCATCCCGCCGATGACGATGGACAGCGAAATCAACATCATCCGCCGAACGCCGAACCGGTTAATGAAGGCGGCGGCGAACGGTCCCATCCCGCCGAACAGCAGGAAGCGGATCGCCAGCGCGCCGCTGATGTCCGCTGCGCTCCAGCCGAACTCCTTTTGCAACGGCACGATCAGAACGCCCGGCGCACCGACCGCGCCGGCGATCACCAACATGGTCAGGAAGGTCGTGCCCGCGACCGCCCAGCCATAATGGATGTTCCGCGCGAAGAGGCGGCGGGCCAACAGGGTCGACAGCATTAACTTCCCCTTCGTATCGCGATCGGACTGGCGTTAAATGATTGTCATCATATATAAGGTCAAGAGGCCAATTGAAGGGCGCAGGATATGAAGGTCAGCCGCGATCAGGCCGCGCGCAATCGGGAAAAGGTGATCGACGCGGCCTCGCGCCTGTTTCGCGCCCGTGGCGTCGATGGCGTCGGCATTGGGGAAGTGATGCGGGAATGCGGCCTCACCCATGGCGGCTTCTACAATCAGTTCGAATCGAAGGAAGCGTTGGCGGCTGAAGCCTGTGCGGCCTCTCTGGCAACCAGCGCCGTCCGCTGGCGGGCCGTGGCGGAGGCGGCAGCACATGGCGACGCGCCTGCGGCGATCGCGGCCAACTATCTGAACCCTCGCAATCGCGACGCGCCGGAGACGGGCTGCGCGCTCATCGCCCTTGGAGCGGATGCAGCCCGGCGCGGCGGCGAACTGGCGGACGCCTTCCGCCGTGGGTTCGAGGAACTCGCCACCATCCTCGAACAGGCCGGACCCGATATAAGCCGACAGGAAGCCCTGGCGCGGATGGCGCAGATGGTCGGGGCCATGGTGCTGGCGCGCGGCGTGCACGATCCTGCCCTGTCGGACGAGATATTGGCAGCGACGCGTCACGCGCTTGGCGTGCCGGCATGAGCCTCTGGCGACCGATGCGAGGCGCTGACATCCCGGCGGTTGCGGCGATCTCCGACGCGGTGCACGGCGCCTACACTGAGCGTGCCGATATCTACGCCGAACGCCTGCAACTCTACCCGGCCGGATGCTGGATGCTGGAGCGCGTCGGGGCAGCGCTGGGCTATCTCATCAGCCATCCCTGGCAGGGCGACCAGCCGCCAGCGCTCAACGCCCCCATCCTCGCCATACCTGCGACGGCGGATCGCTATTATCTCCATGACCTGGCGCTCCTGCCACAGGCGCGCGGCACCGGCGCGGCGGCGGACGCGGTGCAATTGGTCGTCGATCATACGGATAGCGCGGGCTTCGCCCGTATCACGCTGATCGCGGTCAACGGCGCGGATGCTTTTTGGCGGAAACAGGGCTTCCTGCCGGTGGCGAACAACGGAGTGGGCTATGGCAAGGACAGCCTAGCCATGGAACGGCCGGTCTCGCAATAGATGCGCCGTACCGCCGGCCAGCTTGAATAACAAAAAAGCCCCGGATCGCTCCGGGGCCTCTTCGTTCCGCTCGGTAGCCGGATCACGCCAGGGCGAAGCGCGCCATCTTGCCAAGCTTGTCGCCGGCGATCCGCATCATCGCCTTTTGCAGCTTTTCGAACGCGCGGACCTCGATCTGGCGGACGCGCTCACGCGACACGCCATAGACCTGCGAAAGCTCTTCCAGCGTCTTGGGCTCTTCGGCCAGGCGGCGTTCGGCCAGGATATGCTTCTCGCGGTCGTTCAGGTCGGTCATCGCCTCCACCAGCATCTCATGCCGCTGGTTACGCTCCTGCTCTTCCGCGACGCGCTCGTCCTGCAACGGATCATTGTCCTGCAACCAGTCCTGCCACTGACCGTCACCATCCTCGCGCATGGGCACGTTCAGCGACGTATCGCCGCCCATCGCCATGCGACGGTTCATGGACACGACATCCTGTTCACTGACGCCCAGGTCGGTTGCGATCTTGGTCACGTCTTCGGGACGAAGGTCGCCATCCTCAAACGCTTCGATATTATTCTTCATGCGGCGCAGGTTGAAGAACAGCTTCTTCTGCGACGCGGTGGTGCCCATCTTGACTAGCGACCAACTGCGCAGGATGAATTCCTGAATGGAGGCCCGTATCCACCACATGGCATAAGTCGCCAGCCGGAACCCGCGATCCGCCTCGAACTTCTTCACGCCCTGCATCAGGCCGATATTGCCTTCCGAAATCAGCTCGCTGACCGGCAGGCCATAGCCGCGATAGCCCATCGCTATCTTCGCCACCAGGCGCAGATGCGACGTCACCAACTGCGCTGCGGCTTCGGGGTCCTGATGTTCCTCATACCGCTTGGCGAGCATATATTCCTGCTCGGGCGTCAACAGCGGAAACTTGCGGATTTCCGACAGATAGCGGTTGAGGCTGGCTTCACCGCCCAGCGCTGGCACCGCGGGGACATTGCTCTTGGCCATGTCGTCACCTTTCCCTTTCATTGCGCGGCGGGACCCAGAGGAGGCGTCACAGGCGCCGTCGCAAACTTGTTGAACACTATACGTGGAGCTGGCTTAACAGTTCCTGCATGTCGGTGGGCAGTGCACTTTGGAACATGAGCTGCTCATTCGTTACCGGATGTATGAACCCCAGGCTTTTGGCGTGCAATGCCTGCCTTTCGAAACCCAGTGTTTCCAGTATTGATTTGAAACCTTTTCTTTCTCTACCGTAAACCGGATCACCGATCAAGGGGTGTCCGATATGGTGCATATGGACGCGAACCTGGTGTGTGCGGCCGGTTTCCAGCTTGCATTCGACCAGCGCAGCGTCGCGCAGCCTCTGTGTCGTGCGATAATGGGTAACAGCGTGCTTGCCGCGTCCTTCCCGATGAACCGCCATCTTCTTTCGATCAGCGTCGGATCGGCCGATCCAGGTGTCGACCGTCCCGGCCGCTGGATTGGGCACGCCATAGACGATAGCGGCATAGAGCCGGTCGATGCTATGATCCTTGAACTGACGGGCCAGCCCCTCATGCGCCTTGTCGGATTTGGCGACAACCAGCAGGCCGGACGTGTCCTTGTCGATGCGATGGACGATGCCGGGCCGGGCAACCCCGCCGATACCGGACAGGCGCCCTTCGCAGTGATGCAACAGCGCGTTGACCAGCGTGCCGTCCAGATTGCCGGCGGCAGGATGCACGACCAGCCCCGCGGGTTTGTCTATCACGATCAGGTCGGCGTCTTCATGAACGATGGTCAGCGGAATATCCTGCGCCACCGTATCCAGTGGCAATGGCGGGGGCAGGGTGATGGTGAACATCTGCCCGGCCGCGACCTTCATCGATACGCTGATTTTGCCGGTGTCGGCGGACTGCACCTGTCCCTCGCCGATCAGCCCCTTCAGCCGCTCGCGCGACAGGTCGGGCAAGATGTCCGCGAGCGCACGATCAAGGCGCCAGCCATGCTGCGCTTCGCCAATCGATGCTTCTATGATGGAAACCCCCGGACCCATTGGCTAGAGATGTAGGAATGCGGGTCGAAATTTCAAGGATTCTGTTGGAACAGATCATGACCCTGGCGGCTGCCGATGGTCGTGAGGTGTGCGGGCTGTTACTGGGTTCGGACGACCGGATCGAGGCGATCGCGCCCGCCGCCAATGTTGCTGTCGACCCCGCCCGCCATTTCGAATTGGACCCGGCGGTGCTGATCGCCGCGCATCGAGCGGCGCGATCGGGCGGGCCAAGGATTATCGGCCATTATCACTCGCATCCGTCAGGCATCACCGCGCCATCCGCGACCGATGCGGCCTGCGCGGCGCCCGATGGAAATTTATGGTTGATCGTTGGGGCAGGGGAAGCGGCTTTATGGCGGGCAGGGCCGGGGACGGGCGTTAACGTGCATTTCACCAAAATCCATCTCGACAGTGAGTGAGCAAAAGGCGGCAAGCCGGGCTTGCATCGGCACGCGGTGCGGCGCATTAGCCAAAGACCCATTCATTTCCTTCATAATCCGGTGATCCAGACCTCGCATGACCAACCCGACCGACAGCATCGAATTTGCCAGCCTGCTTTGCTCGCGCCTGTGCCATGACCTGCTGAGCCCGGTCGGCGCGCTCAACAACGGGCTGGAACTGATGGCGGACGAAACCGACCCGGAAATGCGCCAGCGCTGCCTGGACCTGCTGGGTGACAGCGCCCGCACTTCAGCCAACAAGCTTAAATTCTTCCGCCTCGCCTTCGGCTCCGCCGGCGGCTTTGGCGATGCCGTCCCGCCCCATGAGGCGAAGGTGGCGATCGAGGGGATGTTTGCGAGCACCGGCCGGGTCAAGGTGGGCTGGCTGGTTGAGGAACAGATGCTCGACAAGCTGGCCGCCAAGATTTTGCTCAATCTGGCGTTGATCGCCGGCGATGCGCTGGTGCGGGGCGGACAGTTGGACATAGGCGCGGAAAAGCGGCCAGGCCTGACGGAGATCGTGGTGCGCGGCGAAGGCCCCAAGGTCGTGCTCGATCCTGATCTGCGCGCCGCGCTGGCTGGCACCCTGCCGATCGAGGGGCTGGCCTCCCGCACGGCCGCCGCCTGGATGGTGCGGCAGATGGTGGCGGAATCAGGTGGCGAGATCGCCCTGTCACCGCCGGGCGAGCCGATCATATTGTTTGGCGCGTCGATCCCTGATCGCACGCGATAATCGCATACAACTGTCTCGCTCGCTGTCTCAGGAAAGGCCCGCATACCGGGCTTCCCGCATTTCCGCGACCAATAGCGCCACCAGATCGGCGGCGGGCAATGCACGGGCGAGCGGCGCACCCTGACCGGCCCATTGCGCGCCATAGCCGCCTTCACCGGCCGCCGTCGCAGCCTGGTTGAGCGCCTTGCCTGCATCATAGGCGATCGGATAATCAGGCGGCTGCCGGTCGCTTTGCAGACCCCAGGCGGTGAACCGATTGGCGAGGCAGCGGGCGGGCCGCCCTGACACGACGCGGGTCATGACCGTATGCGCCGCCGCCGGGCTGAACAGAGCCGCGCGATAGGCCGCGTCGGCGCTGCTTTCCGGGCAGGCGATGAAGGCCGTCCCCAATTGCGCCGTCACAGCCCCCAGGTCGATCGCCGCCCGCACGCCCCGGCCGTCCATGATGCCGCCAGCCGTGATGACAGGCAGGCCCGCGCGTTCGACCAACAGGCGGGTCAGCGCCACGGTCCCCAGGCCATCGTCGGGCGCATCAGGATCGAACATCCCGCGATGGCCACCAGCCTCAAAACCCTGCGCCACCACGGCATCGATGCCCGCCGCCTTGGCTGCCCATGCTTCATCCAGATGGTGGCGTTGGCGAGCAGGAGGCAACCCGCCGCTTTCAACCGATCGATCTTTCGGCCGTCGGGTAATCCAAAATGGAAGCTCACGACGGCCGGCCGCGCATCGACCAGCATGTCCAGCATCGCATCGTCCTCCACAAAGCTGCGGTAGATTTTCCGGAGCGACGGCGGCGGCTGCGCGCCATAGTCGGCGAACAGCGGCGCAAGCGCTTCGATCCAGTCTCGTTCAACCGCCGGTTGGGGTTTAGCAGGCGCGTGGACGAAGAGGTTGACGTTGAACGGGCGCTCCGTCCGCTGGCGCACTGCTTCGATCATGGTGCGCGCGGCCAGGGCATCGACGGCGCCGACCGCGATCGATCCGAGCGCACCGGCGTTGCTGACGGCTGCGGCCATCTCTGGTGTCGATACCCCAGCCATTGGCGCCTGGATGATCGGATGGGCCAGGCCCAGCATGTGGATTGGGTTCATGCCCGTTAATCTGGCGCGGTTGGCCGCAAAGGAAAAGGCCCGGTCGCTGGTCGCAACCGAGCCTTTCCTGAAAAATAGTGCCGAAATGATTAGCCGCTATAATACATGTCGAATTCGACAGGCGATGGCGCCATTTCCCAAGCGTAAACCTCAGGCCACTTCAGTTCGATATAGGCATTAATCTGATCTTGGGTGAACACGCCGCCCTTGAGCAGGAAGTCGTGATCGGCAGCGAGGCTGTCCAGCGCTTCGCGGAGCGAACCGCAAACGGTAGGCACCTGGCTCAGTTCGGCAGGCGGCAGATCGTACAGGTTCTTGTCCATCGGACCGCCGGGGTGGATCTTGTTCTCGATGCCGTCGATGCCGGCCATCAGCAGCGCCGAGGTGGCGAGATAGCTGTTGGCGAGCGGATCGGGGAAGCGGAATTCGACGCGCTTCGCCTTGGTGCCGGCACCATAGGGGATGCGGCACGATGCCGAACGGTTGCGCGCCGAGTAAGCGAGCAAGACGGGCGCTTCGAAACCGGGCACCAGGCGCTTGTAGCTGTTGGTGGTCGGGTTCGTGAAGGCGTTGATCGCCTTGGCGTGCTTGATGACGCCGCCGATGAAGAACAGGCAGGTTTCCGACAGGCCGGCATAGCCGTCGCCGGCAAAAGTGTTCTTGCCTTCGTTCCAGATCGAGATGTGGGTGTGCATCCCCGAACCATTGTCGGCCTTGATCGGCTTGGGCATGAAGGTCGCGGTCTTGCCATAGGCCTGGGCGACCATCTTCACGACATATTTGTAGATCTGGATGCGGTCACAGGTTTCGACCAGCTTTCCGAAGGTCAGGCCCAGTTCGTGCTGGCTGCCCGCGACTTCATGGTGATGCTTGTCCATGGGCAGGCCCATTTCCAGCAGGGTGGACACCATTTCGGCGCGGATGTCGGTGGTGACGTCGACCGGGCCGACGGGGAAGTATCCACCCTTGGCGCGCGGGCGGTGGCCCATATTGCCGCCTTCATAGGTGGTGTTGGTATTGGTCGGCAGTTCGACATCGTCCAGCTTGTACGAACTGGAGCTGTAGGTGTTTTCGAACTTCACGTCGTCGAACATGAAGAATTCAGGCTCCGGGCCGATATAGACGGTATCGCCAAGGCCGGTGGTCTTGAGGAAGGCTTCGGCGCGCTTGGCGGTCGAGCGCGGGTCGCGGGCATAGAGCGAGCCGTCTTCGGGTTCCACGATGTCGCATACCAGGATCAGCATGGGCGTGGCGCTGAACGGATCGACATAGACTGCGTCCAGATCGGGCTTCAGGATCATGTCCGATTCGTTGATTTCCTTCCAGCCCTCAATCGAAGAGCCGTCGAACATAAGGCCATCGGTCAGTTCATCTTCGCCAATCACGCCAGCGCACATGGTCAGATGGTGCCAGGCGCCCTTTGTGTCGGTGAAGCGGACATCGACCCATTCGATCTCCTTTTCCTCGATAATCTTCAGGATGTCTTTTGGCGTATTGGCCATGTGCTTTTGCCCTTCTCTCAAAAATACCCCCCCGAAGGGGCAGTTGAAGTCCGCTCCCGCCCGGCTCGGCGGAAATTGGTTAAATCAGATGGCGTCGCTGTCGCGCTCGCCGGTGCGGATGCGTACCGCGCTTTCGATTGCAGAAATGAAGATTTTGCCGTCGCCGATCCTGCCCGTCTGCGCCGCCGAACAAATCGCTTCGACCACCCGGTCAGCCAGCGCATCGTCGACTACGACTTCCAGCTTCACCTTGGGCAGAAAATCGACGACATATTCAGCGCCACGATAGAGTTCGGTATGCCCCTTCTGGCGGCCGAAACCCTTGGCTTCCGTCACCGTGATGCCGGACACGCCCACTTCGTGCAGCGCTTCCTTCACCTCGTCCAGTTTGAACGGCTTGATGATCGCTTCGATCTTTTTCATCACTCGTAATCCCAACCCATGACGCACGCAAAATGCAGGGGCGACCTGCATCCGTCTCTCCTTCACGGAACGATCGTCATGCCCCCCAAGGCCGGCGCCGTTCCCCTTAACAATCAATTACCGTGCCAAATGGCGAATCGCTAGGACATGCTTTCGGCGATGCAGCAATCTTTGTCCATATTGCCCGGATTCAGGGCAATATCGTAACGCTCTGCCCGTTTTTTGGGCAGTTTCGCTCGTCAGAGCGTGTAAGGCGGACAGTCCAGGCCCGCCGGGCTCTTCGTGAATATCTCGCAGCCGGTTTCAGTGATGCCGATGCTGTGTTCGAACTGCGCCGACAGCGTACGGTCGCGCGTCACCGCGGTCCAGCCATCGTCCATCATCTTCACGCCGGGCTTACCGATGTTGATCATCGGCTCGATCGTGAAGAACATGCCGGGGCGCAGTTCAGGACCAGTGCCAGGCCGGCCGACATGGACGACTTCGGGGCTGTCATGGAAAACCTGGCCCAGGCCATGGCCACAGAAATCGCGCACCACGCCATAGCGATGTTTTTCCGCGTGCCGCTGGATCACATAACCGATGTCGCCCAGATGATTGCCGGGCTTTGCCTGCTCGATGCCCAGCATCAGACATTCATAGGTCACTTCGACCAGCCGCCGCGCCTTGATCGCGGCTTCGCCGACGATGAACATGCGGCTGGTGTCGCCATGCCAGCCATCGACCAGCGGAGTGACGTCGATATTCAGGATATCGCCGTCCTTGAGCCGATTCTCGCCCGGAATCCCATGGCAGATCACATTGTTGAGCGAGATGCAGCAGCTATGGGTATAGCCACGATAGCCCAGCGTCGCGGGCACCCCGCCGCCGTCCAGCGACATGCGACGGACGATGTCGTCCAGTTCGCAGGTGGTAACCCCCGGCACGACATGCGGCACGAGCGCGTCCAGGATCTCGGCGGCTAGCCGCCCGGCCTTGCGCATGCCGGCAAAACCGGATTCGTCATACAGTTTGATCGCAGCAGAGCGGGTAATCGGCGCGTCGGCCGTCATCGTCATATATTCGGTCATGCCTCAATTATAAGCGCAATGGCGGCATAATGCGAGAGGGCGACTAGGCAGGGCGCGCGGGGCACGCTATGGGCTGGCGCATGGCCGATCCAACCCGCATCTGGACCGCAGCGCTGATCGTGATCGGCGACGAAATCCTGTCTGGCCGCACCCAGGACAAAAATATCGCCCAGGTCGCCAGTTGGCTGGGTGTGCAGGGCATCCGACTGCGCGAAGTGCGCGTGGTGCCCGACGTGCAGGACGCGATCGTCGAGGCGGTCAACACGCTGCGCGCCCGCAACGACTATCTGTTCACGACCGGCGGGATCGGCCCGACCCATGATGACATCACAGTCGATGCGATCGCGGCGGCGCTCGGGGTGGACGTGGAAGTCCATGAAGGCGCACGCGCTATCTTGTCAGCCTATTATGAGACACGCGGCGGGCTGACCGAGGCTCGGCTGCGTATGGCGCGCGTGCCGGTCGGCGCGGACCTTATCGAAAATCGCATGTCCGGTGCGCCGGGCATCCGTCATGGCAACATCTTCATCATGGCTGGCGTGCCCTATATTACTGCGGGCATGCTAGACAGCCTGACCGGCACGCTGGAAGGGGGGCTGCCATTGCTGTCCGCGACGATCGGCTGCTGGGTGGCGGAAAGCGAGATCGCCGACCTGCTCGCCTCAACCGAACGCGCGCATGGAGATTGCCAGATCGGCAGCTATCCGTTTTTCCGCGAGGGCCGCACCGGCGCTAATTTCGTGATTCGCTCTACCGATGGGACGAGGCTGGACGCCTGCACAGCCGATCTTAGCGCCGCGCTGGAACGCGGCGGCTGGACCGTGACGGCGGGCGGGATTTAGCGCTGGCCTACTTGGCTTCTGCCTTGAGATAGGCGATCAGGTTGGCGCGATCGACAGCATTGGGCACCCCCGCGAAGGCCATGCGGTTGCCCGGGACCAGCCCGCTAGGCTTGGTCAGGAACGCATCGATACTCTTGGCGTCCCAGCGAATCTTCGCCTTCTGCATCGCGGGTGAATAGGCGAAGCCCGCCATGGTGCCCGACGTGCGGCCGAATATCCCCGCGAGCGACGGACCCATCTTCTTGGGCCCAGCCTTCACATCATGGCATAGCGCGCAGCGGGCGAACACCGTTTTGCCTTTGGCTGGATCTCCGGCCTGCGCGAATGCAGGGGCGCTGGCTGCGCACAGGGCGGTCAGCACGAACAGTTTCGATACAGTCGCAAGCGGCATGAAGAGTTTCCCTCGAAAAATGAACCGGCGGGGCTTTGGCCCGTCTGCCGCTCATGCGCCTTTATGGCTTTATGTCTGAATGGAAGTTTAAGCGTATAGACGTCAACTGGCGCAGCTCACAATGTAATGCGCCCATTGTCGTCCATAGGCCGTCGCAGCTAGACTGAACCGGCGAACCTTTCAGCGCGGCAGTTCGCTGGATGATCGGATATCGAAGGGTCCGAGCCGCACGTTGCGTTATAAAGCCGCCGCAATCGCCTGCTAATGCCTGGATCGGTAAAATGGCGCGGGCGGCGCTGGCCAAGTTCATGATGGTTGCAACGATGCGCATGCTGGTCGATAGCGATGGGAGGCTGCGCCTGTCCAGAAGCGTGAACACCCTGTCGTGGCGATTGCGCAGCTTGCTCTCCGTCAACGGCAGAGGCTAAAGGTGCAGCCTCGTTTTTTTGAAAGGCATGTCATGAACAATAGTGATCTCGCTGATGCGATCGCCGGCGAACTTGGTCTCACAAAGGCAGATGCTCGCAAGGCCGTCGATGCGGTTTTTTCGGCAATCGCGGCCGCAGCTGCCAAGGGGGACGAAATTTCGCTGAATGGCTTTGGCAAATTCAAAGTCAAAGAAAGCGCTGCGCGCGAGGGGCGCAATCCCTCGACTGGCGAGACGATTCAGATTGCCGCTTCCAAAAAGCTCGGTTTTTCGCCGGCAAAAGCCGTCAAGGATCGGCTGAACGGATGAAACGCAATGGCCCCGCGTCTCGCGGGGCCAGACTGTCGCCATAGGGAAATTACGACACTGGACGGCCGCCTAGCATCAACGAGCGTTGAAGCATCCTGCACCCAATACGCACCAGCGGACTTTACGGACCCATCCCGATATGTCGAAAAGCCTGGGGAAGGGTGACCGGCGCAGCCCACAACAATAGATATGGTCAGAGCCGTTCGCAGCTTGTCCTAAGTAAATGACAAGGTAGCGAAAGACTTGGTGGACGCACTTGGGCTCGAACCAAGGACCCGCTGATTAAGAGCTGGCCATAAGCTCTTGTTATTACTTGTCATTCTGGGTTATGTCGCGTCTGAGGAACACGAAAGCGTATCTTCGACCCGCTGATTCCGAGGCGTATTGCTTCAGGTCCATTCATGCAAGTTCGAGCGCCCGGGACCCCCGTGATACCCACACGGAAGATCGTCGATTTTCTGGGTATCAGAACGGGAGAGGGCAAAGGCGGCGTGATCCATCCGCTAGCCTAGCCGCAGTGTGATATCGATCGTAGCGGCGTGCGTCAGGAAAAATCCCGCTTCGTTGCCGCCACCAACTCCACCGGCCGTTAATAACGGGTGGTTGACTTTTGTGTACGATAAGTCACGATATCGTTATTAATGGTTAGAGAAAGGAACAATGTCGTTCCTATCTCAAAACGGGATCGAAGACTGCCATGACGAAGCGGACCACGGGCGCATATGAAAACGTGATCGCAGGCGGGGAGGATGTTCCGGCCTTTCTGCCATACGCATTGCCGCCACGCGATCCGGCTTTTGCCATGTCCGATGCGCTCAGCAGGCGCCTACGTGCCGCCGAGCAAGCCTTGGTGCGGCTTGATCTGGCAACCGAGATGGTGCCGTCGCTCGACTGGTTTCTCTATGGCTTCGTCCGCAAGGAAGCCGTGATCTCTTCACAGATAGAGGGGACGCAGGCGACGTTGCTCGATTTGCTGAGCTTTGAGGCGGATGAGGTAAATGCGCCTGATGCCGATGTGGAAGAGGTCTGCAATTATCTCGACGCCCTGAACCACGTCCAACAGGAGCTGGCGAACCCCTCCGGCATTCCGATTTCCATGCGCCTTCTGAATGACGCGCACCGCAGATTGATGGACGGCGTGAGAGGCGCGACAAAGCAGCCGGGTGAAATCCGGCGCAGTCAAAACTGGATCGGGGGTAGTAGGCCGGGCAACGCCGTGTTCGTCCCGCCGCCGCCCACGCGCCTGCCGGAGCTGCTCAGCACGCTCGAAAAATACATCCACGCGGATGATGACTTGCCCGCGCTCATTCGTGCCGGACTTGTTCATGTTCAGTTTGAGACCATCCACCCCTATCTCGACGGCAACGGGCGTATAGGCCGGTTGCTGATTTCGGTGCTGCTCCAGCATTGGGGACTGCTCCGCGCGCCGTCGCTCTACCTCAGCCTGTTCTTCAAGCGCCATCGTGCCGAATATTACCGGCGGCTCGACGCCGTGCGGACACAAGGCGACTGGGAAGGCTGGACCGATTTCTTTCTCGATGGGGTGGCAACGATCGCTGACGAGGCGGTGACATCGGCGCGGGACATATTCGCTATCGTCGGCCAAGGTCGCGCTCGGCTGTTGGCGAGTAATGCCGCCTCCGTTTCAGCTGTCAGACTGTTTGAGAAACTGCTCAACCATCCGATCGTCACGGTCGCATCGACCATGACCTTGCTTGGGATCAGCAAGCCAACGTCGATCCGGGCGATCGAAGCGCTAGTGTCGGCTGGGGTTCTGACCGAAACAACCGGCAGGCGTCGGGATCGCAGCTTTGCCTACGCAGCCTATGTCGATCTGCTTCGGATCGGTACGGAACTCGGAGATGATCGATAGGAAGCCGGTTTATCGATCCCCGTCGTGCCAACACGTAATCGCGTGAGGCCGCAAAACCCAGAATCAGTGTCGAGGCACTTGGTCCGAGGATCGTCATAGCGGCTTGGTCTAAAGCACCCCCCGGTCGTGTGTGTTATAGTCAAATCGCGTCACGCTAAACTTTCCCAGTTCAGGTCCTTCGGACGGTGGGAATTTCTTTGAGATTGGCTGATTTCCGTGATTATTGATGTATCATTCGAAAGGATGACACATGCAGAAGGCCTTAACAAACAAGACACTTGAAGCCCTGAAGCCGCAGCAGAAACGCTATGAGGTTCATGATCTTCATTGTCCCGGAATGAGCGTTCGAGTTTCGGCGCACGGGCAAAAGGTTTTCTCGGTCAAATTCCGATATGGGCTGGGTCAGAAGCGGATGAAGCTGGGCGTCTTTCCCCGCATCACATTGGCCACGGCCCGCGAAAAGGCGCAGGATATATTACGGCAGGTCGATGAAGGTATTGATCCGACCAAGCGCAGGCGTAGTCCCGACATGAAGGTTGAAGCGGTGTGCGGGGAATTCATCCGCCTTCATGCAAAAGCTCGTAACAAAAGCTGGCGCGAGGCCGAGCGCATCTTGGAGCGCGAATTCGTCGGCACTTTTGGGCAACGTGATATCCGCGACATCAAACGGTTCGACGTGCTGGAAATCATGGATGGCGCCGTTGCGCGCGGATCGACCTATCAGGCGAACCGAATCCTTTCCAACATTCGCAAGCTGTTCAACTGGTGCGTGGAACGCGGCATCGTTCACGCTACACCTATCAACGGCCTCAATGTGGATCGGCGTGCAAAAAGAACCCCGTTAGCGGGGTGATCGGCGTCTAAAAGGGACCCCTCATTTCGATGGTTTAAGCAGCCGGCTGGATTTTCAGGCGGCGAGATCGGGATGTTGGTTTTGGAGACAGTTTTACGGATCCGGCGCGAGTATGCCGGAGGCAAGGCGATCAAGGCGATCGCACGGGATCTGCATGTGTCGCGGAAGGTCATCCGCAAAGCGGTCCGAGCGCCGGAGGGCGCCTTTGATTATCAGCGCAAGGTTCAGCCGCTGCCCAGGATCGGTCCGTTCCAGGAGCGCCTGAACACGCTGCTGGAAGAGAACGAGCTGCGCGGCAGGCGTGACCGGCTGCGGATGACGCGGATCCATGACCTGCTGGTGCGAGAAGGCTTTGAGGGTTCTTACGATGCGGTGCGGCGCTATGCGACGCGCTGGAAGATCGAGCGGCGCAAGGATGCTGGCGATGGCGTCACCGCCTTCATCCCGCTGATGTTCAGGCCAGGCGAGGCCTACCAGTTCGACTGGAGCCATGAGGATGTCGAGATCGCAGGAGCGCCGATGCGGGTGAAGGTCGCGCATATGCGCCTGTGCGCGTCACGTGGGGTCTATGTCCGGGCCTATCCTCGCGAGAGCCAGGAGATGCTGTTCGACGCGCATGCGCGCGGCTTTGCCTTCTTCGGCGGCGTGCCAGGGCGCGGCATCTACGATAATATGAAGACGGCTGTGACGAGCGTGTTCACCGGCAAGGAACGCGTCTTCAACCGGCGGTTCCTGATCATGACCGACCATTATATGGTCGAGCCCACGGCCTGCTCGCCTGCGGCGGGATGGGAGAAGGGTCAGGTCGAGAACCAGGTGCAGACGATCCGGGGTCGCTTCTTCCAGCCCCGGTTGCGGTTCGCCAGTCTCGAAGAGCTCAATGGCTGGCTGGAGGCAGAGTGTCGGCGCTGGGCGGAACGGCAGCCCCATCCTGAACAGGGAGATCTGACCGTGGCGCAGATGCTGGAGATCGAACGATCTGCGCTGCAGCCGATGCTGGGACCGTTCGACGGCTTCAATGAGAGCGAGCATGCCGTGACCGGCACCTGCCTGATCAGCTTCGACCGCAACCGCTACTCAGTCCTCTCGACGGTGTCGCGACGCACCGTGCAGGTCCGGGCCTATGCCGATCGTATTGTCGTTCGCTGCGGCGAAGAGGTTGTCGCTGAACATCCGCGCTACTTCGGCCGCAACCGCACGATCTATGATCCCTGGCATTATCTGCCAGTGCTGGCCCGCAAGCCTGGCGCGCTGCGGAACGGTGCCCCCTTCCAGGACTGGGATCTGCCACCGGCGCTGGCCCGCCTGCGCCGCAAGCTGGGTAATGGCGACGATGCCGATCGCCGGTTCGTCCGTGTACTGTCGGCCGTACTGACCGATGGCCTGGAGCCTGTCGAAACCGCTGTGCGTGAGGCACTGGCGACGGGCACGGCGAGCGACGACCTGATCCTCAACATCCTGGCACGACGCCGGGAGCCTCCGCGTCCGCTGACGATCATCACCTCCGAGGATAGCGCCTTGCGCCATCCCCCGATCGCCGACTGTGCCCGTTACGACCAGCTGAGGACCTTCGATGCAGCGGCATGATATGATCGAGGCCATGCGCGGGCTTGGACTCAAGGGCATGGCGGGCGCGTTCGACGATGCCGTCACCACCGGCCTTCAGCGCCAGCGCACCACCATGGAGATACTGACCGATCTCCTGCGAGCGGAGGCGACGCATCGTCATGCCGCGTCGATCCGATACCGGATGGCCGCTGCCAAGCTGCCAGTCGTGAAGGACATCGATGCCTTCCGGTTCGAGGGTACCCCGATCAACGAGGGGCTTGTGCGTTCATTGCACAGCGGCGCGTTCCTGCCCGCACGGCGCAATATCGTCCTGGTCGGCGGCACAGGCACAGGAAAGACCCATCTAGCCATCGCCATCACCGCCAATGTAGTGCGCTCCGGCGCCCGAGGCCGCTACTTCAACACGGTCGATCTGGTGACCCGCCTCGAAGAGGAGGCCAGGATCGGCAAGAGTGGCGCTCTCGCCGCCCAGCTATCCCGCCTCGATCTCATCGTGCTCGATGAACTGGGGTATCTGCCGTTCGCTCGATCGGGCGGCCAGTTGCTGTTCCACCTGATCAGCAAACTCTATGAGCAGACCAGTGTCATCATCACCACCAACCTCGCCTTTGGCGAGTGGCCCACCGTGTTCGGCGATCCCAAGATGACAACCGCGCTCCTCGATCGCGTCACCCATCATTGCGACATTGTCGAGACCGGCAATGACAGCTGGCGCTTCAAAAACCGCAGCTGATCCGCCCCAGCAGCGATCAATTAGAAGATGTTTTGCGCTGCGCGCGCCTCCGGTCGGGCTACGCCCTCCCTACGCCGCGCGCAGCGCAAGGAAGCCCGTCACATCAACGTTCCGCCATCCTGACAGGGGGTCCCTTTTGCGCGCCGATAAGGGGTCCCGTTTGCACGCCGATTGACAGCCAGAACAGGCGATCAAGGGCGGGGAGGAACCTTGGCAGCCAATCCAACCTCCAAAACGAGGTGAGGATCGGACCGCGTTTCATGCTCAGCTTTTGATGCCGGGTTTCTCGCTCGCCTTTCATGCGGCGTCGCTTCGCCGCTCCCGTTCTACCATCGCTATCTATCGGGCGGCAGCGAACAGGGCGGCACAGTCCAATCCTGCTATCATGGCAGCCGTTGACGCCGCCGTATGGGCAATGCGAGCCGAACATGGCCTGCAAATGGCCCGTGTCCGGGGCAAGGCGCAGCTACCGGCATGGTCGCGCTTGGCCATCGGCGAATATCGTAAACGAGGCTTCTCCCGCTGTGAGATCGCCACCGCTTTCCGCTGTTCACTCGGCACGGTCGCTAACATACTGCAAGGCAAGGGGACGACCTATGGTCTGTTCTCAGGAGAGCGCCGACTTACGCAAGCCCAACGCCAACCGCCCGGTCGTTGGAAGAAACGCAATCATCAATTAGGCCGTAGACTCATAAGCTCGCAACCACAGACGCATTGATGCGAGCTGGACCATGGCGAGGAAGTTTTCGGCGAGCTTGTCGTATCGGGTGGCGACACGGCGGAAGTGCTTTAGCTTGGAGAAGAAGCGCTCGATCAGGTTGCGCTCCCGATAGAGCCGTTTGCTGAAGCACGGCCTCCATTTTCTATTGGATTTGGCCGGAATGTTTGGCGTGGCACCCTGTTCCTCGATCAGCGTGCGGATGCGGTCGGCATCGTAGGCCTTGTCGGCAAGCACGATCATGTGTGGCCCGAGATGGTCGAGCAGTTCGTCTGCAACTTGCCCGTCATGAGTCTGCCCAGCAGTCAGGCCGAGCCGGATTGGGAGCCCTTGCGCATCGACGACGGCATGGATTTTGGTCGTGAGGCCGCCGCGGGATCGACCGAGACAATGATCTCGATCCCCCTTTTTGCCGTAGCAGCCTGTTGGTGCGCCCGGATGGAAGTGCTGTCGATCATTTGGATTTCACCGTCATACGCGGCGGTGATGGCGTCCATCATCCGGTCCCAGACGCCCACCTTTCGCCAGCGGACAAAGCGGTTGTAGCAGGTGGTGCGAGGCCCATAGCGCTCGGGCAGGTCGCGCCATGGCGCACCAGATCGCAGCACCCAGAATATGCCGTTCAGCACGCGCCGGTCATCGACGCGCGGGACGCCCCTTGGCTTGTTGGGCAACAGCGGCTCAATCACGCGCCATTCGAAGTCGGTCAGATCATATCGGCTCATACCAACGCTGAATCACTGTTCGGCGAAAATGGGAAGGCCTGTTTATTGCCGCCCGACGCTCTGCTCGATGATGTTGCCAATGATAACGAAGGCGATGACGCATCCAAGCAGCCACCATCCTGAGCGCCGCTTCCAACGGTTCAGCAAGATGATTGCTATCGGTAAGCCGATCATGATCGCTACCGCGACCATCAAATCGAAGCTGCTTATCGGCATGAGTCCACCATCACCCGAACCCTACGCCAAACAAATCCGTTCAGCCAAGAGCCATGCACGCTTTTATGAGTTCACGGCCTAAAATGCGGGTTATAGTAACCGCAATTATTCAATTTTAATAAGTAAAATTGTGCTATCATCCCGTACTCCAGAAGCCAAAAGGCGTTGCTTAAAGCTTTCCAATGCTTCTTCTAAGGAGCTAGAATTCTCCAAGTCTTGAATAACATATGCCTTTTTTATTATATCGTAAGCACCATCTGTAATTAAAATGATATAATCATCCAATTGGACGCTAAAATAATTCTGAAACAAATTAAATTTCTCATTAGCACTCAAGTAGGATGTGATTACGTTCCTTCGAGGATAAGTCTTTGCTTGGGATTTTGATAAAACGCCATCGCGTAGCAATGTTGCAACCTCTGTCTGATCCTCAGTTCGTGTCATGATACCACTGCCCCGCACGTGATATATTCGCGCATCTCCTACGTGAGCGACATAAGCGGAATCATTGGACAATCGGACCATCGACATGGTGGTGGCCATTTGCGAAATATCTTCACGTTTGCCCGCCTCACGTATCCGTCGGCAAGCCTCTGCGAAAATTTTGGCTCCATCCCAAGCTGAACTCTTCGCACTGTCTCGTACGGCAGCTATGGCCTCAGCCGCCGCGACCGCCCCTCCAGGCTTACCTCCGACGCCATCAGCGATAGCTGCTACCCAACCATCAGTGCTTTCGACAGGTTCAAGATAGCGATCTTGATTATTGCGTTTGGGGCCGTCGATGGTGAATGCACCAAACTTCATTTACGCCTCTTCGCCCAATTGGTCGATCTTTGGGTGCAAGGCGTCATCTTCAACAGTTATCGAATTTCTAAGATTGCGAAGGCTTCGCTTGATATCCAAGTCCCGAACTGCAATTTCGGTGACGATCCTTTGTGCTAATTCATCACTAATATCTGGCGAAGCCATCGCAATAAACTTTCGTTCAACGAACCATCTATTGTGACTGGTGCCCAGCTCCAACATCGCCAATGCCGTATTTGCTTGAAGATCAATTTCACCATTATCATAAAATATTTGTGAAATAGTTGCTATAACATCGCAAAAATCGAAGTTAAAAGAATACTTTGATGCAAAATCGGAATATTCCATTCCCAGCGCATGAAACAAATCAGGCGCAGAATTCAACAGTCCTTCGACATGGGTTGTTCGGATTGCAGAAATAAGTGATTGAGTAGATTTTCTTGAATCTAATTGTCGGTCAATATGTGCGAACAGTTCGTCCCATTGATCATCAGAAAGTTTCTCATTATCCTTAAGTAGTTTCCCATAATGGGAATCCTCGTCGGACTCAAATTTCAGATCATCAGAGTGTAAAACGTCATATAAAACTTCTCGCAGCTCTTGAACATTCTTATACCTTCGGCGCGGATTGGTTTTGGTGCATTTTGCAATGACCTCCCCGATCGGGCCGTTAGCTTTCAATTCGGCGTGAGGAATTCGACCGCCCGTTCCGAAAATGTCGTGAAGTATCGCGCCAACGGAGTAAATGTCAGCTAGACCTGTTGCTCGCCTGAAGCTGGTTGCGCATTCAGGTGCACGGTACGGCAATGTACCGCCAGCCACATTGGTATCAGTCAGCGTGGTCGTGACGCCTGCCTGTGGTGACATAAGGCCGAAGTCAGAAATAGCATAATATGTCACGCCATCTCCGTCGCGAAACCGCAGCACATTGCCGGGGCTGAGATCGCGATGTTTATATCCTAGGCGATGAACCTCTTCTAAACCTGCCAGCAAATCAAAAATCGCCGTCTTTGGATCACCTCCGAGGGTCCGGTCGTCACGAAGTTCCTTTTGGAGCGATCCTTCAGCAAGCGGCATGACAAACCATGGAGGGTCGTCTTTCAAATTTTTCGCTACAATCGGCACAACATGGCGATGGTCGATTGTACCTTGATATTTTACTTCGCGCTCGAAGCAGGCTCTTAAGTCTGCTTTGTTGGTGTCAGATGCATTGTTCGGGTAGACTAATGTCTTCATCGCGAACTTCTGACCCTTTTTAGTTTCGACCTCCTCGACTACGCCGAAACCTCCCCGACCAATCTCCCCGATTACGTTGTACGTGACCATGATGCCGTCGCTCCGAAATTCTAACTTGCTTGACCATACCCCATCGAAGCGGTCAAATGCACGCCGGAACCGCGATCGGCGCAAGTGGATGGTCGAGCGAGCTGATTATTGGCGGCACAAGGACATTAGCGGCGCAACTGCCTTGGCCACTGACGCAGGGCTTTAAGGGAAGCGGGTCGAGCGGGCTACCGAAAAGCTCGAAAATTATTATCAGACCGACTGGCGGACCATTGGGATTTTTGCAGAAACATGGCCTGGAAAAGGCTGTTACCCTTTCAGGCACAAATTCACCAAGCTACCTATTTGCTACTTGGTCAATCGCGCCACAACTCTTAGTTGTGGCTAAGTATCTGAAATATATGGTGGACGCACTTGGGCTCGAACCAAGGACCCGCTGATTAAGAGTCAGCTGCTCTACCAACTGAGCTATGCGTCCATTCCGATGCGGCGGCCGCTCCGGTGTGGCGGGCTGGTAGCAGTCGCCTGCCATTTTGCAAACCATAAATCCTATAAAGGTCGGAAATTTTTCGGTTGAGACGATTTACGCCCAATTTCCCGTTCCCGTACTGCGCTTTCCCGCGCGATCGATGGCCATGATGATACCAACGCACAGCATCACGGTCAGCATGGAAGAACCGCCATAGGACATGAAGGGCAGGGGGATGCCCACGACGGGGGCAAGTCCCATGACCAT
The DNA here is from genome assembly GCF_900013425.1 of Sphingobium sp. Z007. Classification (GTDB taxonomy): domain Bacteria; phylum Pseudomonadota; class Alphaproteobacteria; order Sphingomonadales; family Sphingomonadaceae; genus Sphingobium. The sequence goes on from NZ_FBXK01000005.1 coordinate 985,691, forward strand.
CATCAGGTTGATCGCGACATAGAAGAAAATGGTGGTGGTGAGGCCCGCCGCGGCCAGACGCGCGAATTTGTCCTGGGCGCGCATCGCCACCCGGATGCCCCAGCGGAACAGCAGCATGAAGGCGAGGATCAGCAGCGCACCGCCGACTAGTCCCCATTCTTCCGCCATGGTCGCAAAGACGAAATCGGTATGACCTTCGGGTAGATAATCGAGATGGCTCTGCGTGCCTTGCAGAAACCCTTTGCCCCAGAAGCCGCCCGATCCGATCGCGATCTTCGACTGGCTGATATGATAGCCTGCGCCAAGCGGATCGCTCTCCGGGTCCATGAAGATCAACACGCGGTTCTGCTGATATTCGTGCAGGAAGCTGAAGGCGATCGGGATAGCGCAGGCACCGACGATCCCGGTGCCGATGAACAATCGCAACGGCAGGCCAGCAAGAAACATGACGGTCACGCCGCCGGCTGCAATCATCGTTGCCGTGCCAAGGTCGGGCTGGATCAACACCAGCGCCCAAGGCACGCCGATCAGCACCAGCGCCGGCCAGACTGCATTCCAGCGCCGGATTTCGCCCACCGGCAGCATCGCATAGAAGCGGGCTACCGTCAGAACGATGATCGGCTTCATGAATTCCGACGGCTGGAGTTGCATGAAGCCCAGATTGATCCAGCGCTGGCTGCCTCCCGCAACGCCGCCGATCAGTTCCACCAGGAAGAGCGCCGCCAGGACCGCGCCATAAGCGGGGAAGGCGAAGCAGGCGAAGACCTCCATCGGTATGCGGCTGAGCGTCAGCGCCATCGCCGAAAAGATGCAGAATCGCACCGCTTGCATGGCCGCCCAGGGAAAGATGTTGCCGCTCGCCGCGCTGTAGAGGACGATCGTGCCGAAGCCGGCGATCGCCAGCAACAGCGCCAGGATACGCCAGGGAAATTCGGTCAGGGGCTGCGGAATGATGCTCATGGCGCGCCGGTCACATTGGCGCCGGGCGGCGGCGGAACATCATTGTCGCTCTCATCAGGGCTAGGCGGCGCTACGGCGGTAGGGGAGGTCGCTGCTGCGTTGCTGGCATTGTCGGTTGCATTATCCGAAGGCGGCGGAACCTCGCCCTTCTGGATCGCCTTGGCGAGCCGGAACGCGGCCATCTCGCGCGCCTGCCGCTGCGCGGGCGTGCCGCCCCAACCTTTTTCGAGCGTCTCCAGCTTCTCCATCGCCTTGGCCGGATCGAACAGATAGGACAAGGTATCGCTGGCGATCATCGGCGCATCCTCGTTGCGGATCATATGTCCGCCATGCTCGATGATGCAGGCGATCGCATAGCGCGGATTGTCAAACGGCGCGAAGCCCTGGAACAGCGCGTGGTCGCGCAGCTTGAACGCCAGCGAACTATTGCCGCGCACGCCGCCGGCGCGCTCCGCCATGGTGATACGTCGGACCTGGGCAGTGCCGGTCTTGCCCGCGATCATGACGCCGGGGATGGAACTGCGCGCGGCGCCGCCCGTGCCGCCGCCGTTGACCACCGCGTTCATGGCGTCGCGGATAACGACCAGATGCTCTTCGGTCGCGCCGACCGTCGCGGGTTCGGGTCGCCTGGCGTTATGGATGAAATTAGGCATTAATTGCTTGCCGGTCGCCAGCCGCGCCGCCATCACCGCCATCTGCAGCGGGTTGATGAGCATATACCCTTGGCCGATGGTGGCGTTCACCGTGTCGTAAACCTGCCATTTCTGGTCATATTTTTTTTCCTTCCACGCCGGGTCCGGCACGGTGCCATAGCTTTGGCTGGGGAAGGGCAGGTCGAATTTCTGGCCCATGCCGACCCGACGGGCCATGCTGGCGATCCTGTCCATACCGATGCGCTGCGCCATCTGGTAGAAATAGATGTCGCAACTCTGGGCAATCGCGCCGCGCATGTTAAGCGACCCGTGGCCGCGCCGCTTGTGGCAGTGGAACAGGGTATTGCCGACCCGGATCGCGCCACCGCAACTGACCGTCTCCTGCGGGCCGATACCGGCCTCCAGCAGCGCCAGCGCGACCATCGGCTTGACCGTCGAACCAGGGGGATACAAGCCTTGCAGCGTCTTGTTACGCAGCGGGACATGGTCGTCCTTCGACAGCATTTCATATTCCAGATGGCTGATGCCGTCGGAAAAGCTGTTCGGATCGAAGCTGGGCATCGACGCGAGCGCGAGCACATCGCCATTGTGGCAATCGATCACCACCACGGACCCGCTTTGCGTGGCAAGGCGGCGGCCTGCATATTCCTGAAGCCCTGCATCGATCGTCAGCTTGATCGAGTTGCCTGGTGTATCCTGGCGCGTCGTTAATTCCCGCACGATCTTACCGCGCGCCGTCACTTCGACCCGCTTGGCGCCGGCCTTGCCGGTCAGATGCCGATCGAACGCCTTTTCCAGACCATCCTTGCCCAGCTTGAAACCGGGTGTAATGAGCAGCGGATCTTTGTTCGCCTTATAATCCTCCGCCGTGGCTGCGCCGACATAGCCAAGCAGATGGCCGACGGTCGCGCCAGCGGGATAGTGGCGTGAAAAACCCTGGCTGGGCGCTACACCGGGCAGGTCGGGCAGGCGCACGCTCACCGCGGCATATTGGTCATAGGTCAGCTTGTCGGCGACCTGCACCGGACGGAAACCAGCGGACTTTTCCAAGTCCTCGCGGATGCGATCGACCTCATCCGGCTGCAGATTGAGCAGCTGCGCCAAGTGACGGATCGTCGCCTCAGCATCAACCACGCGCTGCGGGATCAGGTCAACGCGGAAATCGGTGCGGTTATTGGCCAGCGGCCGGCCGTTGCGATCTACGATCCAGCCCCGCCGTGGCGGAATGAGGGTCAGGTTGACGCGGTTGCTTTCTGACAGGAGGCTGTATTTCTCATTTTCCGCCACGCTGATCCAGGCCATTCGCCCGACGAGCAACGCGCCGATCGCACCCTGAATGCCGCCGACGACCATCGCGCGGCGGGTGAAGGTGAAAGACTGGGCGGCTTCGGTAATGATCTTACGCTTGGGGGTGAGGAATTTCATGCCATCACGCGCCAGCGATCGATCCGCGCGCACTGCCGGACGACGAAGGGAAACAGCAATATCGTCCAGACCATCTGTGGCGCGACCAGCAAGAAACGCACATTACCTCCACCCGTGATATTGGCGAAGAACAGGCCGCCTGCAATGCAGAAGATAATGGCGAGCGCGGCAATTAACCAGTCCTGCCGGTAGCTGCGCCAGACCATGCGATGCTCGATCGCGTCGATGCCGATCAAAGCCACCGTCCATAGGAACATCGCCGACCCGATGGGCTGCCCGCTCATCATGTCGTCGAACAGGCCGAGTGGCAGGCCGATCCATGTGCGCCACAGCTCAGGCCGGAGCAGCCGCCACGACAGCAGCAGGAGCAGGCCGAAAGGCGGCATGACCGGAGACTGGGCGATAACTGGCACTGCCGTCAGGAAACAGCCCAGCATGACGGTAATGACCGGCGTACCGGCCAGGCGAAAGCGCGACGGATGCCGCCCCAGCCGCGGCACATGGTTTAGATGCCGGTCGATCATGGCGCGACGCCGTTGTCGACCGCACCCCCGCCCGACACAGCCGGCGCGGCAGGATCGGGCCGGGTGACGGCTTCTTCAAACGCGCGCTCGACCACGACGGCATCAACCCTGGCCGGGTTCGCAAGCGGCACGGCATAGGCGATCTCGCCCTGGGCGCGGACAACGACTGCGACAGGTATATTGGGTTGATACACGCCACCGATGCCCGATGTCACCAACAGGTCGCCGGGCCTGAATGGGTTGCGTCCAGCGGTCAGTGCGCGGACCTCGACCGACCCATCGCCCAAGCCTGTCGAGATCGCCGGAATATTATCATTCGCGCGGCGGACTGGCACGATATTGGCGGTATCGGTCAGCAGCAGCACGTCGGAGCTATTAGGCGTGGCGATATGGATGCGGCCGATCAAGCCCTCTGGCGCACGCACCGGCATGCCGGGGCGCACGCCCTGCCAGCGTCCGGCATTCAGGCGCGCGAAGCGCCGTGCGCTGGTCGGAGAGGATGCGATGAGCCGTGCGGTCAGTACCTGGCTTGCGTCGGCATCCACCAGTTTGAGCAGTTTTTTGAGCCGCTGATTTTCCTGTGCGACGCCCTTGGCCTCGATAATGCGGTTGCGGTCGGCTTCCACCTGACGACGCAGCGCGACATTCTGCGACCCGGCGCGCCAATAGGCGGCCAGAACCTCGTCCACCGAACTGACCCCGCTCACCATGCCCTTGAGCGCCATGGAGACAGGACGACCGATCTCCGCCGTCGCAATGCGGATCGCGGAAAAGCCCGTAGGGTCGAAAATCGCGACTACGACCAGCAGCAGGCCTATGGTTGCACCGGTCACCGCCACGACATAGCTGGCGAACAGGCTATATTGCGCCTTCCGGTTGATACCGGGGCGTCGGCTGGGTGGCCGCGCCATTTAATCGTCCTTCTCGATCAGGCGGTTTGTAGCACGCCCCGGAAGATCGGATCTTCCATTGCGCGGCCCGTGCCGATGGCGACACAGGTCAACGGGTCTTCGGCGATGGTGACCGGCAGGCCGGTTTCGTCGCGCAGTTCGTCGTCCAGCCCCTTGAGCAGCGCGCCGCCGCCCGTCAGGACGATGCCTTGATCGACGATATCCGCGGCCAGTTCAGGCGCGGTATTTTCCAACGCGATGCGGACGCCTTCGACGATGGTGCTGATCGGTTCCGCCAGCGCGTCGGCGATCTGGCCCTGGTTGATCGAGATTTCCTTGGGAACGCCGTTCACCAGGTCGCGGCCCTTGATATGGATCGTCTCACCCACGCCGTCTTCGGGCGGCTGGGCGACGCCATATTGCTTCTTGATCCGCTCCGCCGTGGCTTCGCCGATCAGCAGGTTATGATGGCGGCGGACGAAGGACACGATCGCTTCGTCCATCTTGTCGCCGCCCACGCGGACCGAGGTGGTGTAAGCGAGACCACGCAGCGAAAGCACGGCGACTTCAGTCGTGCCGCCGCCGATATCGACGACCATCGATCCGATCGGTTCGGTCACCGGCATGTCGGCGCCGATCGCAGCGGCCATCGGCTCTTCGATCAGAAACACCTGGCTGGCGCCGGCATTGCTGGCGGCGTCGCGGATCGCGCGGCGCTCAACGCTCGTCGAACCCGACGGCACGCAGATCACGATTTCGGGCGCGCGCCAGGGGCTGTGCTTGCCGCCATGCACCTTGGTGATGAAATGCTTGATCATCTGTTCGGCGACGTCGATGTCGGCGATCACGCCGTCGCGCAACGGGCGGATGGCCTCGATCGAGTCCGGGGTCTTGCCCATCATCAGCTTGGCGTCCACGCCGACTGCCTTCACCCGCTTGACGCCGTTGATCGTCTCGACCGCCACCACCGAAGGCTCGTTCAGCACGATGCCGCGACCGCGCACATAGACCACCGTATTGGCGGTGCCCAGGTCGATGGCCATATCCTGCGAGGTGAATTTGAAGAGACGCGAAAAGATCGACATGCCTTATCCTGTATCGCCCGCCGTCCCCGCGACGCGATAAGGGGACCGGTCGGAAAGCTGTTCTGCTTCTGCCGTTCGCCGCTTCTTTCTTGCGCCTTGCAGTGCAAAAAATATGAGGTTCGCGGCTCGCGGAAAGCGCTCGATTGGGCTAGTCCCTAATCAATGTCAATACGCCGTCTGCCCGAACATCTGGTCAATCGTATCGCTGCCGGTGAAGTGGTCGAAAGACCCGCCAGCGCGCTGAAAGAGATCGTCGAAAACGCTTTAGACGCGGGGGCGACTCGCGTCGCCATCCGGCTGTCCAACGGCGGGCTGGACCGCATCGAGGTCAGCGACGATGGCTGCGGCATGGATTCGGGAGACATGGCGTTGGCGCTGGAGCGCCATGCCACGTCGAAGCTGCCCGACGATGCCATTGAAAATGTAGCCACATTGGGTTTCCGCGGAGAGGCTCTGCCGTCGATCGCCAGCGTCGCGCGCCTGTCCATCGACAGCCGGCCGCGTGGGATGGACGGGTGGAACCGCACGGTCGACAATGGCCAGTTGGTGGCGGAGGGGCCAGCCGCCCTGCCACCGGGCACGCGTGTCATAGTGGAGCAGCTGTTCGGCAAGGTGCCGGCGCGGCGCAAGTTCCTGCGCTCTGCCAAAGCCGAATATGCCGCCTGCATCGACATTATCCGTCGTCTCGCAATGGCACATCCCGCCGTCGCTATCTCAGTCGAACATGATGGACGCCGGGTATTGGGCGTGCAGGCCGACGATGCGCGCGAAGAGCGGGTCGCCGCGCTGACGGATCGAGCGCTGGCTGAAAACCACGTCATCGTTTCGCTGGAGCGCGAAGGCATCCGCCTGTCGGGCGTCGCGTCGATCCCGACCTACAATCGCGGCGTGGGTGATCATCAATATCTGTTCGTCAATGGGCGGCCAGTGAAGGACCGCCTGCTGATCGGGGCGTTGCGCGGCGCCTATGCTGACATGCTGGCGCGCGACCGGCATCCGGTTGTGGCGCTTTTCCTCGACGTGCCGCCGCTGGACGTGGATGTGAACGTCCACCCCGCCAAGACCGAGGTGCGCTTTCGCGATCCCGCGCTGATCCGGGGCATGATCGTGTCCGGCCTGCGTCGTGCGCTCGATGCGGAAGGGTTCCGTGCCGTGCAGCATGCCGATCCGTCCGCCTTGTCCGCCTGGAAGCCCGAACCGGTGTCGCCTACCCCGATCGGTGCGATGCCGATCTTCGAAGCGCCGATGTCTTCACCGGCGAGCTATAGTCAGTTCGCGCCACCTTCCTTTGCCGATCGTCGCGCATCCTTCATCACCCCGCCGCCGCAGGCGCGCGCCGAACCGGCAGCCGCACCAGCCCCGGAAGGCGCCAGCTTTCCGCTGGGTGTCGCGCGGGGTCAGGTCGCGCGCACCTATATCGTGGCGGAGGCGGAGGACGGGCTGGTCATCGTCGACCAACATGCCGCGCATGAACGGCTGACGCTGGAGCGAATGCGCCGGGCGATGGAGGGGCAGGGTGTGGCCTCTCAGGCGCTGCTGCTGCCCGAAGTGGTCGAACTGGACGAACCGGCCTGCGATCGACTGGAGGCGCGGATCGCCGAACTCAAGGATTTTGGCCTGGACCTGGAGCGGTTCGGCCCGTCTGCCATGCTGGTCCGCTCGGTGCCGGCGATGCTGGGCCAGTCGGATGTGCATGGCCTCGTCACCGATCTGGCCGATGATCTGGCGGCCTATGACAGCGCGCTGTCGCTGAAGGAGCGGCTCGATCTGGTCGCCGCGACCATGGCCTGCCATGGATCGGTGCGGGCGGGGCGGGTGCTGAGCGTCGCAGAGATGAATGCGCTGCTGCGCGAGATGGAAGTGACGCCGCGGTCGGGCCAGTGCAACCACGGGCGGCCGACCTGGGTGAAGCTGGGCCATGGCGACATCGAGAAATTGTTCGGGAGGAAATGAGACGATGATGATCCTCGCCCCCTTGTTGTTGGCCGCCGCCGACCCCGTCTGCGCCGCGCCGACGCCGCTGGCTGAGCCTTGGACGAGCTGGAACCAAAGCGGGCAGGCGAAGGCCGGCGTGCTGGCGCAAGGCGCGCCGGCGCTGATTCTGGGCAAGCCGTTGACCGCCGAACTGACACCGAGCGTCCATGTCCAGTTTCCCGTCGTGCCGAACAAAGGCGCGAAAGAGGGTTATAGCGGGCTGTTCAGCCTGTCGCTAAAGCAGGGCGCGCGGGTGGGCATCGCGCTGTCGGGGCCAGCCTGGGTGGATGTAGTGACGGGCGATGCGCCTGTCGCCTCGGTTGAGCACGGCCATGGGCCGGACTGTTCGGGTATCCGCAAGATCGTCTGGTTCGATCTGCCAGCGGGGCGGCATCTGGTCCAGATTGCGGGATCGAAGGCGGTGTCCGTGCGGGTGATGGCAGCGGATGCGCGGGCTAATCAGCCTGCATATTAACGGCTAGGTCCGTTCGGGCTGAGCGTATCGAAGCTCCGCGCTGTCTTCGTTCAGAAACGATGGCCCTTCGACAGGCTCAGGGCGAACGGACCAGGGGAATATACTTGGTCAAACCGGGCGCGTGCGCCACATGGCGATGGGGATCATGGTCAGGAGCGGCTCGCCGTCCTGATTGAGGATCGTCACCCTGCTGCGGACGATGCCCATTTCCGGGCGGCTTTGCGACGCCTTCTTGTCGATGACTTCGCTCTTGCCGCGCAGCGTATCACCGGGCCGCACCGGGCGCAGCCAGCGTAACTCGTCAACGCCCATCGCGCCGAGGCTCGCCGCCTGGCGACCCGGATGCTTTTGCATCTCTGCGACGAACATTTTCATGAACAGGGCGGTGGTGTGCCATCCACTGGCGGACAGGGTTCCGAAATGGGTAGTGGCCGCTGCTTCGTCGGACAGATGGAAGGGCTGGGGATCGAACGCGGCGGCGAAGGCGATCGTCTCTTCGCGCGAAACGGCTAGCGGACCGAAATCGAAGCTGTCGCCAATCGCGATATCCTCGAAATAGAGAATGTCGTCCGCCATCATCCGTCTCCCGTTGCAACGGATGATGGCTTAGAAGGGCTTTCCGTTTACGTCAATGTCAGGCGATGCTGATCGACGGTCGGCCATGCGGCACCGTCAGCGTCGCGCGGGTGCTAATCGCGCCGCCGGGGGTCGATACCTTGTCCATCACCCGCATCTGCGTGGTCCAGGCGTCGGGGGTCACTTCACAGATCAGATAGCCGCGTTGGTCGTTGATGAATTGCAATTCAGGGTTGTTCTTGAGGATCACGTCGCTACCAGCGCGCAGGTCCGATCCGTCGCCGCCAGACGATATGGAAGTCGAGACGAACTCGACCGCGACCGTCTTGTCGCCATCGTTCAGCAGGCCCGCGAAATTCTGATGCTCGTCGCCTGTCAGCACGACGACATTGTCCAGCCCGCGCATCTTGGCCAGCAGACGCTCACGCGGCTTGGCATAGGCGGCCCAACTGTCGATATTGTAGATTTTCTGCTTTTCATCGGCATAACGCCGTCGGTCGAGCGACATCATCATTACCTGCTGCGCCACGCAGTTCCAACGGGTCTGCCCGCGCGTCAGGTTGCGCACGAGCCAGCTTTCCTCTTCCGCCGAAATGACCTGCGCCTTGTTGCTGTCGATGTCGGTGCAATACGGCTTAAACCCGTCATCGCATGGTTGGTCGGTGCGGAAGGACCGGGTGTCGAGGAAGTCGATCGACAGAAGATTGCCGAAGCGCGCTTCGCGATAGGCGTTGGTGATGATTCCGTCGCGGGGCAGCATCGCGGCGCGAACCGGCATATGTTCATACCAGGCCTGCAATCCCGCCTGGCGGCGCAGGCGAAATATCTCGTTCGGGGCCAGCCCCTTGCCGGAGATATCGCCGACCCAATTATTCTCGATTTCATGGTCGTCGAAGGTCGGAAACCATGTATGCTTCCCGCGCGCGGCCTGTAGGTCGTAGTCGCTCAGATATTGGGCGTAGCGCAGGCGATAATCGGCCAGATCGAAACAATCCTGGCCGATATGGTGACGGACCTGATCGACCGGCAGACCGTCCTTGTCATAGTCCGGTGCGCGCTGCTGATATTCGTAGATGAAGTCGCCATAATGATAGACGAAGGCCAGGTCGTCCTCACGCGCCAGATGGCGGAAAGCGGTGAACAGGCCGTCTTCATAATTCTGGCATCCCGCGACGCCGAATTTGAGCGCCGTCGGGCTGGACGACGCCAGCGGCAGGGTGCGGGCGCGGCCTTGCGAGGATTTGTCGCTGCCCAGGAAGAAGCGATACCAATAGGGCCGGTCGGGTTGCAGGCCCGCGACTTCAACATGAACGCTGTGGCCCAGTTCCGGCCGCGCCTGCGCCTCGCCGCTGGCGACGATGGTCTTGAACCGGTCGTCACTGGCGACTTCCCATTTCACCGGCAGCGGCACCATCGGCATCCCGCCATGCAGTTCGAACGGCTTGGGGGCGAGTTTGGTCCAGATGACGAAGCCGTCCGGGGCCGGATCGCCCGATGTCACGCCCAGGGAAAAGGGATAGCCGGCGAACCAGCTTTGCGCCTTCAATATAGCGGGTGTGCCGATCGCGGGCGCGATGGTGGCGGTGGTCAGAAACTGGCGGCGGTTGAACATGGACGAGCGACCCTTAGACTTGTTTTTTACATTCGTGTCTTAACCCGTCCCCCTAGCGGCGCAATATGACAAGACGGTGCAGCTAATCAGTCAAGCCAATCACGCAGTATCATCCATGCTGAACGCTTGGCCTCCCGCGAGAGGCTGGCATAGGCGCCGCTGGAGGAAGGCAGGTCGATCAGCGCCAGGCCCGACCGATCGCCCAGTTGCCGTCGGCCGTGCAACGCGGCGGTCTTGCCGTTGAAGGCGATGGCTTTGAGCGCGGGCAGGCGGGCGACGAAAGCGCCAAGATCGCGCAGTTCCGCGCCCCGGATCGATCCGTCGAGACTGCCTTCGCGCTCGGCGCTTTCGATCACGTCCCACAGGCCGACGCCGCGCCCGCGCAGCCGCTTCAGTCGCACCGCATAGGGCTGGCCGCGCAGATCCTCACCCAGCGCATCGCCGACCAACGTCCAGAACGCGTTGCCGCGATGGGCGTAATATTCGCCCTGCCGGATCGACGCATCGCCGGGCAGGCTGCCCAGGATCAGCAGGCGCGTATCGGCGTCGACGCTGGGCGGGAAGGCGGCCTTGCGTTGCATAGGGTTCCCCCAATACAGTCATGCCAGCGCAGGCTGGCATCTCAGGCGTTGGTGCGCTGTCGCCTGAGACCCCAGCCTGCGCTGGGGTGACGGCAATAATCAGACGTTGAAGCGGAACAGCATGATGTCGCCGTCCTGCGTGACATATTCCTTGCCTTCCGACCGCCACTTGCCCGCTTCCTTGGCGCCGGCTTCGCCGTTAAACTGGACATAATCGGCATAGGCCATGGTTTCGGCGCGGATGAAGCCTTTTTCGAAATCGGTATGGATCGCGCCGGCGGCCTGGGGCGCTTTCGATCCCTTGGTCACGGTCCAGGCGCGCGCTTCCTTCGGCCCGACAGTGAAGAAGGTGATGAGGCCCAACAATTCGTATCCGGCGCGGATGATGCGGGCGAGGCCGGCTTCAGCCAGGCCCAGCGCTTCGAGATATTCGGCGCGTTCCTCGACCGGCATGGTGACCAATTCGGCCTCGATCGCGGCCGAGACGATCACGGCGCTGGCATTTTCGGCCTTCGCCTTTTCGAACACGCGGGCGGAAAAGGCGTTGCCTTCCGATGCGGCGTCTTCCTCGACATTGCAGACATAGAGGACCGGTTTTGCTGTCAGCAACTGCGCTTGCTTGAACAGGCGGTCTTCTTCCTCGTCGCGCGGCACGGTGAGGCGGGCGGGCTTGCCCTCGCGCAGCAGGTCGAGCGCCTGGCCCAGCACCGTGGCGGCGGCTTTGGCTTCCTTGTCGCCCTGCGCGGCTTTCTTGGCGAGGTTCGGGACGCGTTTTTCCAGGCTTTCCAGATCGGCGAGCATCAATTCCATCTCGACCGTCTCGGCGTCGGCGATGGGATCGACCTTGCCTTCGACATGGGTGATGTCGTCATCCTCGAAACAGCGCAGGACGTGCACGATCGCGTCGGTTTCGCGGATGTTCGCCAGGAACTGGTTGCCCAGCCCTTCGCCCTTGGACGCGCCACGCACCAGGCCGGCGATATCGACAAAGCTGAGCTGCGTTTCGATGATCTTGGCGCTACCGCCGATCTTGGCGATCGTGTCGAGCCGGTCGTCGGGCACGGCAACGCGGCCTTCATTGGGTTCGATCGTGCAGAAAGGATAGTTGGCCGCCTGCGCCGCCTGCGTTTCGGTCAGCGCGTTGAACAGAGTGGACTTGCCCACATTGGGGAGGCCGACGATACCGCAACGAAAACCCATTTGACTGCCTTATAAGATCGGAAAGATTTGCGCGCCCGATAGCGCCTTGTGTGCACAAAGGCCAGCCTTGGACGACATAAGGGGGGTAGGACAAAAGGCGCGATTGATAAGCGCGTCACTTTGGCCGCATAAAGGATCATGACCCAAGAGATGATCGAACCCAACCGCGAAACCCACTGGATCGACCAGAAGGGTCGCGCGTGGGAGAAGCACCCTGCGCACGAAACGGGCGTGTTCGGACGCTGCCCGCGGTGCGGGGAGGGGCATATCTTCACAGGGTTCCTGACGATGCGCGATCATTGTGAAGTGTGCGACCTGGATTATAGCTTTGCCGATCCGGCCGATGGCCCGGCGGTGTTCGTGCAACTTTTCGCCTGCGTGCCGGGCGTCATCTTCATCATCATGCTGGAAATCATCGCGCGGCCGGGGCTGTGGGTGCATCTGGCCGTGGGCATACCGGTGCTGATCCTGACGACGCTTCTGCCAATGCGGCCGATCAAGGGCTGGCTGATCGCCGCCCAGTTCACCAACAGCGCGCAGGAAGCCGGGACGGCGGCGTTGTGGGCCAGGCTGCATGACGGCGCGCCACGCGGTTAAGTTGATGAACGATGCCACCTCCGTTCGCTTCGAGCGAAGTCGAGAAGCGGATGGCGCAGTTTCGATGTTGCTCGACTGCGCTCGAAACGAACGGACGATGGTGCGCGTCCAAGGCTTTACGGCTTGGGCGCGACCTTTATCTCGAACAGTTTTGGCCAGTTCTTGCCGGTGATGAATATACGGTCCTTCGCCGCGTCATAGGCAATGCCGTTCGCCACCGCTTCGCTGTCGGTTACCCCGGCGGCCTTGCGCAGGCGCGCCACGTCGATCCAGTCGATCACCGCGCCGGTCGCGGGATCGATCCGGGCGATGCGGGTGTCGTACCAGATGTTCGCCCACACCTCCCCCTTCACATATTCCAGTTCGTTCAGCCGATCGACCGCGCGGCCGTTCCAGGTCACGGTGATGCGGCGCTGTTCGGTCAGGCTGTCGGGATTAAGGAAGCGCAGCTGCGCGGTGCCATCGCTCATGATGAGGCTGCGGCCGTCCTGCGTCATGCCCCAGCCTTCGCCGTCATAGCGGAAGTCCGATAGCGGCGCGAAATCGGCCAGGTTCCAGACGAAGCCGCGGCGATGGCGCCAGGTCAAGCTGACCAGCTTGCCGCCCCAATTGACGATACCCTCGCCGAAATAAGACGGGTCGATCACGCGGCGTTGCAGGACTTTGCCGGTCTTGAGCGCTACCTTACGGATGTCCGACTGGCCTTCCAGGCCGGTGCTCTCGTAAAGCGCGCCGTCTAGGTAGAAGAGGCCTTCGGTGAAGGCGGTCGCGTCATGGGGGTGGGTCGCGACCAGTTTCCAGGGGGTCTCGGCCTGAGCGGGGATGGCGAGCAGCAACAAAGGCAGGGGCGACCAGCGCCATCGCCGTTCGCTTCGAGCGAAGTCGAAAAGCCAGCGCGCAACGGTTCTCGACACGCTCGAACCGAACGGACGTTGGGGCCAGGACGTCGCCTTCATTCTGCTGCCTGGCTCGCGATCGCGGTGGCCAACCATGCGGGCAAGGTGGCGGGATTGAGCGTTTCGACCCGGCGCAGCTCGATCGACAGGCCCATGTCCGGCAGCGCGGCCCGCTGGCGTTTTTCGTCCGCCTGATCGATCCGTACGGCGACTAGGCGGCGGCTGACTTTATTGCGGTAGTGCATCCGCGCGGTGTTTTCCTGGCCCACGTAGCAGCCCTTGTCATAATCGACGCCGTTCAGTTCCTCCGCATTGGTTTCCAGCCATAGCGTTTGGTCCTGCCCCAGTTCCTCTGCGCCCTCGAACACGCCGAGGCTTAGGCGATGCGCGCGGAAGGCGAGGGTGGCGTCCCCCGGCGTCGCGGGCGCGATCCAGCGATGGCCAAGCGCGGGCAGGCGTGGGTCGAGCGGCTGGTCGCTGGCGTCTAGCGACCAGTGGGCCGCGAGTCCCTCTTCGCGAACGATCGCGACCTTGCGGCGCAGGCGGTAGATGGTCAGTCGTTTGGCGAGCAAGTCAGCCTGGGCGGCTTCGCAATCGATCAAGATATCGTCGCCCTCTGCCCATAGGATGAAATCGAACAGCGCCTTGCCCTGCGGGGTCAGCAATCCGGTCCAGCGCGGTTGTCCCTGTTGAAGCGTTAGCACGTCGCGGGTCAGCAGGCCCTGCAGGAAGGGTTTCGCTTCATCGCCTGAAATTCTCAGGATCGCGCGGTCGCTTAGGGTGGTGCCGGTCATCGGCTTTAGGTAGGACGGCGACACGACTTAGCCAAGCCGTCTGCGCGAACGGAATATAGGAATATCGTCATGACCCAGACCTTCGACATGATCCTCAAGAACGGCACCGTCCATACGCCGGGCGGCGCGGAGAGCGTGGATGTGGGCGTGCGGGCCGGGAAGATCGTGGCGATCGGCACGTCCCTGGGCGATGCGGGCGAGGTGATCGATTGCACTGGCCTCGACGTGCTGCCCGGCTGCATCGACAGCCAGGTCCATTTCCGCGAGCCGGGGCTGGAGCATAAGGAAGACCTCGAATCGGGCAGCCGCGCCGCGGTACTGGGCGGCGTGACCGCGGTGTTCGAAATGCCCAACACCAATCCCAATACCGACACGGCCGAGCGGGTGCATGACAAGCTGAAGCGCGCGCATCATCGCATGTGGTGCGACCATGCCTTCTATGTCGGGGCGACGGCGGACAATGCCGAACAGTTGAAGGAACTGGAGCGGATTCCCGGCACGTCGGGGGTGAAAATCTTCATGGGCGCGTCGACTGGCAGCCTGCTGGTGGACGATGACGATGCGCTGTCGCGGGTGCTGACGTCCGGGACGCGCCGCGTCGCCATCCATGCCGAGGATGAGACGCGGATGAACGCGCGCAAGGTTCATGCACTGGAGGGCGATCCCTCGACCCACCCCATCTGGCGCGACGATGAAAGCGCGATGATCGCCACGAAACGCATCATCGCGCTCGCCCGCAAGGCGCGCCGCCGCATTCATATCCTGCACATCACCACGCCGGCCGAGCTGGAATATATCGCGCAGAACAAGGATATCGCGACCTGCGAAGTGACGCCCCAGCATCTGACGCTGGCGGGGGAGGACGCCTATCCGCGCCTGGGCACCTATGCGCAGATGAACCCGCCGATCCGGTCCGGTGCGCATCGCGACGGCCTGTGGTTCTGGCTGAACCAAGGCGTGCCCGATGTGCTGGGCAGCGACCATGCGCCGCACACGATCGAGGAGAAGGCGAGGACCTATCCCGCCTCGCCGAGCGGGATGCCGGGCGTTCAGACGCTGGTGCCGCTGCTGCTCAACCATGTGGCCGAAGGGCGGCTGTCGCTGCGCCGCTTTATCGAATTGACGTCTTCGGGGCCGCAGCGGGTGTTCGGCCTGGTCGGCAAAGGGCGGATCGCGCTGGGTTACGACGCCGATTTCACCGTGGTCGATCTGAAGAAGCGCTGGACCGTGGGCAGCGACTGGCTCGCGTCGCGCTGCAGCTGGTCGCCGTTCGAAGGGGATGAACTGACCGGCAAGGCAATCGGCACGATCATTCGCGGTAACAAGGTGATGTGGGAAGACGCGCTGGCGAACGCAGCGATCGGTGAAGCCGTGCGGTTCGAAGCAACGCAGTTCGCTTAGGTCGCCGCGCTCCTGTTGCGCCGGGCGAGAGCATAGCTGTCGCTCGCGAACAGGATCAGGCCTAGCCAGATCAGGCCGAAACTCGCCATCTGGCCAGTGCTGAGTTTTTCCCCGAACAGGAAGACCCCGCACAGAAATTGCAGGGTCGGCGCCAGATATTGCAGCACGCCCAGCGTGGCCATAGGCAAACGCTGGGCGGCGGTGGCGAACAAGACCAGCGGTGCGGTGGTGATTGCGCCCAGTAGCACCAGCATCGTGGTCGTGCCGGCATCCTGACCGAAGGACAAGCGGTCCTGGCTCGCCAACCAGCCAACATATAGCAGAGCGGCCGGCGCGAGTAGCAGGGTTTCGGTGGCCAGCCCGGCCATCGGCGCGACCGGCGTCACCTTGCGCACAAGGGCGTAAAGTCCAAAGCTGAGCGCCAGCGAGATGCTGATCCACAAGGTGGGGAGCGCTGACGCCGCCATGATCGCCACGCCAGCAGCGGCAAAGGCGATGGCGATCGCCTGACCCCGGCGGAGCCTTTCCTTGAGGAAGATCATGCCGAGGGCGACATTGACCAGCGGATTGAGGAAATAGCCCAGACTGCCGGCGAGGATATGATCGCTATTGACCGCCCAGATATATATCAGCCAGTTGGCCGCGATCAGCAGCGCCGAGGCCGCCAGCGCCCGCCGCAGCCGCGGCGCGCGCAACGTTGCCCACAAGGCTGGCAGGCCGCTTCGAACGGTAAGCATCACCAGCAGCAGGAGCAACGACCAGATGACGCGCTGCGCGACCACTTCCAGCGCGCCCACATGATGGACCAGCTTGAAGACGATCGGCAAAAGACCCCAGATGCTGTAGGCGCCCAGCGCGGCGAGCAATCCCCGGCGTGCTTCCTGATGATCCTGGATCAGAAAATGCCCCCACCCAGGAACAGCCGTAGCGCGCCGAACGCGGCGACGATCAGGCAGAAATTGCGTCCGCCGTTTTTGGAAGACACCATGCCGACCAGCGCGCCGAACAGGGCCAGCGGCACCAATATCCAGTTGAGCGCGCCCAGCAGCGGGATGACCGCCGGGATCATGAGGACAAGGGTGACAAGGCCAATGAAGCCTGACAATATATTGAGCATCGCCCTTATATGTCGGCAAGACTGTCCCAGAGCAAGACAGCGGGGCAAGGCCAGTCGATAAGCGCTGGCCATCTGCGCAAAAATCGGCAGATTCACCACATATCCTAATGGAAAATTAACTTGCCCTCTTCATGGCTTGTTTACGAAGGAGTGAAGTATGGCGCGTGTCCGGTCTGTTGCGATGATGTCTTTGGTGTTGGCGCTGGCCGCCTGCGGCAAGGGGGACAAGGATGCGAGCCTTGCTGCGCTCGACGCGCAGCTGACCGACAATGCGACCGATCCCGCGCTGAAAGGCGCGCTGGCCGATCCGATCGTGGTCGATCCGCAACTGGTGGGGCAGTCCAACCGAAACGCCGTGCGCTCCGCCGATCGACCCGCCAATGGCGCGGTGCCGGTTCTGACCGGGGACGCGGGCGCGGCGCAGGCGGAGGCGGTGAAGCTGGCAGGCGGGAAGTTGCTCGCGGCGCCGACGGCGAGCGAGGGCGAGGCGATGGCGTCGACCGTCACGCTGGGCGCGGTCGCGCGTGAAGAGGCCGGGCGTCGGGGTGGTAATGGCAACTGCGCGAAGAAGCTCAATTACGGGATGGAATGGGCGCAGCGACTGCCCGAACCCTTCGGCCTGTTTCCCGGCGCGCAACTGACCGAGGCGGCGGGGGCGCAGACCGATGGCTGCACGCTGCGTGCGGCGAGCTTCGTGACGCCTGCGCCGCGGCAGGGGGTGATGGACTATTATTATACGCTGGCGCGCCGTGCCGGCTATAATGGCGAGCATAAGATTTTGGGCGGGGACCATGTGCTGGGCGGCACTCGCGGGTCCGACGGCAGCGCCTATTTCATCCTGTTCACCGATGCGCCGGGCGGCAAGACCAGCGTGGATATCATCGCTGATAACGGGCGGTAAGTCGCGCGTTTGAGACGGCGAGTTGGACAGTTGTGCAGAATATTGCAATTTTAAGTATTTGTAATATAGGAATTTTTTGACGGCTTGTTGTTTGGCTTGAACGACGCACGCCCTATTTTTCTTTATAATGAATGATTTGTGATAGTCGGCGATGGGCGAAAAAGGCGGACATATGTCGTCAATGGCAGCGCGCGTGGTCAGTGCCGGAAGAACAGGGTCACGGACGCGACATGATTGACGCGGGTATTGCCGGCGCGCTGGTTGACCAACTGGTTGAGATAGCCGACCTCCAGCGTCGACGCGCCGGGGAGGCCGATTTCCGCGCCGACGAAGCTGCGTAGCTGGTCGAAGCCGCTGCGTGCGCCCCACTCCGTATCGTTGAGCGCGGCGAAACCTTCGGCATAGACCAGCGCGTTGACGGCGTCGCTGTTGGCGCGCAGCGGCTTTTCGTAGCGGAGCATCTCACGCAGCCGCCAGCCCATGTCGTCGCCATCCGAACGCCAGCGCTGTTCGAGCCGGGTGCGCGACGAGAGTTCGCCGCCCCAGGGCTTGCCCAGCGTCCAGCTCATCTGCTGGAAGCTGCGTTCCTCGTTGATATCCTTGCCGCCTTCGACCGGTACGACGACATGGGCAAAGCCCTGGTAGAGGGTGAGGGTTGGGGAAAATTTCCAGCCCACGGCGCCACGGAACAAGGATTGATCGACCCGCGAGACGCCATCGCCGACGCGCGGCTGGATTTCCGCGAAATAGACCAGTTCGTCCTTCACCGATCCCATGGCGGTCAGGTTGAGCCAGAATTGCTCATCCTCGCTGGTCGCCGCGTGGGTCGGAGCAGACAATATTGCAAGGCAGGCGGACAGGCAGAGAGCGAGGCGGCGCATGGATGTCCTGGGGATCGGGAAGGGGTACCGATCCCTCTAATCCGCGCGCGTTTCCACTTTGTTGCCGATGCGTTAGTTTATATCTGCGCCAGCGAGGAGGGGCGTCAGGTGATGACGCTGGGCTGGTCCTTGCCGGTATAGCCCGATATGTCGGCCAATTCCTGCGCGGCGGCGATCAGCGGGGCAAGGGCGTCGCCGGTCTCCAAAGCCAGGTTGCCGTCCGGGCCGACATAGCGTTCGATATAGACGCGCAGGGTGGCGCCTTGCGTGCCAGTGCCCGACAGGCGGAACACGACGCGCGATCCGTCTTCGAACAGGATGCGGACGCCCTGGTTGCGGCTGACCGACTGGTCGGTGGGGTCAGTATAGGCGAAATCGTCGGCGGCTTTGACCGCGCCGCCGCTGTTCGCGGTGCCGGGCAGGTCGTCGAGGCTGGCGCGCAGCGCGGCCATTAGCGCATTCGCCTTGTCCTTGGCGATGGCTTCATAATCGTGGCGGGCATAGTAATTGCGGCCATAGGTCGCCCAATGATCCGCCATGATGACAGCGACGCTCTGCTGACGCACGGCCAGGATGTTGAGCCAGAGCAGGACCGCCCAGATGCCGTCCTTTTCGCGCACATGGTCCGAGCCGGTGCCGGCGCTTTCCTCGCCGCAGATGGTGGCCATGCCGGCGTCGAGCAGGTTGCCGAAGAATTTCCATCCCGTGGGCGTTTCATAGAGCGGCACGCCCAGCTTTTGCGCGACCCTATCGGCCGCGCCGCTGGTCGGCATGGAACGGGCGATGCCCTTGAGGCCCGCTGCATAGCCGGGTGCGAGATGCGCGTTGGCGGCCAGTACGGCGAGCGAGTCCGAGGGCGTGACGTAGCTGTGCCGGCCGATGATGAGATTGCGATCGCCATCGCCATCCGACGCTGCGCCGAAATTGGGCGCGTCGGGGGCCATCATCCGGTCGTACAGCGCTTTGGCGTGGACAAGATTCGGGTCGGGATGGTGATGGCCGAAGTCCGGGAGCGGCGTGCCGTTCATCACCGTGCCCTGCGGCGCGCCGAGGCGACGTTCGAAAATCTCGACCGCATAGGGGCCGGTGACCGCGCTCATGCTGTCGAAGGCGAGAGTGAAGCCGCCCGCGATCTGGGCGCGGATCGCGGCGAAATCGAATAGGCTTTCCATCAGGTCGGCATAGGCGGCGACCGGATCGACGACCTCGACCGTCATGTCGCCCAATTGAGTTTCGCCGATCGTGTCGATATCGACATCGGCGGCGTCGAGGATTTTGTAGCTGTCGATGACCAGCGAGCGGGCGGCGATCGCATCCGTCACCTTTTCCGGTGCGGGGCCGCCATTGCCGATATTATATTTGATGCCGAAATCTTCATCCGGGCCGCCCGGATTGTGGCTGGCCGACAGGACCAGGCCGCCGAACGCGCCGGATGCGCGGATGAGGTGCGAGGCGGCCGGGGTGGACAGGATGCCGCCCTGACCCACCAGCGCCCGGCCAAAGCCGTTGGCGGCTGCCATTTTCAGGACGATCTGGATGACTTCGCGGTTGAGGTAACGGCCATCGCCGCCCACCACCAGCGTCTGCCCGACAAAGCCGTCGAGGCTGTCGAACACCGACTGGACGAAATTTTCGGCATAATGGGGCTGGGCAAAGACGCGGACCTTCTTGCGCAGGCCCGACGTGCCGGGCTGCTGGTCGTCGAACGGCGTCGTGGCAACGGTCTGAATCACCCAATATCCCCTGAACTGCGTTTGCGCCGCGCCTTATGGCCCGGCAATGTTGCAACGCGCAATCGGGTTAAGCTTTTTCAGGCCGCCAGCCGCAGCGCCACTTCATTCATGAAGCGGGCGTCGTCATTCTTCGCCAGCCATTCCGCCTCCGCGCCGATCGCGGCCAGCATGTCGGACAGGGCGTCCATCTCGCTCTTGGCGTAATTGCCCAGGACATAGTTATGGACCTTGTCCTTGTGCCCCGGATGGCCGATGCCGATCCGCACGCGCCGGAAATCATTGCCGATATGCGCGTCGGTCGAGCGCAGGCCATTATGCCCGGCATTGCCGCCGCCGCGCTTCACCTTCACCTTCATCGGTATAAGGTCAAGTTCGTCGTGGAAGACGGTGATGTCCTGCGTGGCGAGCTTGTAGAAGCGCATCGCTTCGCCGATCGAGCGGCCGCTATCGTTCATGAAAGTGGCGGGTTTCAGGAGGATGATCTTTTCCGGTCCGATCCGGCCTTCCTGCACCCAGCCCTGGAACTGCTTTTTTGGGGGGGAGAAACGATGCAGGTCCGCGATCAGGTCCGCGACCATGAAGCCGACATTGTGCCGGTGCATCGCATATTGCTGCCCCGGATTGCCCAGGCCCGCCCAGATTTGCATCAATATCCTCCCGAAAAGCAAAACCCCGTTCGCCCTGAACCTGTCGAAGGGCCTTTCTGCTTCCGTCCAGGGAAGGAGTGGGCTTCGACAGGCTCAGACCGAACGGGGTTAAGCCAGTAGCTAAGAACCGGAAAAGGCTTATTCGCCTTCGGCTGCTGCCTCGCCTTCCGCTTCGCCTTCGGCGCTCTTGAGCGCCGACGGGGCGACGACGGTCGCGATCGAGAAGTCGGTGTCCGCGTGCAGCGCCTTGGTTCCCTTGGGCAGGGTCACGGCGCTGATGTGGATCGAATCGCCGACTTCCAGGCCAGTCAGGTCGACCACGACTTCGTCGGGGATTTCGGCCGCATCGACTTCCAGTTCGATGTCGTGCGCGACGACGTTCAGCACGCCGCCCTTCTTCAGGCCCGGCGAGGCGTCTTCATTTTCGAAGCGCACAGGCACATGGACGTGCACGGTGGCATGTTCGGACACGCGCAGGAAATCGGCGTGCAGCGGACGATCACTGACGGGGTGGAAGGCCACGTCCTTGGCGAGGGTGCGGACGGTCTTGCCGCCGACTTCGACCATGATGACCGAATTGAAGAAGTGGCCGGTGCCGAGCTGCTTGTTAAGGAGCTTTTCCTCGACATGGATCGACAGGGGTTCTTCGTTCATTCCATAGATGACGGCGGGTACGCGGCCCTCACGGCGGAGGGCGCGGGAGGCTCCCTTGCCTGCCCGATCGCGTGCCTCGGCCGACAGCGTAAGCTGCTCGCTCATTGCGTGTCTCCAAAAGCAAAATTGATGTACGTTCCCGCCACGCCTCCAGGGATGACCATAGCGGGAGGCGGCCCTTTAGCAGAAAAGGGCGGGAATGCAAGGGTGACCCACCTTCGACCCAGCGTAGCCACCTATCTCAACGTCGATCGCCGCCCGTGTAGCAGGACTTGACTTTGCCCAGAGTGTTCCTGAGTATCGCAGAAAAATCACGCTAGTTCCGTAAAGATAAAAATTGCCAGAGGAGAGAGGCGCATATCCAAGCCTGTGGTAATTGCCTGATATCGCACCTTATTCCGTCTAAAAGCGAGTGATATCAATGAATATTTTGACATTCGGCTCTTGTCTGGCTCGATGGACTGGTAACGCTCTTGTTAAGCAATTTAACGCTCGCATAATTTCTTGTGTTTATCACAATAGATCAGATGTTTATATCAAATATAATCTCGGGTTCGATCCCCAACCTGACTGGAATCATCTCAGGAATGAAATGATTGGTAATCGAGAAATCAATATAAACGACGAAAATCCTGCAATTATTCTCGCCAATCAAAATCCTGAAACATTGGGGATACATGATCTCCAGGGAACAGGAATAGCTTTAAAGAAACTGGCGGCGAAGGATGTGGACGTTATCCTGATGGATGCGCATATGGATTTGGGCGCACGGCTTTGGTCGGACAAGGAAGGCCGCTTCCCATTTTTCATGCGTCAGGATCTTGCGCCAATGGTCGAGAAAAAATGGGTGCAAGGCGACTTCCTCGATCCCAAAGTGGCGGCAGCAAATAATGCAAAGATTGCACATGATCTAAAGCAGAAATTTGCGAGGGCGCATGTCATATTTCTGCATTTCCCACATAGCGCCTACGGCGACGCGTCCGCGCGGACACAGCGCACGATTGCCTTTTGCGAAGAATTTAATGCGTATGACATCAGATCGATTCCGCTGACCGAGGTGGACTCGTCAGAATTCACAAACTCCGCCAGCCATTTCAAGCCGTCATTTTATGATAGAATGGCGGGCATGTGTACGGCGACGATCGGCTGACGGCCGAGCCTGGCGCGAAATTGACGTATGTTCGAAGTCCGCAACCGGGCCTGACCGTTGGAATCATCGTTCAGCACGTTTCGGGCGTAGCGGATCAGATCGCGTCGATACCGGTGCTCTTCAATTGATCTGATTTCTTTCACGCGCGTCAGTTTCAGCGCCTGCGCGGGAGCGCGGCGTTACTGCACCCGCGTCACCGTGAACCCCTTGGCCTTGAGCAGGTCGATCAGATTTTCGCGGCCGGTCAGATGCCCCGCGCCCACCGCGATGAAGGGGCGGCCCTGCATCGGTTCGATCGCTTTCACCCAGTCGCGGTTGCGGGCGACGAGCACCGCTTCCTCGACCATCGGATCGGGCTGTTCGCCGACCTGGTCCTCCCTGGCGATCGCGTCCATGTCGCCCTTGGACCAGGCGGTGAGGATGCGGTCGTAGAGCGCCTTCATGCCCTTGGCTTCATGGATGGTCTGGACGAGCAGGCGGGATTGCGCCGCTTCGGGCAGCGTGTCGAAGGCGGCGAATTGGCGTTCGACCGTCTCCAGACCGCCGATCGGCTTGCCGGCCTTCTTGAAGCGCTCGATCAGCACGGGTTCGACGCCGTCATCCTGGCTGACGCCGAGGCCCTGCTGGCTGGCGGCGGACAGCAGCATCGCGGCGGCCCAGCTTTCATAGCCTGATAGCAATTGGCTGTTGGTGCCGCCGTCCGTCATCGCCTTGACCAAGGCGGTCTTTTCCTCGTCCGGTACGCGCCGTTCCAGCGGCGGCAGGCCGGCGCTGCGGCCCATCTTCTCGAACAGCGACAAGGTCTTCTGTTCGTCCTGCAGGTCCGCGGCTTCCAGCACCAGCCGGTCGGATGCGGTCATCGCCTCGGTGATCGTGGGCGTTTGCCAGGCCAGGCCCTTGGGCAGGACATGGATGGTGCCGAACAGCCAGCCGTTCAGCGCGCCGCGCTGCACCTGCCACAGGGCCGGGCCGCCCTGCCCCTTGGCTGCGGGCGTGTCATTCTGTCCGCAGGCGGCGACCAGCGTCAGCGCGAACAGGGCGAGGAGGCGGGTGACGAGGCGCATCATGGTTTCACGTCCTTAAGGCGACGGGCGCACAGGCCCAATGTCTTGAGTTGGTCCTGTACGCTGCCCTTGCCAGCCAGATGGCCCGCGCCCACGGCGACGAAGACGGTGCCGGGCTGATCCAGCCGCGCCTTGATCCATTTGGCCCAATTGGCGTTGCGGCCGGTCAGCAGCACTTGCGCCAGTTCCGGCGTCGCTTCGAGCGATTCGTTCATGGACTTGGCCAGCTTGTCCGGCTGCCCCGCCTGCCAGTAGCGCAGCAGGTCGCCAAATTCGTTTTCCATATCGGGCAGGCCATCGACAGTGGCGTTGAGGAACTGCACCTGTTGCGCCATCGGCAGGCTGGCGAAGAAGCCGACCTGCTGCTCGACGGTTTCGAGCGCATCGACCTTTTTACCCGCGGCTTCCGCCGCGCTGCGCAGGATTTTTTCCGCGCCCAGATCATTTTTATAGCCCAGCTTCGCCAGCGGCGCGACTGACAGGGCCATGCCGCTCATCCAGGGGTTGAACATGTCGAACGTGCGCCAGGGCAGGCTGTTGGCGTCCATCGCCGCCTGATATTTCGCCCGCGCGTCCGGTGCCAGCCGATCGGACAATTTTATGCCGTCCTTGGCCAGCGCGGTGCTGGTCATGGTCGCGCCGATCGCGTTTGGATCGTCCGGCTCTATGATTTCCAGCACCAACTCGTCCGAGCGGTCGAAGGCGCGCTTTATGTCGCCGTGGAACCAGTCGATGTCCGGTTTCATCACATGGACGGTGCCGAACAGGTAGATGGTGGTGTCGGCATCCTTGACCGCCCATAGCGCCGGGGTTGCGGCGGTGGTCTGGGCATAGGCAGGGACGCCGCCGATGATGAGCAGTGCAGCGGTGAACGCCCGCAACAGGGTGGGAAGCCATTTCATGCCTTCCTCAATGGGGAGCGCGCGGCGGGAGGGCAAGCCGCTTAACCCTGTTTAGGGCGCTTCCGCCTAACCCTTGGCCCCTAACCCTTGGCCCTTGACCCTATCCGCCCCATGGGCCAAGGCGCGGCCACGTAAATCAGCACTTTCGATAAGGACGTTTCGTGGCCGAAGGCAAAGCGCTTTCCTTCCAGGACCTGATCCTGACCCTCCATGCCTATTGGGGGAAACAGGGCTGCGTCATTCTGCAACCCTATGACATGGAAGTCGGCGCGGGCACATTCCACCCCGCGACCACGCTGCGCGCGCTGGGGCCGCAGCCCTGGAACGCCGCCTATGTCCAGCCGAGCCGCCGGCCCACCGACGGCCGCTATGGCGAGAACCCCAACCGGTTGCAGCATTATTACCAATATCAGGTGATCATGAAGCCCAGCCCGGCGAATTTGCAGGAACTCTATCTGGGCAGTCTGGTGGAGATCGGCATCGACCCGCTGGTCCATGACATTCGCTTTGTCGAGGATGACTGGGAAAGCCCGACGCTGGGCGCCTGGGGGCTGGGCTGGGAAGTGTGGTGCGACGGCATGGAAGTCACGCAATTCACCTATTTTCAGCAGATGGGCGGATATGACTGCAAGCCGGTCGCAGGCGAGCTGACCTACGGGTTGGAGCGGCTCGCCATGTATATTCAGGGCGTCGACAGCGTGTACGACCTGAAATTCAATGACGCCGGCGTCACCTATGGCGACGTGTTCCTGGCGAACGAGCAGCAGATGTCGAAATGGAATTTCGAGGTCGCCGATACCGACAAGCTGTTCCGCTGGTTCAAGGATTGCCAGGCCGAATATGCGCAATGCATCGAGGCGAACGTGCCGCTAGCCGCCTATGACCAGGCGATCAAGGCGAGCCATGTGTTCAACCTGCTACAGGCGCGCGGCGTGATTTCCGTGCAGGAGCGCGCCAGCTATATGGGCCAGGTGCGCGACATGGCGAAGGGCAGTTGCGAGGCGTGGATCGCCAGCAATAGCGATGCGTGGAGCGCGAAATTTCCGGGGTGGGTGGCGTGATGATAAAAACTATTTCCGTCATCCCAGCGAAGGCTGGGATCTCGTGCGTGATGCGGTGCGCCATCCGGCCTGAGGCCCCAGCCTCCGCTGGGGCATCGGAGGAAATCCTGTGAAGGATTTCCTCCTCGAACTGCGCTGCGAGGAAATTCCCGCGCGTATGCAATTGAAGGCGTCGGACGATCTGGCGCGGCTGTTCAGCGAAGAACTGGGCAAGGCTGGGCTGACACCCGCCGCGATCGAGAGTTTCGTGACGCCACGTCGATTGGCGCTGATCGCGCGCGACCTGCCGCTCGAAACCGCGGCGGTGAGCGAGGAGTTCAAGGGGCCGCGCACATCCGCGCCGGCCCAGGCGCTCGAAGGCTTTTTGCGCAAGACCGGCCTGACCCACGACCAGTTGGAAGACCGGGACGGCGTGTGGTTCGGGCAAGTGAACAAGCCTGGTCGCGCGACCATGGATGTGTTGGCGCAGGCCGTGCCCGCCGTCATCCGCGCCTTTCCCTGGCCCAAGGCGATGCGCTGGGGCGTCGCCAGCCAGACGACCGAGAGCCTGCGCTGGGTCCGCCCGTTGCAGGGCATCGTCGCGATCTTCGGCGAGCAACTGGTCGATATCGCGGTGGAGGATGTGCGGTCGGGCTATGCGACGCTGGGGCATCGTTTCCATCATCCCGGCGCGATCACCATCGGCGGCGCGGACGATTATGTCGAAAAGCTGCGCGCCTGCCATGTGATCGTTAGCCATCAGGAGCGGCAGGCGATCATCGCGGAGAAGGCGGCGAAGGCCGCTGCGGCGCATGGCTACACCGTGATCGAGGACAAGGGACTGGTTGCGGAGAATGCGGGGCTGACCGAATGGCCGGTGCCGCTGCTGGGCGATTTCGATCCCGCGTTTCTGGAAGTGCCGCCGGAGGTTATTCAGCTAACGCTGCGCATCAACCAGAAATATTTCGTGCTGCGCGACGCGGGCGGGAAACTGGCGCCTGCTTTCATCTGCACCGCCAATATCGAGGCGAAGGATGGCGGCGCGGCGATCATCGCGGGCAACCGCAAGGTGCTGGCCGCGCGGCTGAGCGATGCCCGCTTCTTCTGGGAGCAGGATCGCAAGACCGCGTTGGTGGACCATGCAAAGAAGCTGGAGCGGATTACGTTTCACGAGAAGCTGGGGACGGTCGCCGACAAGGTCGAGCGGGTCGCCAAGCTGGCGCGGTGGCTGGTGGAGGAGGGGATTGTCACCTCTGGAACCCTCTCCCTTGAGGGAGAGGGCAGGGAGAGGGTGCTCGACGCGGATTACGTGCACGGCACTGGCGTCGAACCCCCTCACCCCAGCCCTCTCCCCCATGGGGAGAGGGAGCAACTTGCTGACCTCGCCGAACAGGCCGCGCGCCTGTGCAAGGCTGACCTCGTCACCGAAATGGTCGGCGAGTTCCCCGAATTGCAGGGCGTCATGGGCGGCTATTACGCCCGCGCGGAAGGCTTGCCCGATACCGTGGCCGACGCGATCCGCGACCATTATAAGCCGGTCGGGCAGGGCGATGATGTTCCGAGTGCGCCGGTGACGGTGGCGGTGAGTTTGGCGGATAAGCTGGATACGCTGTCTTGCTTTTTTGCAGTTGATGAGAGACCCACTGGGTCGAAAGATCCGTTTGCGATAAGACGGGCTGCATTGGCTATTATCGAATTGATTGGTCGAAACAGTTTGCGTTTGGGGCTTCGTGCGCCGGCTTCAGCGATTTGGTTGCAAGCAAGGAAGCATTCTTACGTTGACGAATTTCAAGCGCCGTTTGCCGACCAAGCGCTACAGATGGAATATGTCGGCGCGCCGTTTGAATATTTCCGTCAACTCCGTCGCTCCAAGCTAAACATGGGTCGGCATTTGCCTGCTGATAAAGTGAAAGAGATGGAAGCGATTGCGGCGGAAGAATTTGATAAAAATGTCGCCGTTTATACCCTGTACGATGCTGCAATTTCTGATTTTTTCGCCGACCGCCTCAAGGTCCAACAGAAGGAAGCGGGCGTCCGTCACGACCTGATCGACGCGGTGTTTGCGCTTGGGGGCGAGGATGATCTCGTCCGCCTGCTCGCGCGCGTTCATGCGTTGCAGTCCTTCGTCGCGACAGATGATGGCGCGAACCTGCTTGCGGGGTACAAGCGGGCGGCTAATATTCTCAAGAAGGAGGGGGCTGGGCAAGCCAGTGCTCCTGCGCACGCAGGAGCCCAGGGCGACGAAGCGCTATCTGGCCCTGGGCTCCTGCCTTCGCAGGAGCACGGCGCGTTTGATTACACCCCCGAACCCGCCGAAGCCGCGCTCATCGCCGCGCTGGACGCTGCCGAACCGCGCGCGGCGCAGGCTGTGGCCGACGAGCGGTTCGAGGACGCCATGACCGCGCTTGCCACATTGCGTGCGCCGATCGACGCTTTCTTCGAAACCGTCACCGTGAACGACGCCGATCCGGCCAAGCGGGCGGCGCGTCTGGCGCTGCTCGACCGGGTGCGGGCGGCGGTGCATGGCGTGGCGGACTTTTCGAAAATTGCGGGGTGAGGGATAAGTCGGACATATCCGCCTATAAAAATGACGGAATGACGACAAAATCCTGATAAAGGCGGGTGCAATATGCGCCTGTCTTTTGTAAAGACTGCTGCAGCGCACAATATTCACGGCAATCAGTGCAGGGAGAGCCGGATACTATGGTTACTACGGAAGAGGCCATCATGAACAGCACCGCGACGCGTTATGTCTATCGTTTCGGCGGCGGTGTGGATGATGGCGGGCAGGGCGACCGGAACCTGCTGGGCGGCAAGGGCGCGAACCTCGATGGCATGGCCGCGATCGGCCTGCCGGTGCCGCCGGGCTTCACCATCACGACCGCCATGTGCACCCGCTATTATGAAGATGGCGGCCAATATCCCGAAAGCCTGAACGCCGAAGTCGCCAATGGCATCGCCCATATCGAGGGGATCACCAGCAAGACGTTCGGCAACCCTGCCGATCCGTTGCTGGTGTCGGTCCGTTCGGGCGCGCGCGCGTCGATGCCGGGCATGATGGACACGGTGCTGAACCTGGGCCTCAACGACGAAACCGTTATCGGCCTGGCCAACACGTCGGGCGACGAGCGGTTCGCCTGGGACAGCTATCGCCGCTTCATCCAGATGTATTCGGACGTGGTGCTGGAACTGGACCATGGCGCGTTCGAGGAAGCGCTGGAGATCGCCAAGGAAGATAATGGCTATACGCTCGACACCGAGCTGACGGCCGACGATTGGAAGGCGCTGGTCGCCGAATATAAGGCGCTGGTGCAGAAGCTGTGGAACAAGCCCTTCCCGCAGGATGTGCATGACCAGTTGTGGGGCGCGATTTCGGCCGTGTTCGGTTCCTGGCAGTCGGAGCGGGCGAAGGTCTATCGCCGCCTGAACAACATCCCCGGCGAATGGGGCACCGCCGTCAATGTGCAGGCGATGGTGTTCGGCAATATGGGCGAAACCTCCGCGACGGGCGTGGCGTTCACGCGCGATCCCTCGACCGGCGAGAACGCCTATTATGGCGAATATCTGATCAACGCGCAGGGCGAGGATGTCGTCGCGGGCATCCGCACGCCGCAATATCTGACCAAGGCCGCGCGCGAGCGGGCCGGGGCCAAGCCTCTGTCGATGGAAGAGGCGATGCCGGAGACCTATGCCGAATTGGCGAACGTCTTCCAAATCCTGGAAACCCATTATCGCGACATGCAGGATATCGAATTCACGGTGCAGCAGGGCAAGCTGTGGATGCTCCAGACCCGGTCGGGCAAGCGCACCGCCAAGGCGGCGCTGAAGATGGCCGTTGACATGGCGCATGAAGGCCTCATCACCGAGGAAGAGGCGGTCGCCCGCGTCGATCCCGCCGCGCTCGATCAGTTGCTGCACCCCACGCTCGATCCCAAGGCGCCGCGCGATGTGCTGACCAAGGGGCTGCCGGCGTCGCCGGGCGCTGCTTCGGGCGCAATCGTGTTCGATGCCGACACCGCCGAACGGCGCGCCGAAATGGGCGATGCCGTCATCCTGGTGCGCGTGGAAACCAGCCCGGAAGATATTCATGGCATGCATGCGGCCAAGGGCATCCTGACCGCGCGCGGCGGCATGACGAGCCACGCCGCTGTCGTGGCGCGCGGTATGGGCCGTCCCTGCGTTTCGGGCGCGGGCGGTATTTCGATCGACAACAAGACCAAGATATTGCGCGTCGGTGGCCGCGAGTTGAAGGAAGGCGACATCCTGACCATCGACGGGTCGACCGGCGAAGTGATGGCGGGCGAAGTGCCGACCGTGCAGCCCGAACTGGCCGGCGATTTCGGCGTGCTGATGGTGTGGGCCGACAAGGTCCGCCGCCTGAAGGTGCGCGCCAACGCCGAAACGCCGCAGGACTGCAAGGTCGCGCGGGAATTCGGCGCGGAAGGCGTGGGGCTGTGCCGCACCGAACATATGTTCTTCGACGCGGCGCGCATCACCGCGGTCCGCGAAATGATCCTGGCCGACAGCGAGAAGGGCCGCCGCGTCGCGCTCGACAAGCTGCTGCCGGAACAGCGGGACGATTTCGCGCAGATCTTCATGGTGATGGCGGGCCTGCCCGTCACCATCCGCCTGCTCGATCCGCCGCTGCACGAATTCCTGCCGCATGGCGAAGCGGAGTTTGAGGACGTGGCCAAGGCGGCGGGCGTCAGCGTCGATACGCTCAAGCGCCGGGCGAACGAACTGCACGAGTTCAACCCGATGCTGGGCCATCGCGGGTGCCGCCTGGGCGTGACCTATCCCGAAATCTACGAGATGCAGGCGCGCGCGATCTTCGAAGCCGCTTTGATCGTCAAGGCGCGGGGCGGCGAGGCGCCGATCCCCGAAGTCATGATCCCGCTGGTCGCCACCCGGAAAGAGCTGGAGTTGATGAAGGCGATCGTGGATCGCGTTGCGGCCGACGTGTTCAAGGAGCAGGGCGAGAGCGTCGAGTATCTGGTCGGCACGATGATCGAACTGCCGCGCGCGGCATTGAAAGCAGGGGAGATCGCGGAAGTCGGGGAGTTCTTCTCCTTCGGCACCAATGACCTGACGCAGACGACGATCGGCATCAGCCGCGACGACGCCGGCCGGTTCCTGACGCAATATGTGGACAAGGGCATTTTCGCCCGCGATCCCTTCGTCAGCATCGACGTTGAGGGTGTGGGCGAACTGATCGAGATCGCGGCAGAGCGCGGCCGCAAGACCCGTCCCGACATCAAGCTCGGCATTTGCGGCGAACATGGCGGCGATCCGGCCTCGATCGCCTTCTGTGAGGCGACCGGCCTGGATTATGTGTCGGCTTCGCCCTACCGCGTGCCGATCGCCCGGCTGGCCGCGGCGCAGGCGGCGCTCGCCCGTAAGTGAATGCGAAGAGGGGCGGGGCATCAACCCCGCCCTTTTTTTCAGTGCGATCCGGTCAGGCGGCTAAGCAGGCCGGGCTTGCTGCCGTCCCGGTCCAGCGCCAGCGCCTGGCCGCGCCAGTCCTCCTGCGCGATGGTGCCGGGTTTCAGCCCCAAGCGTGCCTCCAGGGTCGCTTCCTGCTCGGCATCGAGGGCGGCTATCTGGCTGTAGCGTTGATACCCCACATCGTTCAGCGCGACTTCCTGCGCCTGGCTCACGCCGCTGATCCTGCTCAGATCGTCCCGGCCATGGGCTGTCCCCGCGGCCGTCGTGGCAGCGCCGGCGGCAATCGGGGCGGTTGATTGGCGTTCCAGTTCGGCGATCCGCGCATGGGCGGCCTCCAGGCGGGCGTCGCGATCCTTGACAGCGCTGCGATGGACCGCCTGTTCGTCGTGCCAAGCCCGGCGATATTTGCCGCGTCCGCTCATCATCAGGCCAAAGACGATGCCGATCGCCAGTGCGATCAACAGCAAGGCCAGGTCGTTCAAAGTAAAGGTCATGGCGGGTTCTCCTTCCCGTCCGAACGGCGCAGCATCGCAAAAGTTGCCGCATATTCGTTCCGGGGCTGAAACAGGTCGCAAAAGTGCAAAAAAGGGGCTTGCCCAATCGGCCGGGCGCTTCTATCTGCGCGTCTCCACGCACCCATAGCTCAGCTGGATAGAGCATCAGACTACGAATCTGAGGGTCGGGCGTTCGAATCGCTCTGGGTGCACCATTTATTCCGAAGGGCTTTTGGTCCGGGCTTATAGCCGCGGCTTGATTGTCTTTCGTTTGCACCCATAGCTCAGCTGGATAGAGCATCAGACTACGAATCTGAGGGTCGGGCGTTCGAATCGCTCTGGGTGCACCATCTTTCGATCGAATAGAAAGGCGGCGTCTGGCCGCCTTTTTTGTGTCCGGCTTCAGGCCGTCGCCAGCGCCACCATGGCGTCGATGTCGGCATGCTTTTCCAGTAGCGCGGCCACTTCGTCCAAGGCGTCCTCGACCGACTGGTCATAGTCGACGCCCGCCGACGCGCCGCCCAACCGCCGCACCAGCGCATCGCGCAGCGCCGCACTGGCCAGCAGGCCATGGACATAGCTGCCCATCACGAGGCCGTCGCGGCTGATCGCGCCATCCGGGCGCGCGCCGTCGATCAGGGCGAAGGGGCGGGCGCAATCCGGGCCTTTGGTAACGCCCATATGCATTTCATAGCCGGTGAAATCGGCATCGAGCGCACGGCCGCGCACCTGCGCCAGCATCTTGGCGCCAGACAGGCGGGTTTCTATGTCGAGCAGCCCCAGCCCCGCGACCGACCCGGCTGGTCCCTCCAGGCCTTCGGGATCAGCGATCGTGCGCCCCAGCATCTGATAGCCGCCGCACAGGCCCAGCACCGCGCCGCCGCGCCGGTGATGGGCGCGGATGTCGATGTCCCAACCCTGCGCGACCATGGCGCGCATGTCGGCGACCGTGGCCTTCGATCCCGGCAGGATCACCAGCGCCGCATCGCCGGGGATCGCCTGGCCCGGTCCGATCATGCGCAGATCGACGCCCGGCTCCAGCTTGAGCGGGTCGAGATCGTCGAAGTTGGAGATGCGCGGCAGTACCGGGCAGGCGACGACCAGCGGCGCGGCGGTCGAGAAGGTCCGCCGTTCCAGCACCACCGCGTCTTCGCTGGGTAGCCGCGCGACTGCGTTCAGCCAGGGCACCACGCCAAAGCCGCGCCAGCCCGACAGCGTTTCGATCTGGGCATAGCCATCCTCGAACAGCGCCGGGTCGCCGCGAAATTTGTTGATGAGGAAGCCCCGGATCATCGCCGCGTCGTCGGGGTCGATCACCGCGCGGGTGCCGACCACGGCCGCGATCACGCCGCCCCGGTCGATGTCGCCGACCAGTATGACGGGCACATTGGCCACGCGGGCGAAACCCATATTGGCGATATCGCCGCTGCGCAGGTTGATCTCCGCCGGCGATCCGGCCCCTTCGACCACCACGATGTCACACTGGTCGCGCAGCCGTTCATAGCTTTCCAGCACGGCGCCCAGCAACGCCCCCCGCGCGCTGCGGAAATTGCCCGATCCCAGCGTGCCGCGCACCTGGCCATGGACGATCAGTTGGGAGGTGCGGTCGGCCTGCGGCTTGAGCAGCACCGGGTTCATGTCGGTATGGGGCGGCACGCCGCAGGCGATCGCCTGCAACGCCTGCGCTCGGCCGATCTCGCCGCCATCGCTGGTGACGGCGGCATTGTTCGACATATTCTGTGGCTTGAATGGGCGGACCCGATAGCCCCGGCGCAGCAGCGCCCGGCATAGCCCCGCCACCAGCACCGATTTGCCGACGTCCGATCCGGTTCCCTGCAACATGATAGCGCCCATGGATCGCTCCTGACGGCGGAGTGCCGCCAGCGCAAGGGGTCAGGCGACGATCGCCGCCATGCCGCATCGGCGTTGATGCACGCGCACCTCCGCCGAACCGACCCGGACGCCCAGCGTGGCGGTGACGCTGTTGATGATGCCATCCAGCAGCGGGGCGGTGGTGCCCAGCACAGTGCCGACCAGCGGGCTAAGCGGGCTGTTGCCGATGGTGATGCCCAGCAGCGACACCTGAATCTGGGTCTGGCCCGCCAGACTGGCGGCGATGCCCTGGGTCAGATCCTGGGTGCTCACGGTCTTGGCCTGCCGGGCGCTGATCTCCGATGGCGAGAAATGCACATCGCGGGCCTGGACGCCGCCCAGGCTGATATTGGCATAGCCTGTGACGCGCGTGCCCAGCACCTGCGCCAGCACGGCGGCGCGCGGATTGGCGGGGATGGCGAAATTGGTGAGCGCATTGACATCGACGTCGCCGAGCGCCGCCGTGCCGACCGAGGGCGTGACCGCCAGCGTGACGCCGCCATTGGGGCCGCATTGAATGTCCGACAGGCGCGCTTCCGCCGCCGCCAGTTCGATATAAAGCGGCACGCGCACGGAGGCGATGCCGGACAGGGCGGTGGCGACGCTGCTTTCCAGGTAGATGCGTGTCTGGGCCGTGCGGAGCACCACGTCGCGCTTGGCGGTGATGCTCATCAGCGGGGATCGGGCTTGCCCTTCGCCTGTCACCAGCATCAGGCGAGTGCTGCTGAGGCCGGGCACCGTGACGCGCAGGTCCATCGGCACCGCTGTTCCCGACGGCGGGCTGAGCACCATGCGCAGCATGGAGAAGGCGTCGAGCAGGATATTGGGTTGGCCGGTGGCGGTGGCCGCGCCACGCATCGGGCCAAGATCGACAATGTCGCTGAGGCGGACGGAGCGCCCGGGAATGCGGCTGGACAGCGCCAGCAGCGTGGCGGCGGCGGGGCTTGACCCGGCGCTGTCCGCCATCGCGCCCAACAAGTCGGACAGCGGAATTTCGCGGTCGAACAGGGCGCCATAGGCCTCCCCATCGCGACCGGTTCGCACCCGCAGCGCATCGGCGATGCCCAGCAGGTCGAGATTGGCGCTGGCCAGTCCATTATAATCCATCACCGACAGGTTGAGTTCGGTCCCGGCCAGGTTGGACAGCAGCATGTTGGGCAGTCCGCCGCTGAGCGAAGCGAGCCCGGTGCCGAGCGAAAAGGCGGCGGCGTCGGTGCGGGCGGCGGTGGCGCGGGCGGAGAGGTCTATGCCGTCGCGCCCGACCAGCAATCGAGCGAAGAACAAGGGCGCGCGGCGGCGCACTTCCACCCGCATTGCGCCACCATTGGGATCGCCCGCGCGGAAACGCTGGTCCATCGGGAGGGACGCATCGGCGGCATAGCTGCCGCTGTCGAACGACGCGAGGGCGGCGCCGTTGATGCCGCTCCGCTCGACCAGTTGTTCGGCCGCCGTGCGACCGCCATCGGCCGCCGCCAGTGCAGCGGCGTCCGCCACGCCCTGCAACTGGCGACGGGCCAGATAGACCGAGCCGAGATCGACCGCGACAGTGGCGGCGCCCGCCAGCATGAACAGCGAGCCGGCCAGGATGAAGGTCACGCCGCCGCGCTTGTCCCGCGCCACCGCCCGGCCGAAGCGCGCGCCAGTCATTGGCTGGCGATCCGCACGACGGCGCTGCGTTCCAGCACATTGCCCGGCATCGGGATGGGCATCGCCGAGAAGAGCGGCGCATTGGAGAGGGTGTAGCGCAGCGTCACGGTATAATAGCCGCTGCTTTCGCCGGTTGTAACGCCGATCGTCTGGGCGGCGGGTGCGGGGAAGGCAGTGCGCGCCGCAACGACGCTCTGGTCGACCAGGGTGCGCCGTTCGGTCGCGTTCAGCCCGGCCACCGATGCACGCGCCGCGTCATTGGCGGCCTGCTGCAGGCTGTGGGCGGTCATGAACCAACTTCCATAGGCCAATATGCCCATCAGCAGCAGGATGAGCAGCGGCAGGGCGAAGGCCGCCTCGATCAGGCTGCTGCCGGCCTCATGGCGCAGCAGCGCGGCCAGCGGTCGGCGCGATCGGGCGGAGGAGCGGGCGCTATCGTAAGACATGAGGGCCATGCTAGGGCGCGTGGTTCAATATCGGGTTGGCCTTGCCGCCTACGCCGTTGACGGGTTTTACATAAAGGGCGGCCGCATCGGATGAGCGAAAACCGACCTTTCCGGTAAATCTTGCACTGGTCTGCCCAGCATCCTCCGAAATGGACGTTGTTGCCGCTAATCTAGGCGGTGGACGATGGGGTTATGACGATCACCGCGCCTTCCGTACCGTAAATGCCGTGCAACCGGGCGATCGCCGCGTCGATCGGCGCTATCGTCCCGTCATTGGTGAGCAACTGGGTGGGAAAGCGCATGTCGCCCTCGCCGCGCAGCACCCGCTCCATCTGCTCGCGGAAATGCGGGCGGGCGGGCAAGGCGACCAGGTCCGCGACCGGCGCATCGGCCAGTCTTTCCGCGGTCAGGCCCACCATCGCGCAGAAGCTGTCGTTCACGACATCGATAAAGCCGCGCATCGACACTCGGACATAGCCGACCCCGCCATGGACGCCCATCGCTTTCAGGATCGCCGATTTGACGTCGGCCAGCCGGTGGCGCTGCATGTCGGCCGTGATGTCCCGCAGCAGCAGCGCGACGCCGCCAGCGAAGGGGAAAGTCTGGACATGCAGCCAGACATCGTCGCGAAAGGGGGAGGTAATGTCCGCTGCGCTCGCCTCGCCAGACGCCAGGCTGTGGCGGATATGCGCCTCCGTCAGCGTGCCAGCCAATTCGGGAAAGGCGTCCCACAGAGACTGTCCCTCCAAATGGCGGTCCCACCGCTTGGCCATCGCCAGCGCCACGCCGTTGATATAGTCGATGGTCAAGTCAGCGCGGCACAGGACCAATCCCTGATGGATGCGCGCCGCCAGTTCGAAGGTGCGGTCGGGCGCGCTTGTGTCCTCATCCCCCACCGTCATTGTGCGAAAACGGTCCAGCCCCATGAATATATGGGTTTCCCGGCCATGATGCGTCACCATCACCGGCTCGTGCGATCCGACTTCGCGCCAATGGGCAAAATTGCGCACCAGTTCGGCGGCGGGCACGCTGCGCCTGCGTCGATCGTCCAGCATCCTGTCGGCACTCCGTTGTCGTGACGGAGGCAGGATATCGCACAGTCGGCTGTGATGGTTGTCGAGTTCGATCCATTTCGGAACGAGGGCGGGCGTTACATGCCGCGCTGATAGTCGAGCGCGTCGAGGATCTTGCCGCCCGCCATGAAGACTGCGCCTGAACAGGCCAGCGCCAGCAGATGGCCGCCGGCGCCGGGATATTGCTGCATATACACATGGCCGCGTTCGGCCGCGCCCAGCGCGAGGGCATAGATCACCAGGAACGCCTCGAACTTGGTCTTGATGATGAAGAGGCTCTTGATCCGTTCCATGTCGATTCCATCCGGCGTTGCCCCCGCCGTCAGGGCGAAAGATCGCCCGACAGCTGCAAATGGTCAACAAGCGTTAACCATGATTGCTCGATCCGGGCAATCAGCCGTGTGTCGCTCAAATCCTGGGGTGCGATCGATTCTGGCCAATATTGGGACACGATCTGCGCAATATTATCCAGCTGCGCCTCGTCCACCAGGAAGCGGGGATCAATGTCGAGCGGATCGGCGACGACGCGCAGGCGCAGGCAGGCGGGGCCGCCGCCATTGGCCATGGACTGACGCACATCGACGGGCACGAGGCGGCGGATCGGGCCATTGCCCGCGATCATCTGCTCCAGCCAGGTCCAGACCGCGGGCGTTTCCTGTGCCTCGGTCGGCAGGATCAGCGCCATCCCGCCGTAGGGCAGGGTGACGAGCTGCGCATTGAACAGATAGGATTTGATCGCATCGGCCAGGCTGACCGCGCTGGCGGGCACCTCTACGATTTCGACGCAGGGCAAGGCGGCGCGCAGATCAGCGTAGAACGCGTGCTTGTCGGCGAAGGCCTGTTCATGGGTGAAGAGCACGCGCTCGTTCGCCACGGCGACGACGTCATTGTGGAAGGCGCCCGCGGCGATCGCGGCTTCGGATTGCTCCACGAACAAAGTGCGGGCCGCGTCGAGGCCGTGGATGCGGGCGACCGCCTTGCTCGCCTCCATATGCTGGCGGGCGGGGAAGGCGCCGCCCGACCGGCCATAGACGAACACCTCCACCCCCGGTTGGTCGTGGCGCTCCGCCAGGCGCATATGATTGGCCGCGCCCTCGTCGCCGAACGGCGCGGGGATGGGGCCGTGCACGGCAAAGGCGCTGCTGTCGGAAAAGGCGATGCGCAATTGCGCCAGCGTCTGGGGCCATTCATGGCTGCGATGCGGCATGGTGACCAGGTTGGCGACGGTCAGGTGGGTGCGGCCGTCCGCCGTATCGCTGGCGGGCGAAACCGTGGCGGCATTGGCCGCCCACATGGAGGAGGCGGACATGGCCGCCGCCCGGATATGCGGATCAGCGTCGCCGACATCGGTGCCCAGTTTGGTCAGCCAGGCGACGTCGGGCCGCCATTGCGGCAGGAAGATACCCTGCGCCAGGCCCAGGCGGATATTGCCGCGCATCTTTTCCAGCCCCTGGAGCGCCGCAGCACGCGGATGCGCCACCGCGCCCGCATTGCGCGCGGAGGCGAGGTTGCCGAGGCTGAGGCCCGCATAATTGTGGCTGGGACCGATGATCCCGTCGAAATTGATTTCCCTGACGCTCATGCCCGCCCTGCCATGGTGAAGGAACCGCCGATATCGAGGCCGATGCGCGCCGCGCTGGCTGCATCCATCGAGACTGCGCCGTTGTCATCTTCCTGCACGAAGCCCCAGGTGCAGCGATAATCGGCCAGTTGGCCGGTGGCGATCAGCATCTTGTCCCCGCCTTTTTCGTGGGTGGCGGACAGGGTGACGTCGCGCGCCGCCGCGATCGTTTTCAACTGGTCGACCTGCCCGACCATGGTGGGGCCGCCATCGAAGATATCGACATAGCCGGCATTGTCGAACCCCTCCGTCTCCAGCATCCGCATAGCCGCGCGGCCATTGGGGTGGGGCAGGCCGATGACGGCGCGGGCGCTGTCGGTCAGCATCGCGGTGTAGATGGGCGTCTTGGGCATCAGGTCGGCGATGAACTGGTTGCCGTTCACCGCGTTGAATTCGTCCGCTTCCTGGAAACTCATGCCGAAGAATCGCCCGGCCAGACCGTCCCAAAAGGGCGATCCGCCCGCTTCGTCGATGACGCCGCGCAATTCGGCGATCACCTTGTCGCCAAAGCGCGCGCGATGGCTGCGGATATAGAGATAGCGGCTGCGTGCCAGCAACAGCCCCAGTCCCTCGGCCCGCTCGCGCGGGTGAAGGAACAAGCCGCCGACCTCGACCGATCCTTCGAGATCGGTAGTGAGCGAGAGCATCTGCGCGCGGAAGGTGCGGCCGAGTTCCCGGCTGTGCTGGGTCAGCGTGCCAAGGCGGTAGCTATAGAAGGGCCAGCTTTGCCCGACGGTCGAGAATATCTGGCAGGTGCCGCGGACCTGGCCCGTCTCGACATTTTCCAGCACCATGACGATCAGTTCGTCCTTGATGCCTTCGCCCTCCCTTGCGAGCGCCTGTTCGGTGCGTTCCAGCTTGGCGGACAGTGCGGTGCGATCGGGCGGCAGGTTGGTGAAGCCGCCGCCGGTCAGCTTCGCCATCTCATAGAGCGTCTGCAAATCGTCGGCGCGCGCTATGCGCATGATGAAGCTCAAGCGGTGATCCCCTCTCTTTTATATTGTCCCGGATCGAACTGGCCCGAATCGAACTGGCCCTGGGCGATCCGCCACAGCGCCAGCGCGGATAATTGCGCCCGTTCGGCTAGGCTGTCGGTCAGCAGAAATTCCGCGTCGCTATGGATGCTGCCGCCGCGCACGCCCATCGTGTCAACCACCGGCACGCCGCAGGCCGCGATATTATTGCCGTCGCATACCCCGCCGGTATCGCGCCAGCGGATGTCGAGACTGAGGTCCGCGCCGCATTGCCGCACCAGCCCGAACAGCGCCTGCGCCTTGGCATCCATCGGCTTTGGCGGGCGGCCAAAGCCGCCGTGCAGATGGAGGCTGACGTCATGGTCGCGCGCGACATCGGCCATGGCCCGGTCGATCAGGGCGCGGGCGGCGATCTCGTCTTCCGGTGTGCGCGGCCTGAAATTGACTCGCAGCACCGCATGGTCGGGCACGACATTGTTCGGGCTGCCGCCGTCGATCTTCGCAGGGTTGCAGGAAAAGCCTGCGCCGCTCCCGGCCTTCAGCCGTAGCGCCAGGTCGGCGGCGGCGAGCAGGGCGTTGCGACCGTCATCGGGATTGCGCCCGGCATGGGCGCTCAGGCCCGTGACGATGATGGAGAAATTGCCGCTCCCCGCGCGTGCGCCGGCCAGCGTACCGTCGGGCAGGGCGGAGGGTTCATAAGTGAAGGCGGCCAACTTGCCCGCCGCCAGTTCGCGCAACAGACCGGCGGACGATGCGCTGCCGACTTCCTCGTCGCTGTTGATGACGACGTCATAGCCCAGCGTGGCGACCGCGTCCGACTCTTCGATGGCATGGAGCGCGGCCAGCATGACCGCGATCCCGCCCTTCATGTCGGCAACGCCGGGACCGTTGAGGACGCCCGGTTTCAGCCAGCGCTGCTGCTGGAAGGGGTGATCGATGGGAAACACCGTGTCCATATGGCCGGTCAGCAGCAGGCGTATGGGGGCGTCGGGGCGCACCGACAGATGGAGATGGCGGCCATGGTCGATGACTTGGATGCGCCCGTCCGGCAATACGCTCTCGACCGGGACTGGATCGACCAGGCGGATCGCGCCTGGCAAGGCCGAAAAGGCGTCGGCCAGCACATCCGCCATTCGGGCGAGGCCGACCAGATTGCGCGATCCGCTGTTGATCGCCGCCCAATCCTGAGTCTGCGCCAGCATCGGCGCGGCCGCAGCGCGGTCCAGCAGCATCCGTTCCTGCGATGAAAAATCCCTCATCCGCCCTGATCTATCAGAGCGCCGCGCGCGTCTCCACCCCCGCAATAAAATTGCGTGGTTCAGAAATCATAGGTCAAAGTCAGGCGGCTCAGCGTGTCGAGGTCGCGGGTGGCGAGCAAAGTCTCTGATTCATACTGGAGATTGTAGGAGAAAGCGGCCGACAGCCGCGTGCTGACCTTGGTTTCGACCGACGACAGGGCGTTGAGGGTATAGACGTCCGTTTCGGCATAGCCCGATGCGGTCTGCTTGAACGTCACCGTCGGCGTGGCGCGCCAGGCGAGCGCCATCGACCCGCGCACGCCCAATTTGGTTTCCCGCGGACCGATCATATATCTGACGTGACGGATCGACGGGCCGATATCGGCCGACAGATCGACCGGCTTGCTGACGATCAGCTTGTACCCGACGCCGACCGATGTGGTGTAGCGTTCGTCATAGCCGATCGACGTGTCCCGTTCGAATTGGGCCAGGCCATAGATGAAGCCGCGTGGATCAAATTCATATTTGGGTTCGTAACCCGCAAAATAGCGCTCGCGCGAGGTGACGCCGTTAGCGCGGCGATAATCGGCGGCGGCGGTCAGTTTGTGCGACCATTGCAGGCCTGCGCGAGTCGCGGTCGCGGCCAGGGTTATGCCCAGTTCGCTGGTGGAACCGGTGGACCGGAACCCGCCGGCCTCGACCCGGCCGGTCCATAGTTCGTTGAAGCGCGCTTCGCGAATCACCGTGTCGTGGGTCGCCTTGGTCCGTTCCTT
The DNA here is from genome assembly GCF_900013425.1 of Sphingobium sp. Z007. Lineage (GTDB taxonomy): Bacteria > Pseudomonadota > Alphaproteobacteria > Sphingomonadales > Sphingomonadaceae > Sphingobium. Next base: position 1,027,006 of record NZ_FBXK01000005.1, read on the forward strand.
CCAGCTATTGACCATGCGCTGGATTTCATCGGCCGATGCCGGATTGGTCTGCTTGGCGATCTTGGACACGGTGGCGATGTCCGTTTCATTGCCGTTGGCGATCGCCGCCTCCATCATCTCACGGACGGCGGGCGGCAACAGAGCCGATTCGGCCGCTTGGCCCGCGGCGGGCAGGGCGGCGATCAGCAACGACAGGGGGATCGTACGGGCATGCATGGTCCCGTCATAGCCAAGCGACAGCGGATTTTAAGCCCCTAATGCGCCTTATGGGTCATATAAGCGCCCGGAACTCCTGCAATATGTCGCGATACAGCTTGCGCTTGAACGGCACGATCAGGTCGGGCAGCGTTTCGGGCGAAGTCCATTTCCATTCCCGGAACTCCGGGTCTTTGGTCTGAATATCGATATCGCTATCCTGGCCGATGAAGCGGGCCAGATACCAATATTGGCGCTGGCCGCGATATTTGCCGCCCCATAATTTACCGACCAGTTCGGGCGGCAGATCGTAGAAATGCTCGTCCTTCGCCTTTGCGATAATCTCGACCAGGTCTGGCCGAATGCCGGTTTCTTCCTGCAATTCGCGCAGCGCAGCCGCCTTGGCGGCTTCACCATCATCAATGCCGCCCTGCGGCATCTGCCATGCCTCGACGACATTATCGAGACGCTGACCGACGAACACCATGCCATCCATGTTCACCAGCATGATCCCGACGCAGGGCCGGTATGGCAGTATATTGTCATTCGGCATCGACGCCATGTCATCCCCAAAAATTCGGTTCCTGGCGACCCTAACGCATGAAGGTCGCCATCGGCGCCGACATCTGGCGCACGGGCCAGAATAGGCGGACGAAGCGGCGGCGTCCATCGGCCGAATCATCGGCCCGTTGATTTGCGACGAGCGGGGCGTCCACGGGGGATGGGGCCGTGAAGCCAATATGCCCCAAATTACCACTTGGAACCGGTCGCGCCGCGGCGCATTGCCCTGCCATGTCCGATCCCGTCCTGCTCTGGCTTCGCCAGGATCTCCGTCTATCCGATCAGCCCGCCCTGGCCGCCGCCGTCAGCGAAGGCCCGGTGATCCCCGTCTATATCCTGGACGATGAAGGGCCGCGCCAATGGAAGATGGGCGGCGCGGCGCGCTGGTGGCTGCACCATAGCCTTGCGCGGCTGGACGAGAGCCTGCGCGCCAAGGGATCGCGCCTGATCCTGCGGCGCGGGCGCAGTGCGGATATGCTGGCGGCGCTCGCGAAAGAGGTCGGCGCGTCGCGGGTCCATGCGCTGCATCATTATGAACCCTGGTGGCGCAATGCGGAAAAGGCGGTAGGCAAGGCGCTCGACCTGTGCCTCCATGACGGCGGCCTGTTGCTGCCGCCGGGCGCGGTGCGGACCGGGGCGGGGGGCATGTATCGCATCTACACGCCCTTTTCCCGCGCCGTGATGGAGCATATGCCGCCGCCCGCGCCGCATCCCGCGCCGCAACGGATCGATGGGCCGGCGCATTGGCCGACGAGCGATTCGCTGGACGACTGGGGCTTGCTGCCGACGAAACCGGACTGGGCGGTGGGTTTCGGGGCGGATTGGACGCCGGGCGAGAAGGGTGCGCGCACCAATGTCGCCAATTTTCTTAATGAGGTCGGGGATTATCCGACTGCGCGCAATCTGCCCTCGGTCGAGGGGACGTCGCGCCTGTCGCCGCATCTGCACTTCGGCGAGGTGTCGCCGGCCTATGTCTGGCGGCGGGTCGAATCTTCAGGCCATGATGCAACGATCTTCCTTAAGGAGCTGATCTGGCGCGATTATGCGCATGTCCAGATTTTCGAGCTGCCAACCTATGGGTCCGAAAATGCACGGTCGGATTTCGATGCGCTGCCATGGCGGGACTTGCGGGAAGCGGGGGCCGACTTTACCGCGTGGAAGACGGGCACGACCGGTTACCCGATCGTGGACGCCGGAATGCGGCAGCTTTGGACCACGGGATGGATGCATAACCGTGTGCGCATGATTGCCGCCAGCTTCCTCATCAAACATCTGCTGATCGACTGGCGGCATGGGGCGCGCTGGTTCTGGGACACGCTGGTCGATGCGGATTACGCCAATAACAGCGTCAATTGGCAATGGGTCGCGGGCAGCGGCGTCGATGCCAATCTGTTCACGCGAATCATGGCGCCGCTGACCCAATCCGACAAGTTCGACGCGGCCGACTATATCCGGTCGTGGGTGCCGGAACTGGCGGACCTGCCGGATGCGACGATTCACGATCCCGATGCCCATGGCGCGCGTCCGGCCGCCTATCCGGCGAAGATCATCGGCCATCGCGAAGGGCGGGAGCGGGCGCTGGCAGCCTATCGTGATAGCAAGGGGTGATTGCAGCGGAGGCCGGGTTGCGGCAGGAATGGCGTCATGAACGCCATCACTCCCCGGCGCGGTCGGCGCGCGCTATCGGTCAAGCATCCACCGCGATCCCTTTCGCCGGGTGTGGGCTCGCGTCTGCTGGCACCCTTATTCCATCGTTTGCTCGATCGGATCGACCAGGGGCTGGCCGAAGGCGGGCTGCAAGCCTCGCTCCCTGACGGCACGCGCCGCCTGCTGGGTGGTAGAGCACCGGGGCCGCATTGCGAGGTGGACCTGCGATCCTGGCGGGCGCTGGTGCGGCTGGCGGTGGGCGGATCGGCCGGCTGGTATCGCGCCTGGGCCGCGGGGGAATGGGCGAGTCCCGATCCGGTGCCGCTCTTCGCCCTCTTCATGCGCAACGCGGCGGCGCTGGGGCAGGCGGCGCGGCCGCGCGGGCCGGGGCGGTGGATTGGGCGCGCTATGCATTGGCTGCGGCGCAACAGCCGGACCGGTTCGCGGCATAATATCGCCTATCATTATGATTTGGGGAATGATTTCTACCGGCTCTGGCTGGATGAAACTATGCATTATTCAAGCGCGTTGTTCGTCGATCCTACGAATGAACATGAGGATTTCGAGCAGGCGCAACGGCGCAAGGTCGATGCGATCCTAGACCGGCTGGACGTGAAGGACGGCGCGTCGCTGCTGGAAATCGGATGCGGCTGGGGTGGGCTGGCTGAACAGGCGATGGAGCGCTGCGCGATCGCCTATAGCGGGCTGACCCTCTCGGTCGAGCAGGCCGACTATGCCCGCGACCGGTTGGGGTCGGGGGCACAAATTTTGCTGACCGACTATCGTGATGCGCAAGGCCAATATGACGCCATCGCCAGCGTCGAGATGGTGGAGGCCGTGGGCCAAGCCTATTGGCCCGCCTATCTGGCCGCCATCCACCGGTTGCTCAAGCCCGGCGGCAAGGCGGCGATCCAATATATATTGATCGATGACGCGATTTTCGAACGCTATGCCCGCGGCGCAGACTTCATCCAGACCTATATCTTTCCCGGCGGGATGCTGATGTCGGAAAGTCGGTTTCGTGCGTCGGCGGAGACGCAGGGGCTGGAATGGCGCGACGTGCGCCGCTTCGGTCTGGATTATGCCGAAACGCTGCGCCGCTGGCGCGAGCGGTTCGACCAGGCGATCGAGGAAGGCTTGCTGCCCGCCAGTTTCGACCAGCATTTCGTGGCCTTATGGCGCTATTATCTCATGTATTGCGAAGGTGGTTTTCGCGGCGGCGGCATCGACGTGGCGCAGGTGACGCTGGTCAAGCCAGCCTAGGCCTCAACCCTCGACGCGCATCCGATGGCCGGTCGGCGTATCCGATGCAACCAGATCGACGATAGCGCCCGCCACCACTTCCGGCCCCTTGAGGCTCGCCGGGTCTTCGCCGGGGAAGGCGCGGGCGCGCATCGCCGTGCGGGTGGCGCCCGGATCGACGATGTGGGTGCGGATGGCGGAAATGTTCTTCATCTCCTCGCCATAAGCGCCGACCAGCGTTTCCAGCGCCGCCTTCGACGCGCCATAGGCGCCCCAATAGGCCCGCGGCGTGACGACCGAGGAGGTGAGCGCCACCACCCGCGCGTCACTGCTGGCCCGCAACATGGGGTCGAAAGCGGCGATCATCGCCTGGGGCGCGGCGATGTTGAGCGTGAGGAGGCGCGCAAATTCCTTGGCGTCGATCGCCGGGACCGATGCCAGCGCGCCCAGCGTCGCGGCGTTGAGCACGAGAATGTCGAGCGCCTGCCAGCGTCCGCTTATCGCCTGCGCCAGACGCCCGATGCTCTCGCCATCGATCAGGTCGAGCGGGGCGATCGTCGCGTGACCGCCAGCCTTGTGGATACGATCCTCCACCTCTTCCAGTCCGCCTGTCGTCCGCGCGGTCAGCACGACATGCGCGCCCGCGGCCGCCAACGCCTCCGCCGTAGCCGCGCCGATGCCGCGACTCGCCCCGGTGACGAGCGCCAATTTGCCGGAAAGGGGAAGGTCGGAAGAAGACATATACATCCGTTCGTGCTGAGTAGGGGCTGAGCTTGCCGAAGTCCCGTATCGAAGCATCCTTCGATACGCCACTTCGACTTCACCGAAGGTGAAGTTTACCCAGAGCGCCTGCTGCAAGCAGGCACTCGAAGGGCTCAGTGGCTACTCAGGACGAACGGGCTGATGTGAAGGGTCAGACGACGCGCTCGGCAAGCAATTCCAACTGGTTGGTCACCACTACGTCATCCTGGTCGGTGAGCGTCGTGGGATAATCGCCAGTGAAACAGGCGTCGCAATATTGCGGGCGGATGTCGGCGCGCTTGGCTTCGCCCAGCGCCTTGTACAGGCCGTCGATCGAGATGAAGGACAGGCTGTCGGCATGGATGAAGTCCTGCATCCCGCCCACGTCCAGCTTGTGCGCCAGCAACTTGGTGCGTTCGGGCGTGTCGACGCCGTAGAAGCAGCTATGCTTGGTCGGCGGGCTGGCGATGCGCATATGGACCTCCGCAGCGCCGGCTTCGCGCATCATCTGCACGATCTTCAAGCTGGTGGTGCCACGCACGATCGAATCGTCGATCAGCACGATCTTCTTGCCCTGGATCAGCGCGCGATTGGCGTTGTGCTTGAGCTTCACGCCCAGATGGCGGACCTTGTCCCCCGGCTGGATGAAGGTGCGGCCGATATAATGCGAGCGGATGATGCCCAGTTCGAACGGGATACCCGATTGCTGGGCATAGCCGATCGCTGCGGGGACGCCGCTGTCGGGAACGGGGATGACATAGTCCGCATCGACCGGATTTTCGATCGCCAACTGCGCGCCGATCGCCTTGCGCACCGAATAGACGCTGGAGCCGTCCACGATCGAATCGGGGCGACTGAAATAGACATGTTCGAAGATGCAGGGGCGCGGATGCACGTCGCCGAAGGGACGGTGCGAGCGGATGTCGCCTTCATTGGTGACAATCACCAACTCGCCCGGATCGATGGTGCGGACATAGTCGGCACCGACCACGTCGAGCGCGACGGTTTCCGAGGCGAAGATAGTGGTTTCACCGAGCGTGCCCATCACCAGCGGGCGGATACCCAAGGGGTCGCGGCAGGCGATCATGCCTTCGGGCGTCATCACGATCAGCGAATAGGCGCCCTCGACCTGTTTCAACGCATCGATGAACTTGTCGAGCAGGGTGCGATAGCTGGACGTCGCCACCAGATGGATGATGACTTCGGTGTCGGAGGTCGACTGGAAGATGGAGCCGCGGCGAATCAGTTCGCGGCGCAGCTTCATCGCGTTGGAGATATTGCCATTATGGGCAATGGCGAAACCGCCGGAATTCAGTTCCGCATAAAGCGGCTGGACGTTGCGCAGCGACGTTTCGCCGGTGGTGGAATAGCGCACATGGCCGCAGGCGGTATCGCCGGGCAGGCCGCGAATCACCTCGTCCCGGTCGAAATTGCCGGCCACATGGCCCATCGCCCGGTGGGTATGGAAATCATGCCCGTCCCAGCTGGTGATGCCTGCGGCTTCTTGCCCGCGATGTTGCAGGGCGTGAAGGCCAAGCGCGACGATGGCAGACGCTGTTTCCGCGCGGGAAACACCGAAAATGCCACATTCCTCGCGCAACTTGTCGTCGTCGAAGGGGTTTGTCGTAATCATGGGTGCGAGCGGTTCCATAGCCGTTCCTGACAGGCCCACAGGGCCGTCTTTGGCCGCGCATATAGTGCGTTACTCCCCCTTTGTCGCCCTCCTGTCATAAAAAAGCGTGCCGGGCCGCGGCAACGCTGCGTTTCGCGGGCTTGGCCATCGTCAAAATGCCCTACTGGCGTTGCCTTGCGCGCGCGGCTAAAGACGCAGCCCTGATGCACCGCTTCGCCAATCCCGCCCGCTTTTTGAAGATCGCGCGTCCGCTGACGGGCTGGCTGTTCTGGCCCGGCCTGCTGCTGCTGATCGTCGGCTGCGCCTGCGGACTTTTCCTGACCCCGGCCGACTATCTGCAGGGGCAAACGGTGCGCATCCTTTATATCCATGTGCCCGCCGCCTGGCTCGGCATGGGCGGCTGGAGCGGGATCGCGATCGCCGCGCTGATGCAACTGGTGTGGAAGCATCCGCTGGCCGCTGTCGCCGGACGCGCCATCGCCGCGCCGGGCGCGCTGTTCACCGCCATCTGCCTGATGACCGGCTCGATCTGGGGCCGGCCGACCTGGGGGACGTGGTGGGAATGGGACGGGCGGATGACCTCGATGCTGGTCCTTTTCTTCCTCTATCTGGGCTATATCGCGCTGGGTAACGCCAGCGCGCGGCAGGCGCAGCAGGGCGGGGTCAGCAATGTGACCGCCATTTTCGGGCTGGTCGGGGCGATCAACATTCCGATCATCAATCGGTCCGTGGTGTGGTGGAACAGCCTGCACCAGGGACCGTCCATCACGTTGCGCGGGTCGAGCATCGACGGATCGCTGCTGTGGCCGCTGGGCCTGACATTGCTGGGCTTCAGCCTGTTGTTCGGCGCGATCGTGCTGATGCGGATGCGCGCGATCCTGGCGCACAACAAGGTCGAGGCGCGGATGCAGCGCCTGGCAAGAGGGTAGGGGCGATGAACCAATGGGCTTTCGTGATCGCCGCCTATGCGGTGACGCTGGCGGGCACGGCGATCGTCAGTGTCGTCAGTTGGCGCGCGATGCGTGCCGCTGAAAAGCGCGCCGATCGGATCGCTGAGCGGGCATGAAAGCGAAACATCAAAGACTCATTCTGGCGCTTGCGGCGCTGGTGGCGCTGGTGGGGGCGGGGCTGCTCGCGGCATCGGCGCTCAAAGATGAGGCCGCTTATTTCTACGCGCCCAGCGACGTCAGGACGAAGGGCGTCGAACCGGGCAAGGCCGTCCGGCTGGGCGGCATGGTGGTCAAGAACAGCCTCAAGCGCGCGGCCGACGGCGTCACCATCCGGTTCGACGTGACCGACGGCAAGGCGACGGTGCCGGCAACCTTCAGCGGCATCGCGCCCGACCTGTTCAAGGAAGGCAGCGGCGTCGTGGCGGAGGGATCGTTCGACGCCAAAGGCATTTTCGTCGCCACCAACCTGCTTGCCAAGCATGACGAACGCTACATGCCTCGCGAACTGGAAGGCATGAGCTATAATGAAAGCACGCATGAGATGAAGGCGGAACGATGAGGAATCTGCACGCACCTCGTCATCCCAGCGGAAGCTGGGATCTCACTGCCTTTCTGCCATGCGCGCAAGAAAAGAGAGATGCTAGCCTTCGCTGGCATGACGGATATGCGATTGAGGGGCAGCGCGCATGATCGCCGAAACGGGGCTCGCCGCGCTCTGGCTCGCCGCGTCGCTGGCGTTGCTCCAACTGGTCCTGGCGTTCGCGGGTCTCAAGGGCGGCAAAGCCGAACTGCTGGCCGCCGTCCGGCCCGCCGCTGTGGCGCAGGGGGTGCTGACGGCCATCGCCTTCGCCGCGCTCATCACCCTATTCCTGCGTTCCGATATGTCGGTGCTGCTGGTCGCGACCAACAGTCATTCGATGAAGCCGTGGCTCTACAAATTCGCCGGCACATGGGGCAATCATGAAGGCTCGATGCTGCTGTGGGTGACGGTGATGGGCGTGGCGGGCGCCGCCGTCGCCCTGTTCGAGCGGGCGTTGCAGCGGAACGCCCATATGGCAACCTTGGGCGGGCAGGCGGCGATTTCGCTCGGTTTTTATGCCTTCCTCCTTTTCTCCTCCAATCCCTTCGCGCGGATCGATCCGGCGCCTGCGGACGGGCAGGGGCTGAACCCGCTGCTGCAAGACCCTGGCCTGGCCTTCCATCCACCCACGCTTTACCTCGGCTATGTCGGGCTGTCGGTCGCCTTTTCCTTCGCCATCGGCGCGCTGCTGACGCGGCAGGTGGACGCCGCCTTTGCCCGCGCCATGCGCCCGTGGGTGCTGGGCGCATGGGTGCTGCTGACGCTGGGCATCACGGCGGGCAGCTATTGGGCCTATTATGAATTGGGCTGGGGCGGCTGGTGGTTTTGGGACCCGGTCGAGAACGCCTCGCTTATGCCGTGGCTGGCGGCGACGGCGCTGCTGCATAGCGTTACCGTGCTGGCGACCCGCGACGCGCTGCGCGCCTGGACGGTGATGCTGGCGGTGGTGGCCTTCTCCATGTCGATGGTGGGCACTTTCCTCGTGCGCTCCGGCATCCTGACCAGCGTTCACGCCTTCGCCGTCGATCCTACGCGGGGCAGCTTCATCCTGGGGCTGCTCGCGCTCTATATCGGCGGCGCGCTGGCGCTGTTCGGCTGGCGGATCGGATCGGTGCGCGAAGGCGCGCCGTTCGAACTGGTCAGCCGCGAAACCATGTTGGTGGTCAACAACCTGCTGTTGACGGTCATATTGGGCCTCGTCCTGATCGGCACCCTTTATCCGCTGATGACCGAAGCCTTTGGGCACAAGGTCTCCGTCGGCGCGCCCTATTTCGACCGGATCGCCGGGCCGATCGCACTGGCGCTGATGGTGGCGATGGCCGCGGGGCCGCTCACCCGTTGGCGCAAGGATCAGGCGCGGGCTGTTGGAAAACGATTGCTGGTCCCGCTTTGCATCGCGCTACTGGTGTCCATTTCCCTGTGTCTTTTTGCCTGGGGCCGCATCGGCATCCTGCCGTTCCTCGGTCTCGTCATCGCGGTCGCGGTCGGCGTCGGCAGCCTTTCCCCGCTGTGGAAGCGCAAGCTGCTGCGGACGCCGCTCTTCACCTATGGCATGGTCGTCGCCCATCTGGGCTGCGCGGTCAGCCTCGCCGGCATGGCGTGTGATTCGGCCTTCACGGTCGAGAAGCTGGTCGCCGCCCGTCCCGGCGATGTGATCCAGACGGCGGGCTGGTCGCTGTGCTTCCGCCAGATCATGCCGATCGCCGGCGACAACTGGACCGCGTTGCAGGCAGACATGGACGCCAGCCGCGGCGGGTCTTCGGTGCTGATCCGGCCGCAGTCGCGCTTTTTCGCCTCGCCGCCCACCACCACCAGCGAAGCGGCCTTGCTGACCCGCTGGGACGGCCAGCTCTACGTCGTGCTGGGCGAAGAGGTGGAGGGCGGTCGGTGGCAGTTGCGCATCTGGTGGAAGCCGTTCGTGACCCTGATCTGGCTGGGCGGAATCATGATCGCGCTGGGCGGCGCGCTGGCGCTGGTCGGGCGCGAACGGCGCGGCTGGCTGATGAAGTGGCGCGCGCGGGAGGCGCGGCTATGAGGCGGCTGCTCATCTGGTTGCCGCTGGCGCTGTTCCTGGGCTTTATCGGCCTGTTCGCCAGCGGGCTGTTCAAGCCCGACGATCGCGTCATCCATTCGCGCCTGGTCGGCCAACCCTTGCCGGCGTTCAGCCTGCCCGCGGCGGCCACTGACCGTCCGGCGCTGTCCAGCGTCCAACTCGCCACTGGGAAGCCTCGCCTGCTCAACATCTTTGCCAGCTGGTGCGTGCCCTGCGCCGCCGAAGCACCGCAGCTCGAAGCGCTTAGGAAGGCCGGGGTTGAGATCGACGCTATCGCCATCCGCGATGCCCGGCCGGACGTGGACGCCTTCCTGAAACGCTACGGCAACCCCTATGCCCGCATCGGCCTGGATGCGCGCAGCGGCGTGCAGATCGCGCTGGGATCGTCGGGCGTGCCGGAAACCTTCGTGATCGATGGCAAGGGCCGCATCGCCTATCAGCATATCGGCGACATCCGGGCCGACGACGTGCCGATGATCCTGCAAAAGCTGAGGGACGTGCAATGAGGCTAGTTGTCGCTGTCCTGCTGGCGCTGGTTTCCCTGCCGCTGTTTGGCACGCCGCTGGCCGCGCAGACCGCGCTGCCGCCCGCGCCCTATGCCGACCGGCAGATCGCCGACCCCGCGCTGGAGCGCAAGGCGAAGGCACTGATGGAAACCATCCGCTGCCTGACCTGCCAAAGCCAGTCGATCGCCGATTCGGGCGCCAGCATGGCGGGCGACATGCGATCGCAGATTCGCGAGCGGATCATGGCGGGCGAGCAGCCCGAAGCGATCCGCAGCTGGCTGATCGCCCGCTATGGCGACTGGGTCAGCTATGAACCGACCGCAGCGCCGATCCTCTGGCCGCTCTGGGCTGCGCCGCTGCTGTTGCTGGGCCTGGGCCTGCTTCTGCTGCGCGGTCGGATCAAGCGAAGGAAGCGGGCATGACCGGCTGGTTCATCGCCTTCGGCCTCGCCGCCGGCGGCTTCATTGCCTTGCTCCTGATCGGCCGTATTCCCCGATCGGCGCGGGAGATCAGCGCGGCGGCCCTGCTGCTGGGCCTGGCCGGCTATGCCTGGCAGGGCAATCCGGGCCTCGCCGGCGCACCGCGCGTCAGCAGGGAAAGCGCGGGCGACAAGTTCGACGAGAAGCTCGCGGAGCAACGCCGCGGGCTGGCCGAACGCTACGGCCCGGCGGGCCAATGGCTGATGATGTCCGATGGCCTGGGTCGGCAGGGCAAGACGCGGGAAGCCGCCAATATCCTGCTGTCGGGCCTGCGCGCGACGCCCGACGATCCCAATCTGTGGCTGGGGCTGGGCAATGCCCTGGTCGCCCATGCCGACGGCGTCGTGTCGCCCGGCGCGGACTTCGCCTATCGCCGCGCGCTAACGCTGGACCCGGAAGGGCCGGCGCCCCGCTATTTTTATGGCCTCGCCCTGGCCCGCAACGGCCAGTTGCAGGCGGCGCGCGACCTGTGGGCGCCGCTCGCCGCCAGCGCCCCTGCCGGGAGCAAGGTGAAAGCGGAACTGGAGGCCAATATCGCGCGTATCGACGCCATGCTGGCATCGGGCGCTCCGGCAGGGCCATGATGCAGTGCAGCGTCCACATTGCGCGCTCCATGGAGCCGTGATAGGGCGCGGCGGTTTACGGGGGACGCGCGGACCATTCCGCAGTCGCCCCCTATTGGGTGTCGATACGAACATGATCCTTCATGGCTGACCTCCTTCCCAATACTGCGCCGGCTTCCGATGACGAGGAGCATGGGGGTCATGGTCATGGGCGGCAAAAAGCGACGGTGAAGCTGGTCGTCGGCGCGATCGGCATCGTGTTCGGCGACATCGGCACCAGCCCACTCTACGCCTTTCGCGAAACCTTCGCCGGTCATCACAAGCTCACCTTGGACCCCGACCATATATTGGGCGTCATCAGCCTGATGTTCTGGTCGATGATGCTGGTGGTGACGTTGAAATATGTCAGCATCATCATGCGGGCCGACAATAAGGGCGAGGGCGGCAGCCTGGCGTTGCTGGCGTTGATTAACGGCCAGACCAGGACGCAGCGCTGGTCGCGCGGCATCGTGCTGCTGGGCGTATTCGCCACTGCGCTCTTCTACGGTGACTCGATGATCACCCCGGCAGTGTCTGTGCTGTCCGCGGTCGAGGGTCTGACGGTCTATAATCCAAATCTGGCGCCCGTGATCCTGCCGGTGGCGGTGGTCATCCTGCTTGGCCTGTTTTGGATTCAGGGCTTGGGCACCAATCGAGTCGCGGCCTTTTTCGGCCCGATCATGCTCACCTATTTCGTGACGATCGCGGCGCTGGGCGTCCTTTCCATCATCAAAACGCCGGGCATCCTCTACGCCTTCAACCCCTATTGGGCGGTTATGTTCTTCGTCACTGATCCGCTGCCGGCCTTTCTGGCCCTGGGATCGGTCGTGCTGGCGGTGACGGGGGCCGAAGCGCTCTATGCCGACATGGGCCATTTCGGCCGCAATCCAATCCGGGTGTCCTGGCTCGCCTTCGTGCTGCCCGCATTGATGCTCAACTATATGGGACAGGGCGCGCTGCTGTTCCGCGAAGGCGCGGCGGCGCTCCACAGCCCCTTCTATAATCTCGCGCCGCAATGGGGACAGTTGCCGCTGATCGTGTTGGCCACGCTCGCCGCCATCATCGCGTCGCAGGCCGTCATTTCCGGCGCGTTTTCGGTGACGCAGCAGGCGATCCAGTTGGGCTTCATGCCGCGGCTGCGGATCGAACATACCAGCGCATCGACCGCGGGCCAGATCTACATCCCCCTCATCAACTGGGGGTTGATGGTGATGGTGATCCTGCTCGTCCTCACCTTCAAGACCTCATCCAACCTGACCGCGGCCTATGGCATCGCCGTTACCGGCGCGATGTTCATCGATAATGTGCTGCTGACCGTCGTGCTGTACCGTCTGTGGCACTGGAAATGGTATTATGCAGCGCCCGTGCTGGCAGTATTCTATATCGTCGATGGCGCTTATCTGGCGGCGAACCTGACGAAGGTGCCGGACGGCGGCTGGTTCCCGCTGCTGATCGGCTTCGTCATCTTCACGCTGCTGACCACCTGGTCGCGTGGCCGCCGGCTGGTGCAGGACAGGTTGCGCGAAGCGGCGATGCCGATCCCGGTGTTCGTCGCGTCCGCCGCCAACAGCGCGGTACGGGTGCCGGGCACGGCGGTGTTCATGACATCGACGCCGGATGGGGTGCCGCACGCGCTGCTGCATAACCTCAAACACAACAAGGTGCTGCACGAACGGGTCATCCTGCTGACCGTGAAGATCAAGGATGTGCCGGTGGTCGAGGATGACGGCCGCTGCAAGCTGGAGGATCTGGGCCGGGGCTTCTTCCGCATGGTGCTGCAATATGGGTTCATGCAGGAGCCAGACGTTCCCGCGGCGCTTAAGAATATCACGGGCTGCGGTCAGGCGTTCAAGATGATGGACACCAGCTTCTTTCTCGCCCGCCAGACGTTGTTGCCCTCGGCCAAGCCGGGGATGCCTCTGTGGCGCGAGAAGATCTTCGCCTGGATGCTGCGCAACGCGGAAAGCGCGATGGAGTTTTTCCGCCTGCCGACCAATCGCGTCGTCGAACTGGGCAGCCAGGTCGAGATATGAAAAGGGCGCGGCCTTACGACCGCGCCCCTCGCTCTTGCATCGATGTTCGGATCAGGCGGCGTCGCGGTCCTTGGCGTTGATGTCGACCAGTTGACCGCCATTGACGGCGATCTTCTTGGGCTTCATCGCTTCGGGCACTTCGCGCACCAACTCGATCGTCAGCAGGCCATCAGCCAGGTCAGCCTTTTCCACGCGCACGAAATCGGCGAGTTCGAAGCGGCGTTCGAAGCTGCGATTGGCGATTCCGACATGCAGGAATTTGGAGCGATCCGCCGACGGGGCGTCGTCCTTGCGACCGACCACTTGGAGCAGATTCTGCTGGGCGGTGATATCGATCTCTTCCGGGCGGAAGCCGGCGACGGCCAGGGTCACGCGATAGCGATCCTCCGACAGACGTTCGATGTTGAAGGGCGGATAATTGTCACCCTGCGCCAGCCGGGCGTTGTTTTCGATCAGGTCGAACAGACGATCGAAACCAACGGTGGAGCGGCGATAGGGGGTGAGGTCAAAACCACGCATTGTCATAATCTCCCAAAGAGCAAAATGAACAAACCGAACCCTGCGACAGGCGTCCGGCGATACCATGCCCGGCCCCATGATGGCGGCCGGACGGGATGGATATGGTTTGGACGTAAAAGGTTTCAAGAGGGCGGCGCGGCCCTGTTTGCGGGATCGGCAAAGGCGAGGGTGGACGCTTTGTCCTATCGTCTGCGCCGTCATGATGCCGTAAAGAAGAGGCAATAAAAAACACCCGGATCGTGTTGTCACGATCCGGGTGTTTAATGGACGATTGCTCGTCTCCCCCTTGGCCTGCCTCAACCGCTTCTCAGCCCCCTAAGCTCGAAGCGGGATGCAGTATCCCTGAACCACGGCCATTTACCTGTGCTTCGGTTGTCTTGCTATGACTGACGGGGGGCCGAGTCACGGGCAAAATCCGGGCCGTGCTATTTTCCGTTCGTCGCTGTGGCCGTGATGCAACAATCCGGCAATGCTTGCCGTGACAGGTCGCCATGCCTAGAGCGTCAGGCACATCATCCTGCAAGGGGCCGTTCGCGCCACATGATTCTATCCCGTTACGAACGCATGATCGCCAAGCGCTACCTGTTGCCGGGCAAGGGGGAGGGCTTCATCTTCCTTGTCGCCGGCATTAGCCTGGCCGCGGTCATGCTGGGTGTCGCCGCGCTCATCATCGTGATGAGCGTCATGAACGGCTTTCGCGCCGAGCTGTTCGACAAGATCGTCGGCCTGAACGGTCACGCCGTCGTGCAGGGCTATGGCGGGCGCCTGCCCGACTGGCAGTCCGTGCTGAAGCAGGCGAGAGCGACGCCCGGCGTCACCAGCGCCACGCCGATGATCGAACAGCCGCTGCTCGCGACATTCAACGGCCGGGTGGAGGCGGTTCTGGTGCGGGGCATGACCGTGCCCGACATTCGCGCCAACAAGACGCTCAAGGGCAAGGTTCTGGCCGGTAGCCTGGACAATCTGGTCGCCAATGCGGGCAAGATCGGCATCGGGTCGCGGCTGGCCGAGAATATGGGCGTTCAACTGGGTGACAGCCTGACCATCGTCAATCCGGCCGGACGATCGACGCCGTTCGGCACTGTGCCGCGGCAGGTCGCCTATCAGGTCGCCGCGATCTTCGAGGTCGGCATCTATGATTATGACAAGGCCATGGTGGTCATGCCGGTCGAGGACGCCCAGACGCTGTTGCTGCTGGGCGATGTGGTCAGCATGATCGAGGTCGAGACGATCGATCCCGACAGGGTCGGCCAGATATTGGAGCCGCTGGCGGGCAAGGTCGCCGGCCGCGCGGCCATCACCGACTGGCGGCAGATGAACGCATCGCTGTTCGAGGCGCTGGCGGTGGAGCGGGTGGCGATGTTCGTCGTGCTGTCGATCATCGTGCTGGTGGCGGTGTTCAACATCCTCTCCTCGCTCATCATGCTGGTGCGCGCCAAGACCCGCGACATCGCCATATTGCGGACGATGGGGGCGAGCCGGGTCGGGCTGGTCAAGATATTCATGACGGTGGGCGTCACCATCGGCACGCTGGGCATGGTGGCCGGCATGGTGCTGGGCTTCACCTTCCTCTTCTTCCGTCAGAGCCTGGTCAATGCGATCCAGTTCGTGACGGGGCAGAATCTGTGGGACCCCTCGATCCGATTCCTGACCGAACTGCCATCGCAGCCCGATCCGGTAGAGATCACCGTAATCTGTGTCATGGCGCTGGTCTTCAGCTTCCTGGCCACGCTCTATCCGGCCTTCAAGGCCGCCAATACCGATCCTGTCCAGGTGCTGCGTTATGAATGATATCCTGAAGGTCACGGGCCTTGCTCGCAGCTTCACCCAGGGCGGCGTCACCATCGACGTGCTGCGCGGCATCGACCTGACCGTCGGGCCGGGCGAGATCGTCGCGTTGCTGGGGCCGTCCGGTTCGGGCAAATCGACGCTGTTGCAGGCGGTCGGGCTGCTGGAGGGCGGGTTCGACGGTTCGATCCGCATCGATGGCGAGGAAGCGGCGAAGCTGGACAATGACGGCCGCACCCGGTTGCGCCGCGATGCGCTGGGCTTCGTCTATCAGTTCCACCATCTGCTGCCCGATTTCAACGCGACCGAGAATGTCATCCTGCCGCAGGTGATCCGCGACGTGGAGATGGGCGCGGCCAAGGCGCGGGCGGAATCGCTGCTGACGGCGCTGGGGCTGGGCCATCGGCTCGACCATCGGCCGAGCCAGTTGTCAGGGGGCGAGCAGCAGCGCGTCGCCGTCGCACGTGCGTTGGCCAACCGGCCTGCGCTGGTGCTGGCGGATGAGCCGACCGGTAATCTGGACGAGCGGACGGCGGACGTTGTGCTGTCGGAATTTCTGCGACTGGTGCGCGGGGAAGGCTCCGCCGCGCTGGTTGCGACGCATAATGAGCGGCTGGCGCAGAAGATGGACCGCGTCGTTCGGCTGCACGAAGGCGTGCTGCAGGGCGCTTAAGCCGCCGCGGACGCGCCATCCCGCACGGTCGCCACGAGGATGCGGTCCCGGCCTTCAGACTTGGCGCGTAGCAGCGCGGCGTCGGCGGTCTGGAGCAGCCGGTCGGGCCGGCCATGATCGGGGAAGGCGGACAGGCCGAAGGAGGCCGTGATCGGACCCAGTTCCTTGCCATTATGCCCCAGGCGCAAATCCTGAATGCGCCGCTGGATCTGCATCGCTCGGCCAAGCGCCTGATCGAGGTTGAAGCCCGGCATCAGAATGACGAACTCCTCGCCGCCCAGACGGAAGGCGTGGCCATGTTCGCGTAGCGAATCGCCCAGCACATTGCCCACGGCGCGCAGCACGGCGTCGCCCGCATCATGGCCATAGCTGTCGTTGAACCGTTTGAAATGGTCGATATCGACCATCAGGCAAGCCAGCGGCGCGCCGTGGCGATCGGCGTCCTGCACCAGGGTCTGAAGCATGGCGTCGAACTGGCGCCGGTTGGGCAGGCCGGTCAGCGCATCGGCCATCGCCATTTCCCGCAGCGCGTCGCGCAGGCGCAGATTGGCGAGCGCCAGGCCGATATTTTCCGCCAGCATATCGAGATACTGGCCGGTGCGTTCCAGATGGTCGGCGCTGCTGTTCGTCGGCTCCTCATAATAGAGCATGCCGATGCTTTCGCCCTGCGCGGCGAGCGGGATGCAGATGGTGCTGACGCTTTCCACCACGCCCAGATGTTCACACGGTATGTCGACCATCTCGCCGATCGGCCGGTGGGTCTGGCCGCGCCGCAGCGCCCAGCAGGCCGAGGGCGGAAATTCGCCGCGCGAATAAGCGGGGGAGAGCCAGTCGCACGCCTGGGCCATGGCGTTGCGGCGATTGTCGTGGATATAGAGCCGGCCCGGAAAGTCAGGCGCGATTTCCGGGGCGAAGCGGCGCACGACATCGACCAGGTCGCTGACATTGTCGCAGCCCTGGAGCCGTTGCGTCAGGCGCGAGATCAGGTCGCGCATCATGCGGTCGGCGTCGCGCTCCTTCTCCAGCCGTTGCCGTTCCAGCCCGTTTTCGCGAAAGATGCGGATCGCCTGCGCCATGTCGCCGATTTCATCGACATGGGCGGTATCGGGCGGAATGGCGTCATAATCCTGCGCGGCCAGGCGGGTGACGACATCGCTCAGGCGCACGACCGGCCGCAGGATGCGCTGTTTCAGGATGAAATAGAGAACACACAGGAACAACAGCGCCGTCATGCCCAGCATGATTTCGGACATGGTGCGCCATTGCCGGGCGGTGTCGGTGGCGCGGGTCACGGCATGATCGGTGCGCTGGTCGAGCATATATTGGAATTTGCCGACCTGTGCAGCAACCCGGTCCAGTTCCCGGCCATATTCGTCGCCGAACAATATGGTGCGGGCGGTCCTGCCATCGTTCGCCTCAGCGGCCCGGATGGCTGTTTCCTGCTCTTCGGTCAGCGCGTCCGCCCAGTGCATGGCCTGGCGCAAGGCGGTCAGTTCGGCTTCGCTGGCGCCGACATCGCGTAGATGGGCGATGCGCTGTTCGACCGAACGCAGCGCCTCCTTTTCGCGACGATAGGCGATCAGATGGCTGGGATCGCCGCTGATGACGAAGCCACGGGCCTGTTCGGTCAGGCGATAAACATCCTCCTCCAAGGTGGCGGTCGCCTGGTCGAAGGTCGCGCGCTGCGCGACCGCGGCGCGCTCGCGTTCCTCGGCGCTGGACGCCATCAGCATGGTGGCGCCGGAACAAAGGGTGAGAGCGACGGTGGCCCCATAGGCCCAGTTGGTGATCGTGGAGAGACGCATGATAGCAGCAGCGATAGCGGCGACAGGTTAGTAATCTGTTAAGCATTGGGTCGTTGTGGCTTACCCACAGATTTCGTCGTCGAAGGGGTGGGCCGAATCAGCCATCGGCCCTAGATTGGCCGACATGCCCCATGCTCCCTTTGTACCGCTGCGCGTCTTTTCCTCTTACACCATGCTGGAAGGAGCGATCGATCCCAAGAAGATCGCCAAGCAGGCCAAGGCATTGGGTTTCCCAGCAGCGGCGATCACGGACCGCAACGGGCTGTATGGATCGATGGCCTTTTCCGACGGGTGCAAGGATGAAGGCGTGCAGCCGATCATCGGCGCGATGCTGGGCGTGTTGCGGCCGGGGCGGCCCGCCAATGCGCCGATGCATGACTGGCTGGCGCTCTATGCGCAGGATGCCGCAGGATATGAGAATATCTGCGCTTTGGTATCCATGGCGCATCTCGACCGGCCCGTCGAGGAGGTGCCGCATGTAACGATAGAGGCGCTGGCGGGGCGGACCGATGGCGTCATCGCCCTGACGGCGGGGGGCGAGGGCGCTTTGGCGCGGCTGTTCGCGGAGGACCAGCCTGACGCGGCGATGGCCTATGTCGAGCGGCTGGAGGCGCTGTTTCCCGATCGGCTGTATGTCGAAATTTGCCGCCGGCTCGACCCGGTGGAGGGCAAGGCGGAGCCGTATCTGCTCGACCTGGCCTATGATCGCAACCTGCCGCTGGTGGCGACCAATCCCACCTGTTTTACCGAGCCGCATTTCCACGAGGCGCATGACGTCATGCTGTGCATCGCCGACAGCGCCTATGTCGATATGCCTGACCGCCGCACCAGTTCGCCCGACGCCTGGATGAAGCCGGCAGGCGAGATGAAGCGCCTGTTCGAGGATCTGCCCGAAGCGCTGGCCAATACGCTGGTGGTCGCGCAGCGCTGCGCGGTGGCCGCGCCCAAGCGCAAGCCGATCCTGCCCAGCCTGGCCGGCGATATCGAGGGCGAAGCGGCGATGCTGCGCGACCTGGCGAGCGCCGGACTGGACGCGCGTCTGGCAAAGCTGGGCATCATCGCGGATGAGGCGCGCCGACCCTATATCGAGCGCCTCAAGTTCGAGACGGACATCATCATCCAGATGGGTTTTCCGGGCTATTTCCTGATCGTCGCCGACTTCATCAAATGGGCGAAGGATCATGATATTCCGGTGGGGCCGGGTCGTGGTTCCGGTGCGGGGTCGGTCGTCGCCTGGGCGCTGCTGATTACCGATCTCGATCCGTTGCAACTGGGGCTGCTGTTCGAACGCTTCCTGAACCCGGAACGCGTGTCGATGCCTGACTTCGACATCGATTTCTGCGAAACCCGGCGCGGCGAGGTGATCCGTTATGTCCAGCAGAAATATGGTGCGGACCATGTGGCGCAGATCATTACCTTCGGTAAGCTGAAGGCGCGCGCGGTGTTGAAGGACACCGGGCGCGTGCTCCAGATGAGCTATGGCCAGGTGGACCGGCTCGCCAAGCTGGTGCCCAATCATCCGACCGATCCGTGGACATTGGAGCGGTCGCTGAACGGCGTGGCCGAGTTTCGGGCGGAATATGACAATGACAAGCAGGTCCGCCGACTGATCGACTATGCGATGAAATTGGAGGGTTTTCCGCGCCACAGTTCGACCCATGCGGCCGGCGTGGTGATCGGCGACCGGCCTTTGCAGCAGTTGGTGCCGCTCTATCGTGATCCGCGATCGGACATGCCGGTGACGCAGTTCGACATGAAATATGTCGAGGGCGCGGGGCTGGTGAAGTTCGACTTTCTGGGTCTGAAGACGCTGTCGGTGTTGCAGAAGGCGGTGCAATTGCTGGCGGCGCGGGGCGTGACGGTCGATCTCGACACGCTCGCCTGGGACGATACGGCGGTTTACGACCTACTCCAGCGCGGCGACACGGTCGGCGTGTTCCAGCTGGAATCCGAAGGGATGCGCAAGACGCTGGCGGCGGTTAAACCGACTAATTTCGGCGACATCATTGCGCTCGTGTCGCTCTATCGTCCTGGCCCGATGGACAATATCCCAATGTTCGGGCGGCGCAAGAACGGGCAGGAAGAGATTGAATATCCGCACATATTGCTGAAGCCGATCCTCGAAGAAACATATGGCATCTTCGTCTATCAGGAACAGGTGATGCAGGCCGCGCAGATATTGGCCGGTTACAGCCTGGGCGACGCGGACCTGTTGCGCCGCGCGATGGGCAAGAAGGTGAAGGCGGAGATGGACGCGCAGCGGTCGCGCTTCGTTGAGGGCTGCGCCGCGAGCGACATCAAGCCGGCCAAGGCGAACGAGCTGTTCGATTTGATCGACAAGTTCGCAGGCTATGGCTTCAACAAGTCGCACGCCGCCGCTTACGCGCTGCTGGCCTATCAGACGGCGTGGCTGAAGGCGCATTATCCGGCGGAATTCTATGCCGGGTCGATGGCGTTCGATATCCACCTGACCGAGAAGCTCACCGTATTCGTGGACGATATGCGGCGGATGGGGCTGACCTGCCTGGCACCCGATCTCAACCGCAGCCAGGCGGACTTCACGGTCGAGGCTGTGCCCTGCGAGGGCGAGGACAAGCGACTGGGCTTTGCCGTGCGCTATGCGCTGGGCGGCCTCAAGGGCGTGGGCGAGAAGGCGATGGAGCAGCTCGTCGCCGAGCGCGAGGCGGCGGGGCCGTTCAAGAGCCTGGATGATTTCGCTGACCGGATCGAGCCGCGGTTGCTCAACCGGCGGCAGTTGGAAAGCCTGGCGGCGGCGGGGGCTTTCGACGGCATATATGCCGATCGGGCGGGGGTGCATGCGGCGGCGGAGACGATCCTTTCGGTAGCTTCGAGCAATGCGCAGGCGCGCGAGAGCGGGCAGGGTGGGCTGTTTGGCGACGTTGAAACGCCCCATGCCGATGTGCGGGTGCCCCCGCATCAGGCCTGGACGGTGGCGGACCGCATGGCGCAGGAGAAGGAGGCGTTCGGCTTCTATTTCTCGGCCCATCCGGTCGATCGATACAAGCATCTGGCCGAAGCGCGGGGCGCGCGCAGCTATGGCGCGGTGTGCCAGGCGCCGATGCCCGCGCCCAACGCCGATGGGCGCGCGATGACGATCATGGCGGCGATGGTCGAGGATGTGCGCTGGCGCGAAACCAAGCGCGGGGCGCGCTATGCCAATGCCACCTTCTCCGACCAGAGCGGCCAGTTTCAGGCGAGTTGCTTCGACGAGGGCGCGTGCAAGGCGATCGAGGAATTGGCCGCCGACGGCGATTGCGCGCTGCTGGTGGTGGAACTGGACCGGTTGCCGGGCGAGGAAACGCCGCGCGTGACGGTGCGGGGGGTCGAGCCGTTCCGCGCGATCGCCAGCGCGTCGAGGATGGAATTGACGGTCGACGTGGAGACGCCGCAGGCGGTCGAGGCGCTGGCGGCGCTGCTGGCCGGGGCCAGTGGCGGGCGGAGCGAAGTGTTCCTGCGCGCGCCGGTGGGCGACGGGCAGGCGGCGCGGCTGTTCCTGGGCGACCAATATAGTCTGGGTGCGGATCAGGTGGACGCGATCTCCACGATCAAGGGGCTGTCGATCCAGCGGTTCGAGCGGATGGACGTGAAGGCGGACGGTTATAAGACGCGGACCCGGCGGACGGCGATGCGGTTGGTGGGGTGATATTTTTCGATGGCGGGTGGCGGGCAGGCCTACGGAAGGCGAAAGCCCGATGACCGTCACCCCAGCGAAGGCTGGGGTCTCAGGCGATGGCGCGATAGGTTTGGGAAGTGTAGGTTCAACGGTCGCGTGCCTCAGCACGAGACCCCAGCCTTCGCTGGGATGACGAAAAGAACGAGCCCTAAAACAACCGCATCTGCGCGCCTTCCGGCGGGTGGAAGAGGTCGGTGCGCAGCGTCAGCCGTTCCGCGCCAAGGCCTGCGCGCTTGCGGGCCTTGGTGAAGCGGGTGCGGAGGAGGTCGGCCCAGACGCCCTGGCCGCGCATGCGGGTGCCGAAACTAGGGTCGTTGTCGCGGCCGCCGCGCAGGTCGTTGATGATTTCCATCACCTTGGCTGCGCGGTCGGGATAGTGGGTGTCGAGCCAGGCGCGGAACAGCGGGGCGACCTCGTGCGGCAGGCGGACGGGGATGTAGCTCACCTCTCTTGCGCCCGCCTCCGCCACGCGGGCGACCAAGGCTTCTATCTCATGGTCGGTGATGGCCGGGATGACCGGCGAGATGCTGGCGGTCACGGGGATGCCGGCCGCCGATAGCTGGCGGATCGCGTCGATCCGGCGCAGCGGATGGGGCGCGCGGGGTTCCAGGGTGCGGGCGACCGCGGGATCGAGGCTGGTGACGGAAACCATCACCGCCACAAGGCCGTCGCGGGCCAGATCGGCGAGCAGGTCGATGTCGCGCAAGATGCGGTCGGACTTGGTGGTGATGAAGGTGGGGTGGCCGGTTTCGACCAGCAATTCCAATATGTCCCGCGTGATCCGCCAGTCCTTTTCGATCGGCTGATAGGGGTCGGTATTGGTGCCCATGGCGATCGGCGCGACGACATAGCTACGCTTCGACAGTTCGGCGCGAAGCAGCTTTGCAGCATCGGGCTTGGCGAAGAGTTTGGTTTCGAAATCGAGGCCGGGCGACAGGTCGTGATAGGCGTGGGACGGCCGGGCGAAGCAGTAGATGCAGCCATGCTCGCAGCCGCGATAGGCGTTGATCGATTGGGAAAAGCCGATGTCCGGGCTGGCGTTGCGGGTCAGGATGGTGCGGGGATGTTCGATAGTCACCTGGGTGCGGCGGCGCGGGATTGGGCCGTCCAGATGTTCGATCGCGTCGAGCCAGTCGCCGTCAGCTTCCCGCTGGGGCAGGTTGAAGCGGTGGCTGTCGCCGTTCAGCGTTGCGCCTCTGCCCTTTTCGATCGCCATGAAGCGATAGAACATATGCGGAACGGGCTGTCAAATGATACAGCGAGTGCGACAGTTGAATCGCCTATACGAATTTAATTAGTTGGCTAACTAATTGCCGTTGACTTGACTTTATCGTTCCGTCAGGCGCGGCATGAGTTCGACGAAGTTGCAGGGGCGGAAGCGGCTGTCGAGTTGAGTGACCAGGATGCCGTCCCAGGCGTCCTTCACCGCGCCGGTCGAGCCGGGCAGCGCAAAGATATAGGTGCCGCGGGCGACGCAGGCGGTGGCGCGGGACTGGATGGTGGAGGTGCCGATGCTTTGATAGCTGAGCCAGCGGAACAGCTCGCCGAAACCAGGGATTTCCTTATCCTGCACTTGGGCGAGCGCTTCGGGCGTGACGTCGCGACCGGTGACGCCGGTGCCGCCGGTGGTGAGGATGACGTCGATTTCTGGATCGTCGATCCAGGCATGGAGCCGGGCGACGATGGCGGAGCGGTCGTCGCGCTCGATATAGCGGTCGGCGAGGATATGGCCGGCGCTTTCCAACCGTTCGATCAGGGCATCGCCGGAACGGTCTTCGGCCAGCCCGCGCGTGTCGGAGACGGTGAGGACGGCGATGCGGACGGGAATGAAGGCCCGGCCCTCATCGATCGGCATCAGTCGGAACCGCCGCCCAGCGAGGCGGTGGACAGGGAGGTTGTAGATAGGGCGCGGCCGTCCGCCTTGCTGAGGCGCACCAGTTTCACGCCCTTTGCATTGGGGAAGGTCGGCCACATGCCCTGCGCCATGCCCGTCAGACACTCGGCGCTGCCCTTCGCCTGGATCTGGTACATCCAGTAATTGCGCATCACGATGTTCACATAGGCGCGGGTTTCATAATAGGGCAGCGATTCCATGAAGAGCAGCGGATCGCCCTTGTCATGGACCTGCGTGTTCCAGCGGCTGACCGGGAGCGGGCCGGCATTGTAGGCGGCCATCACCTTGGGCAGCAGACCGCCGGTGGCGCTCATGTCGCGCAGGGTTTCCAGATAGCGCTGGCCATATTCCATGTTGGTCGATGGCACGAACAGTTGCGACGCCGAGGACAGGCCCATGTCGCCGCCGGTGCCGGGCATGACCTGCATCAGGCCGCGCGCGCCCGCGCTGCTGACGACATCGGAGCGGAAGCCGGATTCCTGGAGCGTGTGGGCGAAGATCAGTGCCGGGTCGACGCGCCAGCCGCCGTCGGGCCGCCAGTTCGGCGCCGGGAAGCGGGCGAAGCTGGCGGGTTGCTTGCCGGCCGGGCCGTTATGGGCAAGCCACAATTGCGTTGCGGGCAGGCTGAGCGCGCCAGCGAGGCGGAGGATCGCGTCATATTGGGCGGGGCCGCCGATCTTCGCCTGATAGCGGAGCGCTTCGTCGGCGCGGCTGTTGTCGCCGATCGCCGAGAGGGCAATGGCGGCACGGACATTGGGGCTGTCCTTCAACACGCGCCAGTCCATGTCGCTGAAACGGCTGACCAGGGCCGCGACCTGCATCGGCATGCCCAGCGATTCGCGGGCGAGCAGGCCGTAAAAGGTTTCGTCCGAGCGAGCGGCCTGCTTCAGATAGGCGGCGACCTTTTCCGCCTCGCCGCAGACCATATAGGCGCGTGAGGCCCAATAGGCGCCCGCCGCACGCATGTCGGCGTCACCCGCCAGCGCGGCGACATTGGCGAAGGCGGGGGCGGCGGTGCGGCAGTCGTTCTGACGCCAGGAGGCCAGGCCATTGGTCCAGTGCGCCTGCACCATCCAGTCGCCGCCGGTGCGTGTTTCGAGTGCGCGCGTGGCCATGCGGCGGGCGTTCACATCGTCATTTTCGATATAATAGGCCCAGGCGACGCGCTGGCGCACTTCGGTCAGGCCTTCCGATGTCAGGCCCGCTTCGCCGGTGGCTAGCAGGGCTTCCGCGCCAATCGGATCGTCATTCTTCACATAGGTCTGGATCTGACCCGCGAGCGCCTGCGCCAGCGCGTCGGTCTTGGTCGCGGCGACATATTGGCGGCGCGGGGCGGCGCCGAGCCAGACCATCTTCTGGATCTGCGGCAGGGTCGGCAGGATGGTCGCGCCGCGCTTTTGCGCCAGGCGGGACAGTTGGTCCGCCTTGGGCAGCCAGGCGGCCTTGTTGACCAGATCGAGCAGGTCGAACAGTTCGACCCTGGGCGATCCCTTCGCCAGATAGATTTCGGAGAGCGCGAGCGGACGAACAGCGTCCTGCGGGTCGAGCGCGGCGATCATCGCCTTGGCATCGACCCATTGCTGCGCCTGGATCGCGGTGAAGATGGCGCGGTAGCGGGCTTTGTCGCCGTCGCTCAGTTGCAGTGGGGAGGTTTCGGTGGCGAGGGTCGGCAGGACGGGGGCGGTGTCGGCCTGGGCTGGAAGCGCGGCGGCCAGCCCCATGGCGATCAGGGCGAGACGGGATATTTGGGTCGCTGCGCGAATCACGGACGGGTTTCCTCGATCAGGCTTTGCAGGGTGCGCCAACATTCCGCCTTGGCTGCGGGCTGGGTGAGCAGCAGCCGGGGGTGGAAGGTGGCGACGACGGGCACATTGCCGCCATCATGATTAAATTGGCGTAAACTATTGCCCGATGATGCTCCGTCTGTCGGCATCAGCGCACGGATCGTCCGGTCGCCCAGCAGCAGCAGGCGGCGCGGTTGGGCAAGTGCGACATGGGTGCGCATACGATCGGCCGCGTGGGCGAGGTCCGACGCCTCCACCATGCCGCCGGGCGGACGGGCGGTGAAGAGCGAGGCGAGGTGGATGGCGTCGCGGTCTAAGCCGATGGCGCGGAGCATGGCGTCGAACAACAGACCGGCACGATCGGCCAGCAGGCGGCCTTCGCTCATATCAGCAGGATCGGGCAGGTCGGTCACGACCATCAGCTCCGCCTGCGCCCTGCCTGTCGGCGCGATCTGCTCCCCCACCCAGCGGCGTTCGGGCTGGGCAGGATCATTGGCGAGCCAGGCGAGGAACGATTCGAGGGTTCGCGGTTTCTCTGTGACAGGGACTGTGGTCGCCGCGGCCGCCGGGCGCGGGGCCACCGGGCGCAGCCAGTTGACGGGCGATTCGCCTATGGCGCTGTCCACGCCTGCAAGCTGCCACCACGCCAGATAGGCGTCGGCGTTGGCCGCATCATCCTGCAATAATCCCCGCATCACGAACTGTTAGGGCCAGAGGTTGACGAGGGGGTCAAGGTGCTTCATCGCCTTGACTGGTAAACTGTTGGACTAATGCGGCGATTGGAGAGGACGGGGTGCAGCCCGCCGGTCGCCCTATGGAGGGATGAATGAGCGAACGGGAATCGATGCCCTATGACATCGTCATCGTCGGCGGCGGACCGGCCGGTCTGTCGGCGGCCATCCGGTTGAAGCAGTTGGCGAATGATACCGGCCAGGAACTGGCGGTCTGCGTGCTGGAAAAGGGGTCGGAAATCGGCGCCCATATCCTGTCGGGCGCGGTGATCGACCCCAAGGCGCTGGACGAATTGCTGCCGGAATGGCGCGATATGGGATGCAGCCTGGCCGACGTGCCGGTGACGGATAATCAGCATTGGTTCCTGACCAAGACCGGCAAGATGGCGATGCCGCACATCCTGACGCCGGGCTGGATGCACAATAAGGGCACCTATACCGGATCGCTGGGCAATCTGTGCCGCTGGCTGGCGGAGCAGGCCGAGGGGCTGGGCGTCGAAATCTTCCCCGGATTTGCGGCGGCCGAAATCCTCTATAATGAGGATGGCAGCGTGAAGGGCGTGGCGACCGGCGACATGGGCGTCGATCGAGAGGGCAACCATAAGGGCGACTATCAGCCCGGCCTGGAACTGCACGCCAAATATACCTTCTTCGCCGAAGGCGCACGCGGCCACCTGACCAAAGTTTTGAAGCGCCAGTTCGCGCTGGATGCGGACAGCGAACCGCAGGTCTATGGCCTGGGCATGAAGGAATTGTGGGACATCGATCCCGCGCTGCATCAGCCGGGGCTGGTCATCCATTCGCAGGGCTGGCCGCTGACCGATGCCTATGGCGGCGGCTTCCTCTATCATCAGGCCAATGGGCAGGTGGCTTTGGGGTTCGTGGTTGGGTTGGGCTATCGCAATCCGCATCTTTATCCGTTCGAGGAATTCCAGCGCTGGAAGCAGCACCCGGACATCCGCAAGTTCCTGGAAGGCGGTCGCCGCGTGTCTTATGGCGCGCGGGCGATCAACGAGGGCGGCTGGCAGTCGATCCCCAAGCTGGTCTTCCCCGGCGGCGCGCTGATCGGCTGTTCGGCGGGCTTTGTGAACGTGCCCCGGATCAAGGGCACGCATACGGCGATGAAGTCGGGGATGCTGGCGGCCGAGGCGGCGTTCGAGGCGATCCAGAATGAGCGCGCGCGCGATGTGCTGGACGATTATGAACTGCGCCTGCGGTCGAGCTGGATCGCGGACGAATTAAAGCCGGTGAAGAATGCCGAGCCGTTGCTGTCGAAGTTCGGCGGCACGATCGGCACGCTGCTGGCGGGCATCGACATGTGGATGCGGACGCTCAAGATCGGCCTGCCTTTCACGATGAAGCACAAGGCTGACAATGAGAAAATCTGGCGGAAGGATAGCTGCGCGAAGATCGCCTATCCCAAGCCCGATGGCGTCGTGAGTTTCGACCGGCTGTCGTCGGTGTTCCTGAGCAACACCAATCATGAGGAGGACCAGCCGGTCCATTTGCAGCTGAAAGATCCGACGATCCCGATCAGCTATAATCTGCCCCTTTATGACGAGCCGGCGCAGCGTTACTGTCCCGCAGGGGTTTATGAAGTGGTGGGTCAGGAAGAGGGCAATCCCCGGTTCCAGATCAACGCGCAAAATTGCGTCCACTGCAAGACGTGCGATATCAAGGACCCGACCCAGAATATCAACTGGGTCGTGCCGGAAGGCGGCGGAGGACCAAATTATCCGAATATGTAAGCGCCTGACCCTGTTGCTGATGCTGACGACCGCGGCGGTGGTTCCGACCATGGCGGGGGCGTCGGTCGATCGCGCCATGGCCCGAAATGGCGCGCTCCACGCTTATGCCCGGGCGCGGATGGCGGACGGGGACGGGGCGTTGGGGCTGGCGGTCGCCAGCTATCGCGAGGCGTTGAAGCAGGACCCGGCGCGGATCGAGATCGCCCGGCGATCCTATGTCCAGGCGCTGGAAAGCGGGGATCGGCTGCTCGCGCGGCAGTCGGCGGCGCTGCTGGACGGCGCGGGAGCGTTGCCGCGCGACGGGACGCTGCTGCTGATCGGGGAGGCGCTGTCGGCCAAGGATTGGGCGGACGCGCGGACCTTGACCGACCGGATGCTCGAGGAAGGCAATTTCGCCTTTCTGACTCCGATCATCCGTAGCTGGATATCGCTGGGCGAGGGGCAATATGCGCCGCCGGTGATCGACGGGAAGGATCGTTTCGCGGCGCTGGGGCTGCGCTATGCCGATGAACATGCGGCTTTGCAGGCGCTGGCGCGGGGCGACTTGGCGACGGCGGCGCCCGCGGCGCGACGGGCGCTGGCCGTGCGCAGCGGCGATGGCGCGGCGTTGCGGGTGGCCTTTGCCGGTCAATTTGCGGCGCGCGGCGCGAAGACCGAAGCCTTGACCCTGTTGCCGGTGGGCAGCGCCAATTTCGCGCAGGCCCGCGCCGACATCGAAAAAGGCAAGGGGTTGAAGGCGGCTGGCGCAGCGACGACGCCGGCGCAGGGATTCGCGCGGTTGCTGGCGCGGCTGGCGGTCGATGTGTCGTCCGATGCCGACAGTTCCACATTGGGGCTTCGGTTGGCGCGGATCGCCACCTTCGCCGATCCCACCGGCCCCGAAATCCATATCGTTGCGGCCCGTTTGCTGACGGCGCAGGGTCATGCGGCGGGCGGGGTTGCTGAGGCGCGGAAAGTGCCGGTCGATGGCTGGTATGGTGCGCTCGCGCAGGCCGAGTTGATCGATGCGCTGGCGGCGGCGGGGGACATGGATGGCGCGCTGGCGCTGGCGCGCGCGCAGGCGGCGGCACCGGGCGCGGAGGCGGAGCGGCAGGTGCGGCTGGGGCGACTGCTGGCGCAACGCGATGATTTCGACGGTGCAGCGGCGGCGTTCCGGGCGGCGCAGGCGGGCTATGCGGACGATCAACTGCCCTGGACGCTGCTGCTGTTCGAGGGAAGCGCGCTGGAACAGGGCAAAAGATGGGACGAGGCGCGTGCGGTGCTGGAGCGGGCGGCGAAGATCGCGCCCAATGAGCCGGTGATCCTCAATTATCTGGGCTATGCGCAGATCGAGCGGAGGCAGAATGTCGCAGCGGCGCTGGAATTGCTCAAGAAGGCGAGCGCATTGAAGCCGCAGGATGCATCGATCACCGATTCGCTGGGCTGGGCGCAGTTCGTGACGGGCGATGTCGATGCCGCAGTGCCGGTATTGGAGCGCGCGGCGGCGGCGGCGCCGACCGACAGCACGATCAACGAACATCTGGGCGATGCGCTGTGGGTTGCGGGGCGGCGCTATGAGGCGCGCTACGCCTGGGCCGCGGCATCGGTCTTCGCAGAAGGTGACGTCGCCACGCGGCTGGCGGCGAAGCGCACAATGGGGATGAGGCCCGAATATGCCGCACCCTGACGCAGGGCTGGATGGTGAGACGTTGACGACGCCCGTGACCGAAATCGCCTATGCCAAGGTCAATGTCGCGCTGCATGTGCGCGCGCGCCGGGACGATGGCTATCATGCGCTGGAGAGCCTGTTCGTTTTTGCGGACGATGGCGATCGGTTGCAGGGTTGGGAGAATGAGGATGGCGCGATCGACCTGACGATCGACGGGCCGTTCGGGGCAACGCTGGACGCGGGCGCGGACAATCTGGTGATGCGGGCGGCGCGGGCGTTGCAGTCCTATCTGGGCGAGCAGCGCGGGGCTGCGATACGGCTGACCAAAAATCTGCCGGTGGCGTCCGGGATCGGCGGCGGGTCGGCGGATGCGGCGGCGACGCTGCGACTGCTGGCGCGGTTATGGGATGTGCGGATCGAGCCGGATGAATTGACAGGGCTGGCGCTGGACTTGGGATCGGATGTGCCGGCCTGTGTGACCAGCATGACGCAGATGGTCGGCGGTCGCGGCGAGAGGCTGATGCGTCATGCGGTCGAGGGGCTGGACGCATGCCCGATGCTGCTGGTCAATCCGGGCGTCGGCGTATCGACCGCGCAGATATTCGCCGGATGGGACCGGGTCGATCGCGGGCCGCTGGATGGCTCCAGCCTGGGGGTGTTGCGGGATGGCGGGCGGAACGATCTGGAAGCGCCTGCGCTGGCGATCGCGCCGGTGATTGGCGATGTGCTGGCGACGCTGGCGGCGCAGGAGGATGTGCTGCTGGCGCGCATGTCGGGATCGGGCGCGACCTGCTTTGGGTTGTTTCGTAGCGACCGCGCCTTGGCGGCGGCGGCGCAGGCGGTGCGACAGGCACGGCCCGATTGGTGGGTGATGGAAACGCGGATCAGGTGCGCATGAGCGAAGCCTACACACAGATTGACGGCGGCGGACTGGACCTGCTGATCGTGGGCGATCATGCATCGGCGCATGTGCCGGATGATATTGATCTAGGCATCGACCCGGCTTTGCTGCGCGAGCATGTCGCGATCGACATCGGGGTGGCGGAGGTCAGCCGGCTGCTGGCGGTGCAGTTGGGCGCAACGGCGATATTGGGCGGCGTGTCGCGGCTGGTGATCGACCTCAACCGCGAGGAGGATGCGCCGGGCCTGCTGCCGGTGATGAGCGATGGCCATGCGATCCCCGGCAATCGTGATGCGGATCTGGCTGCGCGCATGATGCGCTTTCACCATCCCTATCATCAACGCGTGGCGACGCTGCTGGCGGGCATGACGTCGCCATTCATCCTGTCGGTCCATAGTTTCACGCCCCGGCTAGCGAGCGATCCGGGGCAGCAGCGGCCTTGGGACATCGGCGTGCTGTATAATCAGGACGATCGCGCCGCGCGGATCGCCATTCCTCTCCTGGAGGCGGCGGGGCTGATGGTCGGCGACCAGTTGCCCTATGCCGGGACAGTGCTCAATGCGACGATGAACCGCCATCCCGAAGCCAATGGCATCCCTTATCTGGGCGTGGAGATGCGGCAGGATCTGGTCGGCGACGCCGCCGGACAGGCGCGGTTCGCAGCGATATTGGGGCCAGTGGTGCTGGCATGCAGGAGCCGATTGGCATGATACGTGGCGGAATGGGGGTGGCGGCTTTGATGCTGCTGGCGGGTTGTGGTGGCGAGGCGGCATCTTCGCGCGATAATTCTGTTGTTGCGGCAGATGCGGCGCCGGTCGATGACGGCAAGGCGGATTGCGCCCTGGCAGGGTCGGGCGGATGGGCGCGCGATTGCCTGGTCGAGCGTGCGGGCGAGATGTTGACGATCCGGCATCCCGACGGTGGCTTTCGCCGCTTTCGCGTGTTGGCGGATGGGCGCGGGTTGGAAGCCGCCGATGGCGCGGAGGCGGCGAAGCTCACCATAGTGGATGACAAGCGGATAGAGGTGGTTGCTGGCGACGATCGCTATCGGCTGCCGGCACGGATGGCCGGTTCCGGGCGATGACCGGCGGGCCGATCCTGACGGCAGCGCAGATGCGCGCGGCGGAGCAGGCGGCTTTCGATGCGGGCGTCGATGATTATGGGTTGATGGAGACGGCGGGCGCGGCGGCGGCGGCGATCATCTGGCGGGCGGGGCATAAGCGGGATGCGCTGGTGCTATGCGGGCCGGGCAATAATGGCGGCGACGGCTATGTGATCGCGCGGATCTTGCGCGATCGTGGCGTGCCGGTGCGGGTGGCGGCCTTGGGCGAAAGCCGGACTGTATCGAGCCAGCGCGCGCGGGCGGCATGGGGCGGGCTGGTCGAGGATGTGATGACCGCTGCGCCAGCGACGCAACTGGTGGATGCGTTGTTCGGCACTGGCTTGGCGCGCGGTTTGGACGACGCGGTGGCGGTGCGGCTGTGTGCGCTGGCCGGGGCGGCGGCGATCCGCCATGCGGTCGATTTGCCGAGCGGGGTCGAGAGCGACAGTGGTGCTTTGCTGTCCGCTGTGCCGCATTTCAGCGCCTGCATCGCTTTTGGCGCATATAAACCGGCCCATCTGTTGCAACCTGCGGCGGGGCATATCGGGCGTTTGGTGCTGGCGGATATCGGCATCGCGGTGCCGAGCGCGGTGCATCGGTTGGGTGCGCCTTTATTGTCTGCGCCGGTTGCGCAGGCGCATAAATATACGCGCGGGCTGGTCGCTGTGGTTGCCGGCGACATGATAGGGGCCAGTTGCCTGTCAGCCGAAGCGGCGGCGCGATCGGGGGCGGGCTATGTCCGATTGCTCGCCAACGGACCGGTTCCGCGCATGAGCCATGCGATCGTGCAACATGCATCCCTGGATTTCAGTCGCGCCAAGGCGGTTCTGGTCGGCCCTGGACTTGGCCGCGACCATGCCGCTTGGGAGAGGCTGGCCGCCGCCGCCACGGCAGGGGTTCCGATGGTCGCCGATGCCGATGCCCTGTGGTTGCTTGCGGAAAAGGGATTGGGTGATTTGCCTCCACCCGCGATCGTGACGCCGCATGAGGGCGAGTTTCAGCGGCTGTTCGGCGACTTGCCCGGCAGCAAGATCGACCGCGCGTTGGCGGCGGCGCAACAATCGGGGGCGGTTGTGGTGTATAAAGGCGCAGACAGCGTGATCGCGGCGCCGGACGGGCGGGCGGCGGTGGCGTTGGGCGCGTCGCCCTGGCTATCGACCGCCGGGACCGGAGACGTGCTGGCCGGGCTTTGCGCCGGGCGGTTGGCGGTGACAGGCGATCCGTTTCGCGCGGTGTGCGAGGCGGTGTGGCTGCATGGCGATGCGGCGCGGCGGGCCGGGGCGGCCTTTGTCGCGGATGATTTGCTTGAGAGCCTGCCAGCGGCTATCGCCGCGCGATTGTGACAGACACCGACCTAGACATCATCATCCGCATCGCCGCCAAGGGCGACGGCATCACGGCCGATGGCCGCCATTTCCCGCTGACTGCGCCGGGCGACCGGATCGGTCCCGACGGCGCGATCATCGCCGGGCCGCATCATGTTGATCCACCTTGCGTCCATTTTCCAGAATGTGGCGGGTGCCAGATCCAGCAACTGGACGAGGCAAGCTATGCCGATTTTGTGACGGGGCGGGTGACCGGCGCGCTGGCGGGGCAGGGCGTCGCGCCTGCCACGGTGCTGCCGCCGTATATCTCACCGCCGATGATGCGGCGGCGCGCGGCTTTGCGGGCTGCAAGGGCGGGCAAGCGCGTGACCATCGGCTTTGCTGAGGAGGGTAGCCACCGGCTAATCGACCTGGAAATGTGCGCCGTGCTCGACCCGCGGCTGTTTGCGCTGGTGGCGCCGCTGCGGGGGCTGCTGGCGACGATCCTGCCCGACAAGCGCGCCGCGCATGTGAAGATGTCGCTGATCGACCAGGGCGTCGACCTGCTGCTGGAGGGCGTGAAGGTCGAAGGCTTGGCAGCGGACGAGGCGCTGGGTGACTTTGCGCGGGCGCACGGGCTGGCGCGGTTGACGATCGATGAAGGCGATGGCGCGCAGACGCGTTGGGAGCCAGAGGCGGCGACGATCAGCTTTGGCGGGGTGCCGGTGGGCTTTCCGCCCTTCGCTTTCCTGCAAGCGACGCCCGATGGCGAGGCGGCGTTGGTGGGCGCTGTGCGCGATGCGTTGCCGGAAACGGGGGCGATCGCCGATCTGTTCGCGGGTCTTGGGACTTTTGCGCTGGCGCTGGGCGACGGGCGGCCGGTCTATGCCGGTGAGGGCGCGCGCGATGCAATCCTGGCGCTGAAGCTGGCCGCCGGGCGGGCGCAGCGGCGGCTGGCGGCGGATCATCGCGACCTGTTCCGGCGACCGCTGACGCCGGAGGAGCTTAATCGCTTTGCGGCGGTGATCCTCGATCCGCCGAGGGCGGGCGCGCGGGAGCAAGTGTTGCAACTGGCGGCGTCGGCGGTGCCGGTGATCGCCTATGTCTCCTGCAATCCGGCGAGTTTCGCGCGGGATGCGGCGCATCTGACGGCAGCGGGCTATCGGCTCGATAGGGTCAAGCCGGTGGGCCAGTTTCGCTGGACCACCCATGTCGAGATGGTCGGCATCTTCCGCAGATAAGACAATCCCTCGCCGCGGGGGGGAACGGCGAGGGATTGGCAGTTTCTTTATGTTCCGGCTCGTGGTCGGCCGGGAACAGGCATCCTCTCCGGGAGAGCCGGAGTCGGTTTAGCCGAGCTTGATGACGTTCGCGCGACGGCGGATCGGCACGACTTCGGTATAGAGGCTGGCCATCGGCTCATCCTCGACCTCGATCGTGGCTTCCGACGTGAAGCCGTTGAACCCGGTGCGCATCGCTGCGCCATAGGCGCCAAGCATACCGATTTCGATATAGTCGCCCACATTCACGTCCGCGGGGAGCATGAACGGGCCGACCATATGGTCCATGTCGTCGCAGGTCGGGCCGTAGAAGGAGAAGGCGGTCAGTTCCTCCTCGCTCTCGTCTTCCCGCAGCAGGGCGACCGGGAAGCGCCAGCCGATATGCGCCGCATCGAACAGCGCGCCATAAGCGCCGTCGGTGATGTAGAGTTCTGTGCCGCGACGGCGCTCCACTCGCACGATGATCGAGCTGTATTCCGCCGACAGCGCGCGGCCGGGTTCGCACCACAGTTCCGACGAATAGCTGACCGGCAGGCTTTCGAAGCCGCGATGGATAGCTTCGAAATAATTTTCGAGCGCGACCGGCTCCATGCCCGGATAGATGGACGGGAAGCCGCCGCCGACATCGATGATATCGACCGTGACGGCTGCGTCCACGATCGCGGCGCGGACGCGTTCGATCGCATCGCTATAGGCGCGCGGGCTCATCGCCTGGCTGCCGACATGGAAGCAGATGCCAAGCGCATCGGCGGCCTGGCGCGTGGCCATCAGCAGTTCGCGGGTTTCGCCCGGTTCGGCGCCGAATTTCGAAGCAAGAGAGAGCTCAGAATGTTCGGACGATACGCGCAAACGCACGCACAATTCCAGATCGGTCGCGTCGTTACAGGCGCGCATGATCTTTTCCAGCTCGTCGATCGTGTCGAGCGAGAAGGTGCGCACGCCGTAGCGATGATAGGCTTCCGCTATCGCTTCCTCGGCCTTGACCGGGTGCATGAAGCAGAGCTTGAAGCCCTCCTCGCCCGCCAGCGTATCGGCGACCAGACGCACTTCCGCGATCGAAGCCACGTCGAAATGCGTGACACCGTTGGCGAACAGGGTACGGATCAGATCGGGTGACGGGTTCGCCTTGACCGCATAGAGTGAGCGGCCCGGAAACTTCTCAACGAAGAATCGGGCGGCCCGAGCAGCGGCTTCGGGACGAATCAGCGTTACCGGTGCTGCCGGTTTGAGGGTGGTCGCTACCCCCAGCGCGCTAGGATGCTTGTGCAATTCAAGGGACCTCCAGTGTAGTTCAGGGCGAAGAAGCTGCCTTGCGGTGGAAGTCCCATGGGGCAGCGGACGGCCGATATATGCGGAGGGGTCCCCCCTGTAAAGCGCATGTGAAAATTTTATTGCGCGGCAGGCTACGAAACGTGCGTTATGAGAGACGGGCCTTGAAATCCTCATAAGAAAACGACCTTATTTCCGTAAGTTGGTCGCTTTCTGAGTTCCACAGCCAAATGGCGGGGAGCGGAACGCCGTTGAAAGTGTTGGTCTTCACCATCGAATAATGGGCCTGGTCGAGGAAGGCGATACGCGCGCCCGGTTCCGCGCCGCCGGGGATTCGATAATCGCCGATAATGTCGCCCGCGAGACAGGAGGGGCCGCCGAGTCGGGTGACCGGACCGTCGTCCGGTTCATGCAGCATGGCAGGGCGATAGGGCGCCTCGATCACGTCAGGCATGTGGCAGGTGGCACTGATGTCGGTGATGGCGACAGGCATTCCGTTGTCCATCACGTCGAGGATTTCGCCGATGAGAATGCCCGCGTCGAGCGCCATCGCTTCGCCCGGTTCGATATAGAGTTCAAGGCCGGTCTGCGCCTTAATCTGTTGCAGAAAGGCGATCAGATCGTCGATCTGGTAATCGGCGCGAGTGACATGGTGGCCGCCGCCGAAGTTGAGCCATTTGAGGCGTTCGATATGGGGCATGACATAAGGTTCGATCGCGGCCCAGGTGCGGGCCAGCGGCGCGAAATCCTGTTCGCACAGATTATGGATGTGCAGGCCGTCGACCCCCTCCAGATGTTCGGGGCGCAATTGGTTCACCGGGAAGCCGAGGCGGCTGTGCGGTTGCGAGGGATCATATTTGGGCACTTCCCCCTCCGGGCGGAGGGGGTTGAGGCGCAGGCCGATGTCGAAGATGCGGCCATCGGCGCGGGCGGCGTCGATGACGGGTTTCAGCCGCGCGATCTGGCCGGGGCTGTTGAAGATCACATGGTCGGAAATTTTGAGGATTTCGGCGAGGTCATCGGGCTTGTAGGCGGCACAATAGGTCGCGACTTCGCCCCTATATTCCTCGCGGCCGAGGCGCGCTTCGTAGATGCCCGACGCGCAGACGCCGTCCAGATATTCGCCCAGCACGGGGCCGAGCGACCACATGGAGAAAGCCTTGAGCGCGCCCAGCACCTTGATGCCCGCGCGGTCGCCTATGTCGCGCAGGATGGCAAGGTTCCGCCGTACCGCAGCCTCGTCCACCACGAAGGCGGGCGAAGGGACGCGGTAGAGGTCGAAGCGGGCGAAAGCGGCGGGATCGCCGGCGCGGGTTTCCATAACAACATACTCCGTCACCCCAGCGAAGGCTGGGGTCTCAGGCGATAGGGCACGGCGACGCCGCATGAGACCCCAGCCTTCGCTGGGGTGACGACTAAAGTCGTCAGAAATCCAGCGGCGCGTCCAGTTCCTTCACCTGCCAGGGCAGGCCGTGCTTGTTCAGCATGTCCATGAAGGGATCGGGATCGAACTGTTCGATGTTGAACACGCCTTCGCCTTTCCATGCCCCCGTCAGCATCAGCGCCGCGCCGATCATCGCGGGGACGCCGGTGGTGTAGCTGACCGCCTGATTGCCGGTTTCGGCATAGGCTTCCTCATGGTCGCAGATTTGATAGACATAGACGGTCTTTTCGACGCCGTCCTTCTGGCCGGTGGCAATGTCGCCGATATTGGTCTTGCCCTTGGTCGTGGAACCCAGGCTGGACGGTTCGGGCAGGACGGCCTTGAGGAACTGTAGGGGGATGATCTCCTGGCCATTATAGATCACCGGATCGATCCGGGTCATGCCGACATTCTGGAGCACTTCGAGATGCTTCAGATAGGCATCGCCGAAGGTCATCCAGAAGCGGATGCGTTTGATTTCGGGATAGAATTTGGCGAGGCTTTCCAGTTCCTCATGATACATGAGGTACATGTTCTTCGGTCCGACCTGGTCGAAGTCGAAGCTCTGCTTGTGGCTCAAGGCCGGACCCTCGACCCACTCGCCATTCGCCCAGTGGCGCGACGGCGCGGTCACTTCGCGGATGTTGATTTCCGGGTTGAAATTGGTGGCGAAATGCTGGCCATGGTCGCCGCCGTTGCAGTCGAGAATGTCGAGCGTGTCGATCGTGTCGAGCAGATGCTTCTTGATGTAGGAGGCAAAGACGCTGGTGACGCCGGGGTCGAAGCCGGAACCCAGCAGCGCCATGATGCCGGCTTCCTTGAACCGCTCCTGATAGGCCCATTGCCAGCTATATTCGAACTTGGGCGTGTCGCGCGGTTCGTAGTTGGCGGTGTCGAGATAGTCGGTCCTGGTCGCGAGGCACGCGTCCATGATCGCCAGATCCTGATAGGGCAGGGCGAGGTTCACGACCAACTTGGGCTGGACCTTCTCGATCAGCGCGATCGTCTCTGCGACATTGTCGGCATCGACCTGCGCCACGTCGATGGTCGCGCCGGTCAGCGCCTTCACCGATTCGGCGACCTTCTGGCAACTGACGAGGCGGCGGCTGGCGAGGGTAATATGGCTGAATATGTCTGGATTCATCGCCATCTTGTGAACCGCGACAGACCCGACGCCGCCTGCGCCTATGACCAGAACCTTGCTCAATTCAACTGCTCCATCCTTGTGCCGCACCGACGCGCGAAATCGCCCATATAGGGACGTCGCGTGACAGAGCAAAGACGCAGTGCGATCGTCCAGTCGCCCCATGTGCCCTTTAGGCCATGGATGCATCTATTAGTTACGCTCGGGCGTATCTGCCGCGCATCCCGATGCTTTTGGGATGACATGATAGTGGAAGGATGCACCGATGAAGTTCACCCCAATGACAATCGCGCTCGCCAGCGTGCTCATGGCCGCAGGCGGCGGCGTCGCCAATGCGAAGATGGCCGAAAATCCGATGGTCGGCGGCGCGGCCATGTACCCGACGAAGGACATTGTCGATAACGCGGTCAATTCCAAGGACCACACCACGCTGGTCGCAGCGGTCAAGGCCGCCGGCCTGGTCGAGACGCTGAAGGGTCCGGGACCGTTCACCGTGTTCGCGCCGACCAACGCCGCCTTCGCCAAGCTGCCCGCGGGCACCGTCGAAACGCTGTTGAAGCCTGAGAACAAGGACACTCTGACGAAAATCCTGACCTACCATGTGGTGGCTGGCAAGGTGAGCGCCGCTGATCTGGTGGCGCAGGTTAAGGCCGGTGGCGGCAAGGCGACGCTGACGACCGTTCAGGGCGAGCCGCTGACTGCCTGGGTCCAGGGGTCGTCGGTGTATCTGCAGGATGCCAAGGGCGGCAAATCGAAGGTGACGATCGCCGATGTCAATCAGTCCAACGGCGTCATTCACGTCATCGACACGGTGCTGATGCCCTGACCCCCGTTGTCCTCTGACCTCGTGGTCATGATGTGACGGCCGACGGGCCGACGGCTGCACCCCTTGCCGTCGGCCCGTTTGTTTGTGCGGATCAGAAGCTGGCCCCGTCGACCTTCTGAATCGTCAGTGCGTCGATGTCGATGGAGGGCACGCAGCGCAGGTTGATTGCGCGCATGTCGCCCTGCGGTGACTTGCCGAGTGCAAAGGCTTCGGTGCCGCAGATCTTGCAGAATTGATGCGTGATGGCGTGCTTGTAGAAGAGATAGTCGGTCAGATGGTCCGCGCCGCTTTCGATGCTGAACTGGTCAGCGGGGACGAAGGTCAGGACCATCCCCTTGCGGCTGCGATGGGAGCAGTTGCAGGTCATCGCTTCGGTAGGCGCGTCCGCCGCGACGGTGAAAGCGACGGCGCCGCAATGGCAGCTTCCGGTATAGGCCATGGTCGTTCTCCCTTCCGCTAAGCCTGCGCTAACTGATCAGCTTCTTCAATCCCTCGACCGTATCCGCTTCCGCCGCCGGCTTGTCCTTGCGGATGCGGGCGATGCGGGGGAAGCGCATGGCGACGCCCGATTTGTGGCGCTTGCTGTCGTGGATGCTGTCGAACGCGACCTCCAGCACAAGCGTCTTTTCGACTTCGCGCACCGGACCGAAGCGGGCGGTCGTGTTCTGGCGGACGAAGCGGTCGAGCCACTTCAGTTCCTCATCGGTGAAGCCGCTATAGGCCTTGCCCACCGGATGCAGTTCGCCGTCATCCGTCCAGCAGCCGAAGGTATAGTCCGAATAGAAGGACGAGCGTTTGCCGTGGCCACGCTGGGCGTACATCATGACGCAATCGGCGGTCAGCGGATCGCGTTTCCACTTGTACCATAGCGCGGCCTTGCGCCCGGCGACATAGGGGCTGTCGCGGCGCTTGAGCATGACCCCTTCGATCGCAGCGTCGCGGGCACCGGCGCGGATGTCGGCGAGTGCATCGAAATCGAGGGCGTCGATGACGGCGGACAGATCGAAGCGGTTGGGATCAAGGCCGGGCATGAAGGCTTCGAGCCGAGCGCGGCGATCGGTCCAGGGGAGCGCGCGCAGGTCATCTTCGCCTTCGATCAGCAGGTCGTAGAGGCGAACGAAGGCGGGGTATTCGTCCATCATCTTGGCGCTGACCGCTTTGCGGCCGAGGCGTTGTTGCAGGGCGTTGAAGCTGGCCGCGGCCCCGCCATGTTCGGCCGCGCCCTGCACTTCGCCCTTCACCAATAGTTCGCCGTCCAGGACCGCATGGCCGGTGAAGGCGGCGGCGATCTCCGGGAAGCTGCCGGAAATATCGTCCCCGCCTCGGCTGTAGAGGCGGGTTTCGCTCCCGGTGCCGACGATCTGGATGCGGATGCCGTCCCATTTCCATTCGGCGGCATAGTCAGCCAAATCGACGCTGTCGGCTTCCAGTGGATGGGCGAGCATGAAGGGACGGAAATAGGGCGTGCCTTCAGGGTCCGGGCGGCCGGTGCGGCCCTCCGCCCAGTCGAACAGCGCAGTGTAGGGCGGGGCGAGGGCGTGCCAGACCTGTTCGACATCATCGACGCCGAGCCCGAAGCCCTGCGCGAAGCCGGTCTTGGCGAGGCGGGCGGAAATGCCCACCCGAAGCCCGCCGGTGGCGAGTTTCAGCAGGGCGAAGCGGCCGGAGGAGTCGAGATGATCCATCATCTGCGCCAGGGCATCGGGCGCGGCGGCGCGACTGACGGCGTGGAGGCGATCGATGACGGCGGACAGGCTGAGCGAGCCGTCGTCCAGTTCGGCGGGCTGCTCTTCCCGTTTGGGCCAGAGCAGGGCGACGGTTTCGGCAAGGTCGCCGACATAGTCGCGGCTCATTTCATAGAGGATGGGGTCGGTGCGGGCGCGGATCATTTCGCCGATGGCGGAGGATTTGACGGCCTTCAGGTCGAGATTGCCAGTCAGAGCGGCGAGCGCCCAGCCGCGGTCGGGATCGGGGGCTTCGCGCATATAGGCGGCGATGAGGTTCAGCTTTGCGTTGCGCGAGCGGGTATAGACGAGACCGTCGAGGAGTTGGGAGAATTGCCTCATTTCCACGCCCTCGTTCGGTTCGAGATACTGAGCCTGTCGAAGGGCGAGAACCGTTGCGCCAGGGTTCTCGACAGGCTCGAACCGAGCGGATGTGGGGTATGAGATCGCATCATCCCTCATCCTCATCTTCGCGGCCGACCAGGGCCAGGGCGCGGGCGCGGATCTGGTGGGTCATGCACCAGTGGAGCAGGGCTTCTTCCCGGCCGTGGGTGATCCAGGTTTCGCTGGGCGCGACTTCGCGTATCGTATCGGTCAGTTCGTCCCAGTCGGCATGGTCGGATATGACCAGCGGCAGTTCGACATTTTTTTGCCGTGCGCGCTGGCGCACCCGCATCCAGCCGGACGCCATGGCGGTGATGGGATCGGGCAGGCGGCGGCTCCAGCGGTCGTTGAGGGCGGAAGGTGGCGACACGATGATGTGGCCGCGCATGTCCTTGGCCGCGACGCCAGTGGCGGGGCGCAGTTCACCCATGGCGACGCCGAATTCCTCGTAGAGGGCGCACATCCGTTCCATAGCACCATGGATATAGATAGCGTCATGATGGCCGCGCGCGCGCAGTTCACAGATGACACGCTGCGCCTTGCCCAGCGCGTAGGCGCCGACCAGCACGCAGCGGTCTGGATTGGCATGGAGCGCGGCGAGCAGCCGGTCCATCTCGCTGCCGGTATCGGGGTGGCGGAAGACGGGGAGGCCGAAGGTCGCTTCGGTCACGAAAATGTCGCACGGGACCGGCTCGAACGGCAGACAGGTCGGGTCGGGGCGGCGCTTGTAATCGCCCGTCACCACCACCCGTTCGCCGCTATGTTCCAGCACGATCTGCGCCGATCCCAGCACATGGCCGGCGGGGACATAACGGATGGTGACGCCGCCCATCCGCACTTCCTCGCCATAGCCGACCGCGGTGCCGCTGGCGGTGCCATAGCGCAGACCCATGATCGCCAGCGTCTCGCGCGTCGCCCAGACATGGCCATGGCCGCCACGCGCATGATCGGCGTGGCCGTGGGTTACCAGCGCCCGTTCCTGCGGCAGCGACGGATCGATCCAGGCATCGGCGGGACGGACATAGATTCCGGTGGGGTGGGGTTCGATCCAGTGGGCCATGGATGCAGAAGATGGGAGAGGGCGTCCCGGTTCCGCAAGGCCATTTCCCCAAAGGCCGTCATCATGGCGTAACCGGCCCGTCATGCGGGCGACATGCCATTGCCCTATCCGCGCCGGAACGACCCGGCAGCGAGGAGTGCGCACCATGGCAGCGACAGCGGATCAGATCGGCTATCAGGACAAGACTGGCCATCAGAAAATCACCGACGCCGTGCATCGCCACCGGCATTTGTCGAAACAGGGGTTGCTGGAGCGCGCCTTCACCTTCGCGTTCCGTGGGCTGGTCTATGCCCAGATCTGGGAAGACCCGGCGGTGGACATGGAGGCGCTTGCGATCACGCCCGACAGCCATGTCGTGACGATCGCGTCGGGCGGCTGCAATGTGCTGAGCTACCTGACCGCCGATCCGGCGAAGATCACGGCGGTCGACCTCAACACCGCGCATATCGCGCTCAACAAACTCAAGCTGGCTGCGGCGCGCACATTGCCGGACCATGCCGCCTTTCACCGCTTCTTCGCCCAGGCGGACAGCAGGGAAAATGTCGCGGCCTATCGCGACATCGTGGCACCGCATCTGGACGAGGCGACGCGGCGTTACTGGGAAGGGCGCGACCTGATCGGCCGGCGGCGGATCGGCGGATTCGCGCGCGGCATCTATAAACATGGCCTGCTTGGCCGCTTCATCGGCGCGGCGCATCTGCTGGCGCGGCTGCATGGCGTCAATCCCAAGCGGATGCTGGATGCGCGGAGCCGGGAAGAGCAGCGCGCGATCTTCGAAGCTGAACTGGCGCCGATCTTCGACAAGGGCTTCGTGCGCTGGCTGACCAGCCAGCCGGCATCGCTGTTTGGCCTCGGCATCCCGCCCGCCCAGTTCGAGGCGCTGGCCGGCGACGCGCGGATGGATAATGTGCTCAAGACGCGGCTGGAGAAGCTGGCCTGCGATTTCGACCTGAAGGACAATTATTTCGCGGTGCAGGCGTTCGGGCGGGGCTATGCCGGGGGAGAAGGGCCTTTGCCGCCCTATCTGCAAGCCGCGCACCATGAGGCGGTGCGGGCGCGGGCCAGCCGTGTCGATGTGCGGCACATCAATTTTACGGATTTCCTCGCCAGCCAACCAACGGCGTCGTGCGACCGCTATATCCTGCTGGATGCGCAGGACTGGATGGACGACGCGCAGTTGAACGCGCTGTGGGGTGAGATCACGCGCACGGCCAAGCCGGGCGCGCGTGTCCTGTTCCGCACCGCTGGCGAGCCGAGCATCTTGCCAGGGCGGGTGGCGGGCGATGTGCTGGACCGCTGGGACTATCGGGCGGAGGCGTCGCTCGACTATACGGCGCGCGACCGGTCGGCCATCTATGGCGGCGTGCATCTCTATGTGTTGAAGACGGCCCGGTGACAGCGCAAAAGTCGAGCGATCATGGCGGGCTGATGGACGGTGTCTATCGCTATCAGAGGCATATCTACGACCTGACCCGCAAATATTATCTGCTAGGGCGTGACGGGTTGATCGCCGATCTTGATCCGCCGGTCGGTGGCGCGGTGCTGGAGATTGGCTGCGGCACCGGACGCAACCTGATCGCGGTGGGCAAGGCATGGCCCGGCACACGGCTTTATGGCGTCGATATCAGTGCAGCGATGCTGGAGACGGCGCGGGCGGCGGTGGCGAAGGCCGGCCTGGCGGACGGGGTGACGTTGGCGCAAGGGGACGCCTGCGGGTTCGATGCACAAGCCCTGTTCGGGCGAGTCGGCTTCGACCGGGTGTTCATCAGCTATGCGCTGTCAATGATCCCTGACTGGGAGGATGCGCTGACCCAGGCCGCCCGATGCGTTGCGCCGGGTGGAAGGCTGGAGATTGTCGATTTCGGCCAGCAGGAGGAATTGCCTGCGCTGTGGAAGCGCGCCCTGTTCGGCTGGCTGGCCCAATTTCATGTGTCGCCGCGGCCCGACCTGGCCCCCGCGGTCCAGCGGACGGCGGAGGCGGTCGGTGGCCTGCCCAGTTGCCGGTCGCTCTATCGCGGCTACGCCCTGCGCGTCGGCATGATGCGGGTCTGACCGACTGATGGGTTCAACGCTGTGTGCGATGTCAGACAGCTTACCCCCACGTCCATCAGTGGTCGGCGGCCGCCATGCGATGGATCAGTCGTTAAGATGGGCCTTGTGTTGCAACTAACCTGAATTCATATCGTTATATCCCCATCGATGGCCCGCTCCGAGCATCATCGACTGAGAGACAGAGGCGCTCCCGCTCTACGGAGGCGAGCCCATGCTCACTGGACTGTCGATTCTGATCGTCGAAGACGAGCCTATCATCGCGATGCTGATGGCGCAGGATGTCGAGAAAATGGGCGGCGTCGTTTTGGGGCCATTCGCCAGCGTTGCAGAAGCGCTGGTGATGCTGGCGGACACCGATATTTCCGGTGCGGTGATGGACGCCAATCTGCTGGATCGGGATATCACCCCGGTTGCGCTGCACTTGCTAGACCGGGGCGTGCCATTCGTGATCTACAGTGGCACCGGTCTGCCACCCGCCCTGGCGG
Source organism: Sphingobium sp. Z007 (assembly GCF_900013425.1). Classification (GTDB taxonomy): domain Bacteria; phylum Pseudomonadota; class Alphaproteobacteria; order Sphingomonadales; family Sphingomonadaceae; genus Sphingobium. The sequence continues at coordinate 1,071,466 of NZ_FBXK01000005.1, forward strand.
CGCGCATTCCCTATGTGCCGCTGGAAATGAAGCCGGGACAGCCGCTTGATCGGCTGATGGCTATCATGGGTGCCAACGCCGGGTGAGCATCCCGCCTTAACTCAGGCGGCCTGACGCGCGGTCTTTTCCAGTTCCAGACGATCCCAGATTTCCGCCAGCGCCGACACCAGGTCGCGCATCATCTTTTCGTCATGGGCCGGGCCGGGCGTGAAGCGCAGCCGTTCCGTGCCGCGGGGCACGGTGGGGTAATTGATGGGCTGCACATAGGCGCCATATTCGGCGAGCAAAATATCGCTGATCCGTTTGGCCTTGATCGGATCGCCGACCATCAGCGGGACGATGTGCGTGACAGACGGCATGACCGGCAGGCCCGCCTCCGCCATCAGGTGCTTGAGCAGCGCGGCGGATGCCTGCTGGCCGTCGCGCTCTTCGCTCGATGCTTTGAGGTGGCGCACGCTGGCCAGCACGCCGGCGACCAATACGGGCGAGAGGGAGGTGGTAAAGATGAAGCCGGGCGCATAGCTGCGGATCACATCGACGATCATCTGGTCGGCGGCGATATAGCCGCCCATGACGCCGAACGCCTTGCCCAGCGTGCCTTCGATAATGGTCAGGCGGCCAGCGACGTCATCGCGTTCCGAAATGCCGCCGCCGCGCGCGCCATACATGCCCACTGCATGGACTTCATCCAAATAGGTCAGTGCGTTATACTCGTCGGCCAGGTCGCAGATGTCCGCGATCGGGGCTACGTCACCGTCCATCGAATAGACGCTTTCGAAGGCGATCAGCTTGGGCGCTTCGGGGTCTTCAGCGGCCAGAAGCTCGCGCAGATGCTCGACGTCATTGTGACGGAAGACGCGCTTTTCACAGCCCGAATTGCGGATGCCCGCGATCATCGAGGCGTGGTTGAGTTCGTCGGAAAAGATGATGCAGCCGGGCAGCAGCTTGGCGAGGGTGGACAGCGTCGCTTCGTTCGAGACATAGCCCGACGTGAAGAGCAGCGCGGCTTCCTTGCCATGCAGGTCGGCCAGCTCGCCTTCCAGGTCGATATGATAATGGGTGTTGCCGCCGATATTGCGGGTGCCGCCGGAGCCGGCGCCGACATCGTGCAGCGCCTCTTCCATCGCGGCGACGACCTTGGGATGCTGGCCCATGGCAAGGTAGTCGTTGGAACACCAGACGGTGATGGGCTTGGGACCGTTATGACCGTGGAAGCAACGGGCATTGGGATAAGACCCGCGATTGCGCAGGATATCGATGAATACGCGGTAGCGACCTTCTTCATGAAGCCGGTCGATCGCCTGCGAAAAGATGTGTTTGTAGTTCACTACGCTTCTTCCCGATTGCCCGCGCGCTGATCGTGCCGCTGCGCCTTCCTCTGCCCGATGCCGCGTTTAGCCGCCCAGACCTGCCATTACCAGCGATAACCGCTCGCAATCTAGGCAGATAGGTGCCTCAATATATCGATCACACAGATCGGCCATTGGACAAATGGCCCACCCCTTCATCAAAGGGCGTCCAGCCGATCGAGGCCATAACCCGCCAGAGCGAGGCGTAGCGCATCGACATTTGCGTCGATCCGGGTGAACACCGCGATACCTGGCGCGGCGGTCGCAGGCCATGATTGCCCTTGAGTCAGGAACGCGATCCGCCGCGCGATGCCCTCGCCGCCATGAACGAATCCCAGGGGGTGCGGCGCGGCGGCGGCGAGTTCCGCCTCCACCAATGGAAAATGGGTGCAGGCGAGCACGACCATGTCCATCCGGTCGCCGCCCGGCTGGTCGAGCAGGCCCGCCAGCGCATCCCGCGCGATCCGGGGATCAAGCGTTTCGCCGCGCAGCTTGGCTTCGGCCAGTTGCACGAGCGCGGCCGACCCATAGCGCAGCACGGTGCAGTCGGCGCCATGTTCGGCCGCGAGCCTATCGACATAGGGTTGGCGCACGGTGGCGTCTGTGCCGAGCACGCCGAAGACGCGGCTTTTGGATAGGAGCGCGGCGGGCTTGATCGCCGGGACCGTGCCGACGACGGGAATGTCCAGTGCAGCGCGGACATGCTGGAGCGCTATGGTGGAGGCGGTGTTGCAGGCGATGACGGCGAGGCGCGGGCGGTAGCGTTCGACCAACCGTCCAAGCAGCGCAGGGACGCGCGCGGCGATTTCCGTCTCGCTCTTGGTGCCATAGGGGAAGCCGGCGCTGTCGGCGGCATAGACGATCGGCGCGGTGGGAAGCGCAGCGCGCGCCGGGGCTAGAATGGAAAGTCCCCCGACGCCTGAATCGAAGAAGAGGATGGGAGCTTCAGATGCGACCGTCATGGCCGCTGTGTCGCGGCAGGCGGCGGACGTGTCAACGGGGCTTCAGTTCGCGCTGTCCGGCATGTCGTCCAGCAATTTGCGCAGCGCGACCATCCAGGCGTCATGTTGCACTTTGTCCGCTGCATCGGGGGAAAGGCGCAGCAGGTCGAGGTCGCTGCGCAATTGCTCGATCCGCTTGACCGCAAGGTCGTGCTTCACGCCATCGATCTTCGTCTTGAGCTGGTCGACCTCCTCAAATGCTTCGGTCTGCTTCCAGTCCGGTTGCTGCTTCACCAAGAGATCGACCGCATCGAGCAATTTGCCGATTTGCCGGCCATAGCTTTCCTGCGCCAGGATCGCCTGCTCGGTCTGCGGCGCACTGCTGTTGCTCTCGTTGATCGTCACATTGCCGAAGGACCAGCCGCTGTTGATCGATTGCCATAATTTCTGCGGGGCCAGCGCCATGCTGGTCCAGGAGCGGGTGAAAGCGTCGAGCGGCGTGTCGGTCATGGACGGCTCCGGCGAGGGTGAAGAGAGCGTAGGACCATGACCACGCAAATCAAGCCTTTGGGCATTGCTCCGCGCGGCTGTCACGCTATGGTCGCCGCTACCATTTATCGGCGATTTTCATGACACCTCCCTGGCTACTTCCTACTTTCCTCCTGGTTCTGGGCTATCTGCTCGGCTCCATCCCCTTTGGCCTGCTGCTGACGCGTTTTACCGGCGCGGGCGACCTGCGGCAGATCGGATCGGGCAATATCGGCGCGACCAATGTGCTGCGTACCGGGCGCAAGGGGCTGGCGGCGGCGACATTGCTGCTCGATCTGCTCAAGGGCGCGGCGGCGGTGTTGATCGGCGCGGCGCTGGTGGATGGCGGCGGGCCGATGGCGGGGGCGATGGCGTTTATCGGCCATTGCTATCCGGTGTGGTTGCGCTTTGCCGGGGGGAAGGGCGTGGCGACGATGATGGGCGTGGTGACGGCGATGTTCTGGCCAGCGGGATGCATTTTCGCGGCGGTGTGGCTGGCGGCTTTGTTCGGGACGAAATGGTCGTCGGTCGGTGGGATGGCGGCGGCGATCAGTGCGCCGGTTGCCATGTGGGCGTTCGGGCGGATCGACCTGGTGCCGGTCGCCCTGGCGCTGGCCTTGATCGTGCTGTGGCGGCATCGAGCGAATATCGCGCGGCTTGCCAGGGGCGCAGAACCCAAGATCGGCGGGTCGAAGGGCGACGTTGCATAATGAGCGAGCGGGAGCGGTTCGACCGGCTGCGGCTCATTCGCTCTCCCCGGATCGGTCCGGTCAGCTATCGGCAATTGCTCGCCCGCTTCGGGACGGCGGGCGAAGCGTTGCGGGCCATCCCCGATCTGGCGGCACGGGGCGGCGGACGCGCGAGCGTGGCCGATGCGGGCGTGGTCGAGAAAGAGATTGCGCAGAGCCGGGCGCTGGGTGCGCGCTATCTGTTGATGGGCGATGCCGACTATCCTGTCCTGCTCGACCAGTTCGAGGGCGCGCCGCCTGCGCTGATCCTGCGTGGCGATACCGCCTTGGCGAGCGGCCAATGCATCGCAATGGTCGGCGCGCGCAATGCGTCGGCCGCCGCGTGCCGCTTTGCACGCACGTTGGCGCAGGATCTGGGGCAGCGCGGCGCTGTGGTGGTGTCGGGGCTGGCGCGGGGCATCGATACCGAGGCGCATCGCGGGTCGATCGAGAGCGGGACGATCGGCGTCATCGCCAGCGGCATCGATATCGCCTTTCCGCCGGAAAACAGGGATTTGCAGGCGCAGGTGGCGGAGCGCGGTCTGCTGGTTACGGAGCATCCGCCCGGCGTCCAGCCGCTGGCGCGCCATTTCCCGGCGCGCAACCGGATCATCGCGGGACTCGCGCTGGGGACGGTCGTGGTGGAGGCGGCGCCCAAGTCGGGGTCGCTCATCACTGCGCGGCTGGCTGGCGAGGCGGGGCGGGAAGTGATGGCGGTGCCGGGATCGCCGCTCGATCCGCGGGCGCAGGGGTGTAATCAGCTGATCCGGGAAGGAGCGATCCTGATCCAGAATGCCGCCGACGTGCTGGAGGCGGTGGGCAGCATCGATCCGCGCATGGTGCGGCAGGGCAGCTTCGACTTTATCGGGGAACCCGTATCAAGCGATGTCGCGGCGCAGGAGCGGGCGAGGGTGATCGGGCTGCTGGGGCCGGTATCGGTGCCGATCGACGAACTGATCCGTCAGTCGGGCCTTTCGCCGGCAGTGGTGCAGACGGTGCTGCTGGAATTGGAGCTGGCAGGCGGGCTGGAACGGCAGGCGGGCGGGCGGGTCAGCCTGCGCTAAAAAAATGACAGCGGGGGCGTTGCCGCCCCCGCCGCCTGATATACTGTAATCAGTGTTGCATGCTGTGCTTGATATCGCGCATTTCGTCATGGCCCTGCTTGACCGAGACATAGGCCTGCTCGATCACGGCGCGCACTGCCGGGGACAGTTCGCGATCAGCGATCGCATCTTCATATTTCGCCTTGATATGATCCTCACCGGCCTCGACCTCATTGATGATGGCCTTGTCGTCCTTGCCGGTCAGCGTGGCTTTCAGGTTCAGGAACAGACGATGCGCGCCGGCCAGAACGGTGCCGTCATCTTCGGGGTTGCCGCCAAGATTGCGCACTTCCTGCTGCAGGCGGGTGACGACCTGGCGGCGCTCCGCCGCGCGGCTGGTGAATAGCGGGGTGAAGCGGTTGCTTTCGCTGTCCTTGGCGGCTTCGGTATAGCCGTCCGCGCTGTCGAGCGTGGTGGCGATCAAACCGTTGAGCGTGGAAATATCATGGCTGTTGGAATCGGACATCGTCATTCCTGTCTAAATAAGGGATGTCGCCGGTCGGGGGGGCGTTCCGGCGATGGAGATGAAACTCTGAAGTGCGGCAAAAGTCGCATCGATCGCGGCTGGGTTGATATGCATTAGTGCGATATTCACGCCTTGGCAGTCGAGCGGTGCTGAGACCGGGACGGGCTGACAAGATACTGGCGTCGGCGCGCCTTCTCCCTTACGCACAGCCCGCTTGACGCTCGCCGTCGTCGCCTTCCACACTCGCGCGTACACGTGAGAGACTATTTTCCGGGGCCATAATGCAGCTTGTCATCGTAGAATCGCCGGCCAAGGCGAAGACCATTGAGAAATATCTGGGCGGCGATTTCCATGTCCTCGCCAGCTATGGCCATATTCGCGACCTGCCCGCCAAGGACGGGTCGGTGGACCCGGACGACGGCTTTGCCATGTCGTGGGAAAATTATGGCGACAAGGGCAAGCAGCTCAAGGCCATTGCCGACGCGTCCAAGAAGGCGACGCGCCTGATTCTGGCGACTGACCCTGATCGCGAAGGTGAGGCGATCAGCTGGCATGTGCAGGAGGTGCTGCGCGCCAAGAAGGCATTGCCTGCGGTCGTAGAACGGGTGACGTTCAATGCGATCACCAAGGCGGCGGTGCTCGACGCGATGGCCAAGCCGCGCGCGTTGGACGAGGATTTGATCGACGCCTACCGGGCGCGCCGGGCGCTCGACTATCTGGTGGGCTTCACCTTGTCGCCGGTGCTGTGGCGCAAGCTGCCCGGCGCGAAGTCGGCGGGGCGCGTGCAGTCGGTCGCGCTGCGGCTGGTGGTGGAGCGGGAACGGGAGATCGAGAGCTTCGTCGCGCAGGAGTATTGGTCGGTCGCGGCCGAGATGGAGCAGGGCGGGCAGACTTTCACCGCGCGCCTAGTCCGCTGGAAGGGCGAGAAGATCGATCGCCTGACCATCGGCAAGGAAGGCGACGCCATGGCCGCGAAGGCGGACGTGGAGGCCGGGCGCTTCACGGTCGATAAGGTCGAGACGAAGCCGCTCACCCGCAATCCCCCCGCGCCGTTCACGACGTCGACCTTGCAGCAGGAAGCGGCGCGCAAGCTGGGTTTTTCTGCCAGCCATACGATGCGGATTGCGCAGCAGCTGTATGAAGACGGCGCGATCACCTATATGCGGACCGATGGCGTGCAGATGGACGGCAGCGCCATTTCCGCCGCGCGCAAGGCGATCGCGGAACGCTATGACGGCGGTTACCTGCCCGAAAAGCCGCGCCAATATCAGACCAAGGCGAAGAATGCGCAGGAAGCGCATGAGGCCATTCGGCCCACCGAGTTTACCCGCGACAAGGTGGGCAGCGGCGATCATGCGCGTCTGTACGACCTAGTCTTCAAGCGCGCGCTGGCGAGCCAGATGGCGTCGGCGCGGTTGGAGCGCACGACGATCGACATGGTCGACGGATCGGGCAGCCACACGCTGCGCGCTACGGGGCAGGTCGTGATCTTCCCCGGCTTCCTGGCGCTTTATGAGGAAGGTCGGGACGATAGCGACGATGATGATTCAAAGCTGCTGCCGCGGATGAGCGAGGGCGATGCACCGGCGAAGAAGAAGGTGAGCGCCGAGCAGCATTTTACCCAGCCGCCACCGCGCTATTCCGAAGCGTCGCTGGTCAAGCGGCTGGAGGAATTGGGGATCGGGCGGCCGTCGACCTATGCTTCGACGTTGCAGGTGTTGAAGGACCGCGACTATGTGCGGATCGAGAAGAACCGCTTCTTTGCCGAGGAGAGCGGGCGGCTGGTGACGGCGTTCCTGGAGCGTTTCTTCGAACGCTATGTGTCCTATGACTTTACGGCGGGGCTGGAAGACGAGCTGGACGAGATTTCCGGTGGCCGTGCGCAGTGGCAGGCGGTGCTGGAAGCCTTTTGGAAGGACTTCAAGCCCAAGACCGCCGAGGTGATGGAGCAAAAGCCGTCGGACATCACGGCGGCGCTGGACAAGTTTCTGGAGCCGATGCTGTTCCCGCCCAAGGCCGACGGCAGCAACCCGCGCGCCTGCCCGCTGTGCGCCGATGGGCAGCTTTCGCTACGGGGCGGCCGGTTTGGTGCGTTCATCGCCTGCTCCAATTACCCTGAGTGCAAATATACGCGCAAGTTCGGCCAGCCGGGCGGCAAGGATGGCGAGGATACGGGGCCGGAGGTGCTGGGCCAGCATCCAGAGACCGGACAGGATATCGTCAAGAAGTCCGGGCGCTTTGGCCCCTATATCGAGATAGGCGAGGGCAAGGAGGCCAAGCGCGGGTCGATCCCCAAGGATCTGCCCGATGGCGAATTGACGCTGGACTGGGGCGTCAAGCTGCTGAGCTTGCCGCGCGAGGTGGGGCTGCATCCTGAGACGGGCTTGCCGATCATGGCGAATATCGGGCGCTTTGGACCCTATCTGCTGCATGACGGCAAATATGGGCGACTGTCATCGACATCGGAGATTTTCGAGGTCGGGATGAACAGCGCGGTGGTCAAGCTGGCCGAGGCGGCGAACCGGGGGCCGCGCAGCGCCGGGCGCGAGCCGTTGAAGGTGCTGGGCGCGCATCCGCGCACGGAGCTGGAGATCAAGCTGATGGAGGGCCGTTACGGCGCTTACGTCACCGACGGCACGACCAATGCGACCCTGCCCAAGACGGTGGACAAGGACCAGTTGACGCTGGAGGAAGCTGCGCAGTTAATCGATGCGCGGGCAGCGGCGGCGCCGGCGAAGAAGGGCAAGAAGAAGGCGGCGCCGAAAAAGGCGGCGGCCAAGAAGCCTGCGGCGAAGAAGGACGGGGACACCGTGAAGAAGCCGGCTGCCAAGAAGGCCCCGGCGAAGAAGAAGGCAGCGGCCGCGGAGTAGGGTCAGGCGGCGCGCCGCACCTGGTTGCGGCCGCCGGTCTTTGCGGCGTACATGGCGAGGTCGGCGCGGTGCAGGCTGGCTTCGATCGGCTGCGACGGATCGCCGGGGCTGAGGCCGATGCTGGCGGTCACGCGCACGATATAGCCGGATGCCGCGCGCACCCGCAACGCCTGGATCGACGCGCGGACATGTTCGGCGCGTCGGATCGCCAGGTCGGCGGCGCAATCGGTCAGGCAGACGGCAAATTCCTCGCCACCCAGCCGGCCGCTCAAGTCGGCCGGTCCCAGCGCCTGCGCGATGGCCGATCCCACCGCATGCAGGACGGCGTCGCCGGTTTGATGGCCATGATCGTCATTGAAGCGTTTGAAATGATCGATGTCGATCAGCAGATACCAGTTGCCCGGCCGCGCATGCACGCGGCCGGCGCGGTCGAAAAAAGCGTTCCGGCTGAGCAGGCCGGTCAGCCCGTCCCGATCGGCCAGATAGGCCAGTTCTTCCACCCGCCGTTCGAGTTCGTGGCGGAGCAGCCGGTTTTCTTCACCTTGCCGCACCAGCAGGACGCAGACCGGGGTGGAAATGCTGGCCGAACAGAAAATGCCGACACTGAAATAGCGCAGCGGGATGAACATGCCGGGTATCGTCGATACGATCGCCATGATGAGGATAGTCCCCATGACGGAGACGCCCACGGCAAAGGCGATTTTCTGCTTCGGTCCCATGGACGGACCCGTAACGACATAAGGTAAAGGATGACTTTACCTTATGTCGTGAACCTTTATTCCACCCAGTCGAGGCCGATATCGCGATAGATGCTGCGGTCGTCTTCCCAATTTTCCTTCACCTTGACGTGGAGGTAGAGGTGGACCTTGACTCCAAGCAATTCCGCCAGTTCGGCGCGTGCCTTCGACCCGATTTCCTTCAGGCGCTGTCCGCCCTTGCCCAGTACGATGGCGCGTTGAGTGGGGCGACCGACCAGGATTTGCTGGTGGATTTCGACCGATCCGTCGTCGCGTTCCTTATATTGTTCGGTATCGACCGCGGCGGCATAGGGGAGTTCGGCGTGAAGCTGGTGATAGAGCTGTTCGCGCGTGATTTCCGCCGCCAGCATCCGGTCAGTGGCGTCGGACACCTGGTCTTCGGGAAAATGCCATGGCCCTTGCGGCATCGCGGCGGCGAAGGCGGCCTTGAGTTCGGGCAGGCCATCGCCGGTCGCTGCGGACACGAAGAAGATTTCGTCGAAACCCAGCGTGTCGTTCAGCACCTGGGTATGGGTCAGCAGCTTCTCCTTGATCGCGATATCGACCTTGTTGAGGATCAGCCATTTGCGTTCGGTGCGATGCTTGAGTGCTTCGATGATGGGTTCCAGCTTGGGGCCGCGCCCCGCCTTGCCATCGACCACCATCGCGATCAGATCCGCACCCTGCGCGCCGCCCCAGGCGGCCTGCACCATGGCGCGGTCCAGCCGCCGCTTGGGCGCGAAGATGCCGGGGGTATCGACCAGCACGATCTGCGCATCGCCCTCTATCGCGACGCCCATGACGCGGGTGCGCGTGGTCTGCGCCTTGGGGCTGGTGATAGCCACCTTCTGCCCCACAAGCGCGTTGACCAGCGTGGACTTGCCCGCATTGGGCGCGCCGACGACGGCGATGACGCCGCAGCGCTGTGTTTCTGCTTCAACCGTCAATTTTATTCCATTCTGTTCCAGATGCCCCCGCCTGCGGGTGAGCATGGTGTAGCATGTTCGGGGTCAACCCGTCAGCTTCTCCAGCAGCGCCTTGGCGGCGGCTGTTTCGGCTTCCTGTTTCGAGGCGCCTGTGGCGGAGGCTTCGCCCGCGCCCTTGATCGACACGGTGACGGTAAAGCGCAGCGCGTGGTGCGGGCCGGAGCGGTCGGTCAGGAGATATTCGGGCGGCTTGCGCTTGTTAGCGGCGGCCCATTCCTGGAGATAGGATTTGGGGTGGCGCGGCGCGCTTGTCTGGGTATCGACCCGGTCGTTCCACAGGCGGCGGACGAGGGTGCGCGCTTCTTCCAGTCCGCCTTCCAGATAGAGCGCGCCAATGAGCGCCTCCATCATATCGCCCAGCACATTGTCGCTGTCGGCCGCGCCATCGTCGCGGGCCTGCTTGCCCAGCACCATATGGGTGGGCACGCCAGCATTGCGCGCGACTTCGGCGCAGGTTTCGCCCGATACCAGCGCGTTGAAGCGGCGGGAGAGTTTTCCTTCGGGTTCGTCGGTGAAGCGTTCGAACAGCCATTCGGCGATCAACAGGCCGAGGATACGGTCGCCCAGAAATTCCAGCCGCTCATAATTGACCGCTTTGGCGCTGCCATGGGTCAGTGCCTGGTCGAACCGGCCCGGATTTTTGGGGGCGCGGCCGATCAGTTCATGGAGCCAGCCAGACGTGTCGGGCCGGGGAGACGCAGCTTTCAAAAGCCTTCCCCGATACGGCTCCAGCGCGCAGCGGTGAACCAGGTCCAGGGGAGCAGCCAGTTGGCGCTGCCGTCGGTCGAGAAAACCGAGATCATCGCCTTGCCCACCAGATTTTCTTCGGGCACCAGGCCGATGCCTCCGCCTTCGACCGCGGGGAAGCGGCTGTCGGCGCTGCGATCGCGATTGTCGCCCATCATGAAGAGATGGCCTTGCGGCACCAGCACCGTGTCCCGATCGTCCGCCGCGCCATCGGGCAGCAGGTCGAGGACATTGTAGCTTTTGCCGCCGGGCAGGGTTTCGCGGAACTGGGGATAGCGGCACTGTTTGCCGCCGCCGGCCGCGGCTTCCTCGAAATCGGGGCGGTAGCAGGGGGAGGCGGCGCCTTCGCGGGCGGCGGCATCCGTCATGTTCGGCGTCACCGGGATGACGAGATCGGCGACCTTCTGCTTGGGGATCGCCTGGCCGTTCAGATAGACGGTGCCGCCGCGCACGCCGATCATGTCGCCGGGCAGGCCGATGACGCGCTTGATGTAGTCGTTCTTCTGGTTCGGCGGCGCCTTGAACACCGCCACGTCGCCGCGCTGGGGCGTGGAGGCCAGGATGCGGCCGGGGATCAGGGGAATCGAGAAGGGCAGCGAATAGCGCGAATAGCCATAGGGCCATTTGGCGACCAGCAGATAGTCGCCGATCAGCAGGCGCGGCTGCATCGATTCAGACGGGATATTGAACGGCGATATGATGAAGCTGCGCAGGATGAAGACGAACAGCCCGAGCTTGGCGAGAAACCAGATAAAGTCCCGCGTTTCCGATTTGGCAGTCATGGAGTGTCGTCTGATCCCTTGGAGATGCCGAGAAAGCGGCCGTTGCGGCTTTTGAAGCGTGAACCATAGCGCGTCAAGCAGTCCTTAGCGATGCAAAGCACGCGGCTTTGCGCTAGATATAACGGGAATCGACCGGTGCAGCGTCGATATCGACCAACGTCATGAGGGATATATCCATGCCCAGTTCTGCACTGGCGTCCATCGCCGCGCTTACGCAAGCCGATTTGAAGACCATTTTCACCACCGATCCCGACCGGCTGAGCAAGCTGGTCCGATCCCAAGGTCCGATCCGGTTCGACTGGTCCAAGACCCATCTTACCGACGATGTGCTGGAGGGCTTCCTGGCGCTGGCCGATGAGCAGGGTTTCACGGCGCATCGCGACGCGCTGTTTTCCGGCGAGGCGGTGAACAATAGCGAAGGCCGCGCCGCCGAACATACCGCCGAACGGGGCGAGGGCAATGCCGACAGCGTTGCCCATGCCAAGATGCTGCATCGGCGGATGCGCGGCCTGATCGACGCGATCGAGGCGGGCGCGCTGGGGGAGGTCCGCCATATATTGCATATCGGCATCGGCGGGTCGGCGCTTGGCCCCAAGCTGATCGTCGATGCGCTGGACGGTGACGGGGTGCGCTATGATGTGGGCATCGTGTCCAATGTCGACGGCACCGCGCTGGAGCGGGCGATCGAGGGGTTCGATCCCAACGCGACGCTGATCGCGATCGCCTCCAAGACCTTCACCACCAGCGAGACGATGCTGAACGCAGCGAGCGCGATCAACTGGATGGTCGAAGCCGGGGTGGACGATCCCTATGGCAAAGTGATCGCGCTGACCGCCGCGCCCGACAAGGCGATGGAGTGGGGCGTCGATGAAACCCGCATCCTGCCCTTCGCCGAGTCGGTGGGCGGGCGCTATTCGCTCTGGTCCTCGATCGGCTTTCCCGCCGCGCTGGCGCTGGGCTGGGACGCGTTCGAAAGCCTGCTGGAGGGGGCGGCGGCGATGGACCGGCATTTCCGGCTGTCTCCCCCAAGCGAGAATGCGCCGCTGATCGCGGCTTTCGTGGATCAATATTATACCCGCGTGATGGGGTGCCAGACCCGCGCGCTGTTCGCCTATGACGAGCGGCTGGCGCTGCTGCCATCCTATCTTCAGCAATTGGAGATGGAGAGCAACGGCAAGAGCGTGCAGCGCGACGGCAGTCCCGTAGACGGCCCGACCGCGCCGATCACCTGGGGCGGGGTGGGCACCGATGCGCAACATGCGGTGTTCCAGTTGCTGCATCAGGGGACGATCGTATCGCCGGTCGAGTTTATCGCCTCGATCGAGCCGGGCCATGCGCTGGACCCGGCGCATCATCGCGCTTTGCTGGTCAACTGTTTTGCCCAGGGCGCGGCGTTGATGCGGGGGAAGGACAATGAGGCCGATCCGGCGCGTGCTTATCCCGGCAACCGGCCATCGACCACCATCCTGCTGGACGATGTGACGCCGGAGGCGCTGGGGGCGTTGATCGCCTTCTACGAGCATCGCACCTTCGCCAATGCGGTGTTGATGGGGATCAACCCGTTCGACCAGTTCGGCGTCGAGCTGGGCAAGGAGATCGCCAAGTCGATCGAGGCGGATGGGGCTGTCGGGTTCGATCCGTCGACCATGGCGCTGATCGAGATCGCCTTGGGCGGGGTATAGTCGACAGCCGTTCGTTGCGAGCGTGTCGAGAAACGGCAGCACTGGGCTTCCCGCTTCTCGACTGCGCTCGAAGCGAACGGAGGTGTTTTGGCTACCAGCAACAATATTCCCATTTGTAACTGACGCCACCACCCGCCATATCCGCGCCTATCCCATCGGAGGCCCGGCATGCGTGACTATGATTTCGACCTTTTTGTCATTGGCGCAGGATCGGGCGGCGTGCGTGCCTCTCGCGTGGCGGCGGCGCATGGGGCGAAGGTTGCGGTGGCCGAGGAATTTCGGGTCGGGGGCACCTGCGTCATTCGCGGCTGCGTGCCCAAGAAACTGCTCATCTATGGCGCGCATTTTGCCGAGGATCTGAAGGACGCCCGCCGCTTTGGCTGGGACGTCCCGGAATGTGGGTTCGAATGGACCACGCTGCGCGACAATGTGCTGGCGGAGGTCGATCGGCTGGAAGGCCTGTATGGCAATACGCTCGACAGCCATAAGGTCGAGGTAATCCGCGAGCGGGCGACCATCACCGGGCCGCATGGTATCAAGTTGGCCAGCGGGCGCGAGGTGAGCGCCAAGACAATCCTGGTCGCGACCGGGGCGTGGCCGGTGATCCCCGAACTGGAGGGTGCCGAACATGGCATCACCAGCAACGAGGTGTTCCATCTGGAGCAATGCCCCACGCGCATCGTTATCGTTGGCGGTGGCTATATCGCTAATGAATTTGCCGGCATCTTTCACCAGTTGGGCAGCCATGTGACGATGGTCAATCGCGGCAGCGATCTGCTGCGCGGTTATGATACCCAGATCCGCGACCGGCTGCTCCAGATTTCGATGACCAAAGGCATTAACTTCCGCTTCAACGCGAAGATGGAGCGGATCGAGAAGAATGAAGACGGGACTTTGTGCGTGCGGTTCCAGGATGGCGATCCGGTGGCGGCCGATGTCGTGCTGTTCGCGACTGGGCGCAGGCCGATGACCGACGGGCTGGGGCTGGAAACGGCCGGGGTCGAACTGACCGAGAAGGGCGCGATCAAGGTCGACGATTATAGCCAAACGAGCTGCGAGAGCATCTATGCGGTGGGCGATGTCACCGACCGGCTGCAACTGACGCCGGTTGCGATCCGTGAGGGGCACGCCTTTGCCGACACGGTGTTTGGGAACAACAGGCGCAAGGTCGATTATGGCTGCGTGCCCTCGGCCGTGTTCAGTCATCCGCCGCTGGCGGGCGTGGGCATGACCGAGGCGGAGGCCAAGAATCACTATGGGACGGTAAAGGTCTATACGTCCGACTTCCGCCCGATGAAGAATGTGCTGGCGGGGCGCGAGGAGCGGGCGCTGTACAAGATGATCGTGGACGCGACGACGGAGAAGGTGATCGGGCTGCACATGATCGGGCCGGACGCGCCGGAGATATTGCAGGCCGCGGCGGTCGCGGTGAAGGCGGGTCTGACCAAGCAGGATTTCGACGATACCGTGGCGCTGCATCCCAGCATGGCGGAAGAGTTGGTGTTGTTGAAGTAAAACGACTTCGCTCGAACCGAACGGCCCTGGTTAGCTTTCGGCCACGAACGTCACCACCAGCGCATCGCGCCACGCCGGTTGCGTCGGGTCCACGGCGTGGATTTCGGTGACGCCGTGCAGGATGCGGTGGTCGTCTATCAGCATCGTGTCGCCAGGCGTCGTCAAGGTGAACTCGCCTAGCGGCCTGCCGTCCGGCGCGCCGATGCGGGTGACGCCTTCGCGGACGTTGCGGCGATCGACCAGCATCACCAGCACATGGTCGACCCCGTCGCGGTGCATGCCTTCGGGTGTGGGGCGGCCGGTTTCGTCCGGTTTCGCCTCGATGCGGAACTGGTGCATTTCGATGTGCCAGTCGCCTTTGCGGGCCGGATCGAAATGATCGGCGGCGAAAGCGAAGATTGCATCGCAGACGGGGTTGGCGACAGTCGCCGCTTCGACCGGATCGAACCAGCGCTGCACGTCGCCGTTGAGCGGGTTGTAATCGCGGCTTTGATAATGGGGCTGGTGCGGCTTGCGGGTGAAGCGGCCCCGTTCCAGCGCAAAGGCGGCGTGGCGGCGGCGGCGGTAGCGGCCGCCATCGGCCATGAAGAGGTCGGGGCCTAGATCGTTCCAGCTTTGCGCGAAGTCGGCCCAGTCGGGTTCGGCGATATTCAATCGATCGAACATCGCCGCGCCGGACAGGCGGGCATAGCCGTCCGTCAGCAAAGCATCGTCGTTTCTGGATAGGCTGTCCGTGTCGGTCATCTTCGCTCCCTTAACGGAGGCAAGAGACGAGCGACAGGGCCAGTTTCCGCAGGGTGGGCTGTCGCGTCGGTGTGGGTGTCTTTAGGCGATCGTGGGCACCATGCCGCCTTCAACCCGGATCGCCGCGCCGTTGGTGGCGGCGGCGAGTGGGCTGGCGAGATAGGCGACCATCGCGCCAACTTCGTCCGCCTCGATCAGCCGCTTGATGAGCGAGAGCGGGCGGAGTTTGGTGAAGAACTCGGCTTCGCGGTCGGCTTCGGAGGCGTCCTTATTGTCCACGACCGAGCGGATGAAGTCCACGATGCCCTCCGAACGGGTCGGGCCGGGCAGCACGCTGTTCACCGTGACGCCGGTGCCGCGCGTATGTTCGGCAAGGCCCCGCGAGATGGCGAGTTGGGCCGACTTGGTCATGCCGTAATGGATCATCTCGGCGGGCGGGAGCAGCCCGCTTTCGCTGGCGATGAAAAGGACGCGGCCCCAATTGTTTGCGAGCATCTGCGGGAAATAATGGCGGGAAAGGCGCGCGCCGCTGACGACGTTGACTTCGAAAATATGGTGCCAGTCTGCGTCGCTGATCTGGCCAAAATCCTTGGCTTCGTAGATGCCCAGATTGTTGACGAGGATGTCGGTTGCGGGAACGGCGGCGATCAGGGCGGCGGCCCCTTCTGCCGTCGCGGGATCGGCGAGGACGGCGTTGACGGGCAGGCCGATCTCGGCGGCGGCGGCGTCTAGCTTGGGCTGGCTGCGGCCGGTTATGGTGACGGCGACGCCCTCCTGCGCCAGGCGTTTCGCGATAGCGAGGCCGATGCCGGCGGTGGAGCCGGTGACGATGGCGGTCTTGCCGGTGAGTTTCAGGTCCATGACTGTTTCCTTGTTGAATGAGACGGCGAACTAGACAGTCAGATAGACTTTTTTCGATTGATGATTAGATTGCGCAGTATCATTTCAGAAGTGCATTGAAATCATGGATAACCGGTTCGGCGACGTCGAAAATTTCCTGATGGTGGCGGGCGAGGGCAGCTTTGCCGCGGCGGCCAAGATATTGCGGCTGACCCCGTCGGCGGTGAGCCGGTCGATCGCGCGGCTGGAGCAGCGGCTGGGCGTGGCTCTGGTGCGACGAACGACGCGGTCGCTGGCGTTGACGCGCGAGGGGCAGGTCTATCACGACAAGATGATCGCGATATTGGGTGACATGATGGACGTGGAAAACAGCCTGAGCAGCGAGGGGCAGGGGCCGCGCGGGTTGTTGCGGATCAACGCTTCGCCGTCCTTCGGCATAGAATGCCTGATACCGATCCTGCCGCGCTTTGCCGAATTGCATCCGGCGGTGACGGTGGACCTGACGTTGACCGACGCGATCGTCGATCTGGTCGAGGAGCGGGCCGATATCGCGATCCGCATCGGGCCGCTGCGCGACACGCGGCTGCGCGCGAAGAAGCTGGGGCATAGCCGGATGGTGCTGGTCGCCAGCCCAGATTATCTGGCGCGGCGGGGGACGCCCGCAACGCCGGACGATCTGGCCGCGCATGAATGTCTGCGGTTCAGCTTTCGCCGGTCAGTGGATAGCTGGCCGTTCCGGGTGAAAGGCAGGCTAGTGCAGCGGCCGGTGCAGGGCAGCTTTTTCGGCAATTCGGGCGAGGTGGTGCGGCGCATGGCGATCGCGGGCGGGGGCATCGCGCGGCATGGGCGGTTTCATGTGGCCAGCGATTTGCGCAAGGGGCGGTTGGTGGAGGTGCTGGCGGAGTTTGATGCGGGGGACGGGGAGGATATTCACGCGCTCTACGCGGCGGAGGATCGCGGCGCAGCAAGGGTGCGGGCCTTTCTGGAGTTTCTGGAGGGGGCGTTGGTGGTGGAGGGGTGAGCGGGGTTGCGCTTTGGCTGTCGGTCCATCAAGTTGTTGAGATCAATGGGAGTTGTCCATGTTCGCTCTTTTGTTGCTGCTGCAATTTCCAAGCGATATCGTCGTAACCGGTCAAAAGCTGGAGCAGGTGCAGGCAGAATGCGCCAAGGGCGGATGTCCGCCGTTGCGCGACGCGCAAGCCACTATTGCGCTAGCCGAAGTCCAATTCCGCGACGGAAACTATCAAAAGGCCAAGGCTCTGCTGGCCGCCGCCGCGTCACGTAACGAGAAATATGCCGCGGAGGCGCCGCGCCCGGTCGCCGCGCTCTATGAAGCCTATGCCACCGTCGCGTTGCACGAAGGCAGCAAGCTGGATTATCGCCGCGCCACGTCCAAACAGGTGCAGACGTTGCGTGAGAACCTGCCCCAGGATGATCCTGCCGTGTTTGCCGCAACGACTGCTTATGGTGACATGTGGATCGAATTGCGTCGTTTCCGCGAAGCGGAGGCTGCGTTCAGCACGGCGGAAAAGTCGGCCGTGGCGTCCGGTCAGGATGGGGCCGCGTTTATCGCGAACATGAAACGTGCCTGGATCAAGTCTGCCATGGGGCAGCGCGAACAGGCTGCACCGATGCTCGACGCATTGGCGCGACGCCCGATCGCGCAACAGGCGTCCTACAGGTCCGCGCTGCGCGTGCTGCGCCTACGCCTGGCGGCGCGGGATGCGGACGGGGCCGAGATCGATCGGCTGGTCAAAGACATCGGTGAAAACCAGAGTGGCGGGCCAGTGCTGATTTCCGCTCCTGCCTATGAGGATGACGCGGTAACCAAGGCGAACAATGCGTCCCGCGCCTTTGACATGACGAATGCGATCGATGTCGGTAGCGCAGAAACGTCCAGCATTCGCTGGGCCGACGTCGGATTTTCCATACGCCCGGACGGGCGCACCGCGGACATTGAGGTGTTGCGCGGAGTGGGAGCCAA
The DNA here is from genome assembly GCF_900013425.1 of Sphingobium sp. Z007. Taxonomy (GTDB): domain Bacteria; phylum Pseudomonadota; class Alphaproteobacteria; order Sphingomonadales; family Sphingomonadaceae; genus Sphingobium. The sequence goes on from NZ_FBXK01000005.1 coordinate 1,089,468, forward strand.
GGCCTGGTTGACCCCTGCTCTGCGCCAGATTGCCGCACGGCGCTATTCAACCACCACCGGCGCAGGCAACCAAGGCGCTTATCGCGTCGAACGCTACACGTTGCGTGCGGAATATATGGTGCCCAAAGGCAGCCTGATAGCGCGGCGCGTACCGACCGGCGGATTCGACGTGCTGGACCTCACACAAGCACCCGCCGCGCCGCCGCCAGCGGAACGGGACACCGCTCACCCGATCCAGTAAGGCACGATCTGGCGGTTGTCCGGGTCCACATGGATGGGCCGGTCCGCGGGCGGAAAGGCGCGCTGGTCGCAGCTTTGGCGGGGGCAGAGGCGGCAGGTGATGCCGATGGGGGTGGCGGCCCCTTCCTCCTGCAAATGCAGGCCGTCGGCATAGACGAAGTTGGCGGCGTGGGCGACTTCGCAACCCAGCACCACAGCGTAGCGGCGGGGGGTGCGCTTGTAGCTGCCCGACGGTTTCACCAGCCCCTTGGCCATCGACACATAGCGCACACCGTCGGGGGTTTCGCCCAGTTGCACGTTGATGCGGTCGGGGACAGCGACGGCTTCATGCACGTTCCATAGCGGGCAGGCGCCACCGAAGCGGGCGAATTGCAGGCGAGTGGCGCTGTGGCGTTTGGTGATGTTGCCGGCCATGTCGACGCGGCAGAAGAAGAAGGGGATGCCGCGCAGGCCGGGGCGCTGGAGCGTGGAGAGGCGATGGCAGGCCTGTTCGAAGCTGACGCCGAAGGTGCGGGCGAGCCGGTCTATGTCATGGCGCATTGCGCGCGCCGCTTCGCGAAACGGGGCATAGGGCATGAGCAGCGCGCCGGCGGCGTAATTGCCCAGGCCGATCGCCAGCAGCCGGTCGGCGCCGGGGACCGGCATGGCGGCCTTTGCCACCACGTCGGCGATCACGGCCTGCCCCTCCAGCATCATAAGCTGGTGGGCGAGCATGAACTTGCGGCTTTCGGTGGGCAGGGCGGCATTGACGAACAGCTTCTTGGTGCTGCTGGTGTAGGAGCGCAGCGCACTGTCGGGCGTGTCGGCGATCAGCGTTTCGATGCCGTGGCGGCGGGCCAGCGCTTCGACCAGCATGCCTTCGTCCAGGGTCTGGCCCGCGGTGAAGCTTTCGGCCATGTCTTCGGCCAGGCAGTCGAGGCTGTGGACATAATTGCCCGCTTCATGAAACCAGTCGCGCGCGGCCTCCCAGGGGAGGCGGGCCTGCACTTCATGGTCGTTGGCGATCGCCTCCTCGATCATGTTGATGCGTTCGTTGGCGCGCATATGGGCGTTGTAGAGATCGACATAGCGGGCGGCGAATTCGGGAAATTGCAGGTGCAGCTTCTCGATCCGCTCCGGCTCCATCTGGTTGCCGGGCAGTTCGGGATGGCCCAGCGCATAGGTGAAGGCGCCGAGCAGTTGCTCATCCTCGCGGCTGTCGAAACTGGCCCAGTCGGTGGGAAAGGCGCTGGCGAGCGCGGCCTTGACCTTGGCGGTCAGGGGGCGATCGTCATTTTCCATCTGGCTGAGATAGGATACGGATATGGCCAGCGCCTGCGCCATCGTCGCCTGGTCCATGCGATGGTCCAGGCGGAGTTGGCGCAGGCGCGGTCCTGCGAAGATACGGTTGCCACGTGCCATAAACGGTTCTTAATTTGCGAAGTCGTGATTTGCAAATTAGCAAATTTGCATTTGCGGAAAAAGCGAAAGCCCGCGTAGGGAAGGTTCAAGGCGGCGCCAACGTACATCTGGTGCCGCGAATTCGGAGAGATGCCCGCATGTCGAAGCTCGCCATTATCGAACAGCTCGAGGCCAAGCGCGAAGGCGCGCGCATGGGCGGCGGCCAGCGCCGCATCGACGCGCAGCATGCCAAGGGCAAGCTGACCGCGCGCGAGCGGCTGGACGTACTGCTGGACGAGGATAGTTTCGAAGAGCTGGACATGTATGTCGAGCATAATTGCGTCGATTTCGGCATGGACGAGCAGCATATTCCGGGCGACGGCGTCGTCACTGGATCGGGCACGATCAACGGCCGGCTGGTGTTCGTGTTCAGCCAGGACTTCACGGTTTACGGCGGCGCGGTGTCGGAACGGCACGCGATGAAAATCTGCAAGATCATGGACATGGCGTTGAAGGTCGGCGCGCCGGTGATCGGACTTAACGACAGCGGCGGGGCGCGGATTCAGGAGGGTGTGGCGTCGCTGGCCGGCTATGCCGAGATTTTCCAGCGCAATGTGCTGGCGTCGGGCGTTGTGCCGCAGATCAGCGTCATCATGGGGCCGTGCGCGGGCGGGGCGGTCTATTCGCCCGCCATGACCGACTTCATCTTCATGGTGAAGGACAGCAGCTTCATGTTCGTGACCGGACCGGACGTGGTCAAGACGGTGACGAACGAGGTCGTCAGCCAAGAGGAACTGGGCGGCGCGGTGACGCATACGACCAAGTCCGGCGTGGCGGATGTGGCGTTCGAGAATGATATCGAGGCGCTGCTGGCGGTGCGCGATTTCGTGGATTTCCTGCCCGCGTCTAACAAGGAGCCGGTGCCGGAGCGGCCGACAGCGGACGCATGGGACCGGATCGAACCGAGCCTGGACACGCTGATCCCCGCCAACGCGAACCAGCCCTATGACATGCACGAACTGATCCGCAAGGTGGTGGATGAGGGCGATTTCTTTGAGGTCCAGCCCGCGCACGCCGGGAACATCCTGTGCGGGTTCGGCCGGGTCGAGGGCAAGACGGTGGGCATCATCGCCAACCAGCCGATGGTGCTGGCAGGCGTGCTGGATATCAATTCGTCGAAGAAAGCGGCGCGGTTCGTGCGCTTCTGCGATGCGTTCGAGATACCGATCGTGACTTTTGTCGATGTGCCGGGCTTCCTGCCGGGCACCGCGCAGGAGCATAGCGGCATCATTAAGCATGGCGCGAAGCTGCTGTTCGCCTATGCCGAGGCGACGGTGCCGAAGATTACGGTCATCACGCGCAAGGCCTATGGCGGGGCGTATGACGTCATGTCGTCCAAGCATCTGCGCGGCGATTTGAACTATGCCTGGCCGACCGCGGAGATCGCGGTGATGGGCGCGAAGGGCGCGGTCGAGATCATCTTCCGCGGCAAGACCGCGGACGAGATCGCCGAGCGGACGGCAGAATATGAGGGGCGCTTCGCCAATCCGTTCGTGGCGGCGAGCAAGGGCTTTATTGACGAGGTGATCCAGCCGCATTCGACGCGGCGGCGGATCGCGCTGGGGCTGCGGAAGCTCAAGAATAAGAGCCTGGAGAATCCGTGGAAGAAGCATGACAATATTCCGCTTTGACGGCCCGAAGGGTCGTCATCCCAGCGAAGGCTGGGATCGCGTGCAGCCAAGTCGGGCCCTGAGGCCTGAGACCCCAGCCGTCGCTGGGGTGACGGATTAGGAAAGCGATATGAAACTCGGCCGTCTCAATCATATCGGCGTCGCGACGCCCAGCCTTGAAAAGAGCATCGCTTATTATCGCGACGTCATGGGGGCGACGATCGCGCATGAACCGTTCGACCTGCCCGCGCAGGGTGTGAAGGTGTGTTTTGTCGATACGCCGGGAGAGAATGGGACGGCGGGGACGCAGATCGAGTTGATCGAGCCGTTCGATGCAAGCTCGCCGATCACGGCCTTCATCGCCAAGAACCCGGCCGGGGGGCAGCATCATATGTGCTATGAAGTGCCCGACATTCTGGAGGCCAAGGCGTGGTTCGAGGCGAAGGGCGCGCGGGTGCTGGGCGAGCCGCGGATCGGGGCGCATGGGACGCCCATCTTCTTCGTGCATCCCAAGGATATGAACGGGGTGCTGACGGAGATTATGGAGACGCCGAAGGGCGGGCATTGAGAATATAACCCTCCCCCCACGGGGGGAGGCAGCGACACTGGGGGCTGCGTAGCAGGCTCTTAGTCGCAGCGGAGAGGAGGCACCCCTCTCCAACTTCGGCTAGGCGGACAAGCCGCCAAGCCTGCGTATCCTCTCCCCCATGGGGAGAGGGAATTGGGATGGAATATGACCGACAAGCCGACGCTGGACCAATGGGCCGCCGCTGCCGCCAAGGAAGTGAAGGGCAAGGATTTGACGTGGCAGACCCCGGAAGGGATTGCCGTCAAGCCGCTCTATACGGCCGAGGACGTGACCGTCGATCCGGGCCTGCCCGGTTTCGCGCCGTTTACGCGGGGCGTGCGCGCGTCCATGTATGCGGGACGGCCCTGGACCATCCGGCAATATGCGGGCTTTTCGACCGCCGAAGAATCCAACGCTTTCTATCGGCGCAACCTCGCTGCCGGGCAGAAGGGCCTAAGCGTCGCCTTCGACCTCGCCACCCATCGCGGCTATGACAGCGACCATCCGCGCGTCACAGGGGACGTTGGCAAGGCCGGGGTCGCGATCGACACGATCGAGGATATGAAAATCCTGTTCGACGGGATTCCGCTCGACAAGATGTCGGTCAGCATGACGATGAACGGCGCAGTGATCCCGATCCTGGCCTTCTTCATCGTCGCGGGCGAGGAGCAGGGCGTCGACCGCAAATTGCTCGACGGGACCATCCAGAACGACATCCTCAAGGAGTTCATGGTCCGCAACACCTATATCTACCCGCCCGAACCATCGATGCGGATCATCAGCGACATTTTCGGCTATACCTCGCGCGAGATGCCCAAGTTCAACAGCATTTCCATTTCCGGCTATCATATGCAGGAAGCGGGCGCGACGCAGGTGCAGGAACTGGCCTTCACTATCGCCGACGGCATGGAATATGTGAAATATGGCGTCGCGTCTGGCCTGGATATCGACAAGTTCGCGGGGCGCCTGAGCTTCTTTTTCGCGATCGGCATGAACTTCTTCATGGAGATCGCCAAGCTGCGCGCCGCCCGCGTGCTGTGGCACCGGGCGATGACGCAGCTGGGCGCGAAGGACGAGCGGTCCAAGATGCTGCGCACCCATTGCCAGACCAGCGGCGTGTCGCTGACCGAACAAGACCCGTATAATAATGTCATGCGCACTACGATCGAGGCGATGGCCGCGATGCTGGGGGGCACGCAGTCGCTGCACACCAATGCGCTGGACGAGGCGATTGCGCTGCCGACCGACTTTTCCGCCCGGATCGCGCGCAACACGCAGATCGTGATCCAGGAAGAAACCGGCATGACCAAGGTGGTCGATCCGCTGGGCGGCAGCTATTATGTCGAGGCGCTGACCCAGCAACTGGTCGATGAAGCCTGGGCGATCATCGAGAAGGTGCAGGCCGATGGCGGCATGGCCAAGGCTGTGGCGGCGGGCTGGCCCAAGGCGATGATCGAAACGGCGGCGGCGGCGCGGCAGGCGCGGGTAGATCGCGGCGACGACGTGATCGTGGGCGTGAACAAATATCGGCTGGCGACCGAGGATTTCCTCGACACGCTGGACATCGACAATGCCAAGGTGCGCGAAGGCCAGATCGCCCGGATCAACAATGTGAAGGCGGAGCGCGATGCGGCCAAATGCGAAGCCGCTTTGCAGGCGCTGCGGGACGGCGCGGCCAAGCCGTCGAGCATCGAGAATAATCTGCTGGCGCTGGCCGTCGAGGCCGCGCGCGCGCGCGCGACGCTGGGCGAGATATCCTCCGCCATGGAGGAGAGTTTCGATCGCTACGGCACCCAGCCGACGCCGGTAAAGGGCGTCTATGCCGCGCCCTATGCCGGCGACAGCCGCTGGCAACAGGTTCTTGACGGCGTGCAGGCCGTCGAGCGGCGCCTCGGTCGCAAGCCCAAACTCCTTGTCGCGAAGATGGGGCAGGATGGGCACGACCGGGGCGCCAACGTGATCGCGTCGGCGTTCGGCGATCTCGGCTTCGACGTGGTGTCGGGGCCGCTGTTCCAGACGCCCGATGAAACCGTGGTATTGGCGTTAGAGAGCGATGTCGATGTGGTGGGCGCGTCGTCTCTCGCCGCGGGGCACAAGACGCTGATCCCCGACCTGATTGCGAAACTGCGCGAAGCGGGGCGGACGGACATCAAGGTGATCGCGGGCGGGGTCATTCCGCCGCAGGATTATGACTTCCTTCGTGACGCGGGGGTCCAGGGCATTTATGGGCCGGGTTCCAACGTCGTGGAGTGCGCGGCCGACGTGCTGCGCCTGCTCGGCCACAACATGCCCCCTGCGGGGATCGAGGAAGCCGCGTAATGAACACCCCCTCCACCTTTACCGCCCGCACCGACTGGACCCGCGGGGAAATCGCCGCACTGTTCGACCTGCCGTTTGGCGACCTGATGTTTGAGGCGCAGTCGATCCATCGCGCGAATTTCCCGCGCAATGAGGTTCAGCTCTCGACTTTGCTGTCTATCAAGACGGGCGGTTGCCCGGAGGATTGCGGCTATTGCAACCAGTCGGCGTCGGCGGAGAGCGGCCTCAAGGCCGAGAAGCTGATGAGTGTGCAGGCGGTGATGCAGGCGGCGGCGCAGGCGAAGGATGCGGGGTCTTCGCGCTTTTGCATGGGCGCGGCCTGGCGCAATCCCAAGGAGCGGGACATGCCCGCCATCGTCCAGATGGTGCAGGGCGTGCGCCAGATGGGCATGGAAACCTGCATGACACTGGGGATGCTGAGCGAGGGGCAGGCGAAGACGCTGGCCGACGCGGGTCTCGACTATTACAATCATAATATCGACACCTCGCCTGAGCATTATGAGAAGGTGATTACCACCCGGACGTTCGATGACCGGCTGGAAACGCTGGAAAATGTCCGCAATTCAGGCATCAACGTCTGTTCCGGCGGGATCGTGGGCATGGGCGAGACGCGCGAGGACCGGGTTGGGTTTTTGCACGCGCTGGCGGTGCTGCCGACCCATCCTCAGAGCGTGCCGATCAACGCGCTCGTGCCGGTCAAGGGCACGGTGCTGGGCGATATGCTGGCCGACACGCCGCTGGCCAAGATCGATGAGATCGAGTTTGTGCGCACGGTTGCGGTGGCGCGGATCGTGATGCCGGAGTCGATGGTGCGGCTGTCGGCGGGGCGTGAGAGCATGTCGGATGCGTGCCAGGCGCTCTGCTTCATGGCTGGCGCGAACAGCATCTTTACCGGCGACAAGCTGCTGACCACGGCGAATGCGGGCGACAATGCCGACGCGGCGCTGTTCGCGAAGCTGGGTGTGGTGCCGATGCAGGCCGACGTGAAGGTTGCGATGGAGGCTATGGCGGCGGAATGAGTTTTACTCTCACCTCCGTCACCCCGGACCTGATCCGGGGTCCTGCTTTCGCGCTACCGTCGGGCTGGAAGAAAGCGGGATGCCGGATCAAGTCCGGCATGACTTGTTGAGATAAGTTGGGCGTATGACTGGCGGCAAAGTCATCGCTCTTTCTTGGGTGACTTTTGCTGCGCTTGTTCTGAGCGGCGGATCGGCTTGGTTCGGTTGGTATGTTGCTGCGCCTGTTCTGCTTCTGTGGCTGATGGGCGTCTATTTCACTCTTCGGCGGAAACATTCTCGCTGACACACAATACCCGTTTGCCCTGAGCTTGTCGAAGGGCCGCACTTCTTTTCGAAGTGAAGGACGGGGCTTCGACAGGCTCAGCCCGAACGGGGTGAGAGGACTTTGAGTAGGACTGGGACAGGGAATAATATGGCAATCACCAAGATCCTGATCGCGAACCGTGGCGAAATTGCGTGTCGTGTCATGCGCACGGCCAAGAAGATGGGCATCAAGACCGTTGCGGTCTATTCCGATGCCGATGCGCGCGCGCCGCATGTGTTGATGGCGGATGAGGCGGTGCATATCGGCCCGTCGCCTGCCGCCCAATCCTATCTGATCGCCGACAAGATCATCGCGGCCTGCAAGCAGACCGGCGCGGACGCGGTGCATCCGGGCTATGGTTTCCTGTCGGAACGCGAGAGTTTCCGTAAGGCGCTCGACGCCGAGGGGATCATCTTCGTCGGGCCGCCTGCCAATGCGATCGCGGCGATGGGGGACAAGATCGAGTCCAAGAAATTGGCGCTGGCCGCGGGCGTCAATGTCGTGCCGGGCTTCGTCGGCGTGATCGACGATACCGAACATGCCGTCCGCATCTCCAACGAGATCGGCTATCCGGTGATGATGAAGGCGTCGGCCGGTGGCGGCGGCAAGGGGATGCGGCTGGCCTATAGCGAGCAGGATGTCCGCGAAGGCTTTGAGGCGACCAAGCGCGAGGGGCTGAACAGCTTTGGCGATGATCGCGTGTTCATCGAGAAGTTCATCGAAAGCCCGCGCCATATCGAAATCCAGATATTGGGCGATCAGCATGGCAATATCGTTTACCTGAACGAACGCGAATGTTCGATCCAGCGCCGCCACCAGAAGGTGGTCGAGGAAGCGCCCTCGCCCTTCGTCACGCCCAAGATGCGCAAGGCCATGGGCGAGCAATGCGTCGCGCTGGCCGCGGCGGTCGGCTATTTCAGCGCGGGGACGGTCGAACTGATCGTCAGCGGCGCGGATACGACCGGGGAGGGCTTCTACTTCCTGGAAATGAACACGCGGCTCCAGGTCGAGCATCCCGTCACCGAGGAAATCACCGGCGTCGACCTGGTCGAACAGATGATCCGTGTCGCCAATGGTGAGAAATTGGCCTTCACGCAGGATGACGTCAAGATCAACGGCTGGGCGATCGAGAACCGCGTCTATGCCGAAGACCCCTATCGCGGCTTCCTGCCGTCCACTGGTCGCCTGATCCGCTATAATCCACCCGAAACCGGTGCGGATGAGAGTGGCGCGCTGATCCGCGTCGATGACGGCGTGGAGGAGGGCGGCGAAGTCTCCATGTTCTACGACCCGATGATCGCCAAGCTCATCACCTGGGCCCCGACGCGGCTAGAGGCGATCGATAAGCAGATCGAGGCGCTGGACAAGTTCGAGATCGAGGGGCCTGGGCATAATATCGATTTCGTGTCGGCGCTGATGCAGCATGAACGCTTCCGGTCGGGCAATATCACCACCGGCTTCATCGCGGAGGAATATCCCGACGGGTTCCAGGGCGCGCCGGCGTCGCCCGAATTGCTCAAGCGACTGTCGGCGATCGGGGCGTTTGCGGCGATGGCGCAGGCCGATCGGGCGCGGCGGATCGACGGGCAGTTGGGCAAGCGGCTCAGCCCGCCGACCGGCTGGCAGGTCAAGATCGGGGACGTGATCCATGATGTCGTGATTGACGGTGACGAGGTCAGCGTGGATGGCGAAGAGATCGACATGGCGCTGGAATATACGCCGGGCGACCGGCTGATCGAGGCGGAGTTTGGCGAAGACGACCTAGCGGTGCGGATCGCGCCGGTGCGGTCGGGCTTTATGCTGACGGCGCATGGGGCCAGTCATAAGCTGCGCATCCTGCCCGCCCATGCTGCGCCGCATGCACAGCATATGATCGAAAAGATTCCGCCCGATCTGTCGCGCTTCCTGATCTGCCCGATGCCCGGCCTGCTGGTCGCGCTGCATGTGGCGGCGGGCGACAAGGTCGAGGCCGGACAGCCGCTGGCAGTGATCGAGGCGATGAAGATGGAGAATATCCTGCGCGCGCAAAAGGCGGGCACGGTCAAGAGCGTGTCGGCTATGCAGGGCGAAAGCTTGGCAGTGGACGCGGTGATATTGGAGATGGAATAAGGGCGCCGCCTGTTCGCTTCGATCGGAGGCGGGGCGCGTTCACGCGAACATGTCTCGACTTCGCTCGACACGAACGGGTAGGGTAGTGTCATGCACCTCTCCCACGACCCCGCCGCCGCCGCGGCACCCATCATCGGCTTTGACGATTTCCTGAAGGTCGACATCCGGGTCGGCACGATCGTTTCTGCAGAGCCCTACCCGGAGGCGCGCAAGCCGGCCTTCAAGCTGCGGATCGATTTCGGTCCGACCATCGGGCAAAAACGGTCCAGCGCGCAGATCACCGAGAACCATGCGCTGGCGGATTTGCCCGGCCGGCAGGTGGCCGCCGTGGTGAATTTCCCGCCGCGCCAGATCGGCAAGTTCATGTCCGAAGTCTTGACGCTCGGCTTTGCGGATGAGGCAGGGGCGGTGATGCTGTTCGCGCCGGACAGGCCGGTGCCGAACGGGGCTCGGCTGTTTTGATCGGGTCCGTCCGCCGCCCACTTGCCGACGGGCGCTGCCGTCGCGCATAGGATGGTGTGGCGTCGATGGGCGCGAGGGCATGACGGGGGATGAGGATGACGGATGCGGTTGGCCACGATTATGTGATCGATGCGAAGCGGGACCGGCTCGTCATAACCGCGTCGGCGCTGGGCACCGTGTTCGAATGGTATGATTTCTATATCTATGGCGTGCTGGCGCCGATCATCGGGCGCACCTTCTTTCCCAGCGACAATCCCACGGTCGAACTGCTATATTCGCTGGCCGGGTTTGCGATCGGTTTCGGTTTTCGGCCGCTGGGGGCCGTATTATTCGGCTATCTGGGCGACAGGCTGGGGCGCAAATATACGTTTCTGGCGACGATCGTGCTGATGGGACTGGCGACGGCGGGGGTGGGGTTGACGCCTTCGGCGGCCAGCATCGGCTGGGCGGCACCGGTGATCCTGATCCTGTTGCGGATCGCGCAAGGGCTGGCGCTAGGCGGCGAATATGGCGGGGCGGCCATCTATGTCGCCGAACATGCGCCGCCGCACCGGCGGGGTTTCTATACCAGCTTCATCCAGGCCGGTGTGATAGGCGGCTTCGTCTTTTCGCTGATCGTCATCGTGGGTACGCAGGCGATCGTGGGCCAGGACGTTTGGGACGCCTGGGGCTGGCGATTGCCCTTTATTTTCTCGCTCGGCCTGTTGGCAATTTCGCTGTGGATGCGGTTGATGCTGCGCGAAAGCCCGGTTTTTCTGGCGATGAAGAAAGCGGGCGCGCAGGCGAAAAATCCGTTGAAGGAAGCCTTCACCGCGCCGGGCAATGTGCGGCGGATGCTGGTGGCGATGATCGGTGTGGCGGCCGGCTTCACGGTGATCGCTTACACCGTGATGTTTCAGGCGCTCAATTTCCTGCAAGGCGGTCTGCATGTGTCGCCGGGGGTGGCGCAATTGCTGGTGGGCGTCAGCGCGCTCGCGGGCGTAGCCTCAATGATCTATTTCGGCCATCTGTCCGATCGGATCGGCCGTCGCAAGCCGATCATGATCGGCTATGGGCTGGTGCTGCTGTTGCTGATGCCACTGTATCAACTGATGGGCGCAACGGCGAACCCGGCCCTGCATGCGGCGGCGGCGCGCGCGCCGGTTGTGGTGAGCGGACCCGATTGCCGTTTCGATCCTTTCGCGAAAGTGCAGCCGACCGTCTGCGGCAAGCTGCTCGACCATTTTTCCAAGCGTGGGATCAGCTACGACAAGCAGCATGCGGAGGCATCGACGGTGGCGGTCGGGGGACATCGGGTTGCAGACCTCAGCCCGGCAGGGCTGGATGCCGCGTTGGCGGCGGGTGGCTATCCGACAGAGCCGGTGACGCCGGATTGGCCCGCGGCGATGATCGTGTTTGGCGCGCTGCTCGTCCTGTGGACGCTGTCGGGGGCGACCTATGGGCCGGTGGCGGCGTTATTGTCGGAATATTTCCCGGCGCGTATTCGCTATAGTTCGTTGTCGATCCCCTATCATATCGGGACCGGATATTTCGGCGGGTTCCTGCCGCTAGTCAGCCAATATATCGTCGCGCGGACGGGCAATCCCTATGCTGGCTTGTGGTACACGCTGGCGATCGTGGCGCTGGCGCTGGTGACGTGCTTGGTCGCGCTACCTGAAACCAAGGATCGCTCGCTCGATGCGTGAAGGGATTTGACGTTATGCCAAACGGGGTTGCCAAACGGGATCTGCCGACCAAGACCTGTCCGACGTGCCAGCGCCCCTTCGCCTGGCGAAAGAAGTGGGAACGGGATTGGGACAATGTCGTCTATTGTTCCGACCGATGCCGGGCGAGCGCGAAGAAGGTGTGAGTTCAGATTGCTGTCGTAAACCTGTAGCCAAGCGTTCCCCGGCGAAGGCCGGGGTCCCGTTCGACGCTGGACTGGACCCCGGCCTTCGCCAGGCAACGCTAAGATAGTATCGACATGAAAAAAGCCGCCGCTCCGGTGGAAGCGACGGCCTTTTTGCAACTCAGCGCGCGATCAGCGTTCGATGCACATGGCGACGCCCATGCCGCCGCCGATGCACAGGGTGGCAAGGCCCTTCTTCGCGTCGCGCTTGGCCATTTCGTAGAGCAGGGTCGTCAGCACGCGGGCGCCCGATGCGCCGATCGGATGGCCAATGGCGATCGCGCCGCCATTGACGTTGACCTTGGATGCGTCCCAACCCAGTTCCTGGCCGACAGACAACGCCTGCGCCGCGAAGGCTTCGTTCGCTTCGATGAGGTCGAGGTCGGCGATCGACCAGCCGGCCTTTTCCAGCGCCTTGCGGCTGGCCGGAGCCGGCCCGATGCCCATGATCGACGGATCGACGCCGCAGGTCGCGAAACCGGCAATGCGGCCCAGGATGGTCGCGCCGCGCTTGGCGGCGGCATCGGCGGTCATCAGCACCAGCGCGGCGGCGCCGTCATTCAGGCCGCTGGCGTTGGCGGCGGTGACGGTGCCGTCCTTTTTGAAGGCAGGCTTCAGCTTTTCCATCGCTTCGATGGTGGCCCCGGCGCGGATATATTCGTCCTGATCGACGATGGTGTCGCCCTTGCGCCCCTTGATCGTGACCGGCACAATTTCGTCGGCGAAGCGGCCCGATGCGCGCGCGGCTTCCGCCTTGTTCTGGCTGGCGACGGCGAAAATATCCTGTGCTTCGCGGCTGATCTGATATTTTTCCGCCAGATTTTCGGCGGTGATGCCCATATGATAATTGTTGAAGGCGTCGGTCAGGCCGTCATGGATCATCGTGTCGATGAGGCTGACATTGCCCATCTTGCTGCCCGCGCGCAGATACTGCGCATGGGGGGCGAGCGACATGCTTTCCTGGCCGCCCGCGACCATGATGTTGGCGTCGCCGGCGCGGATCGCCTGCGCCGCGAGCGCGACAGCGCGCAGACCTGAACCGCACAGCTGATTGAGGCCGATGGCGGTGCGCTCGACCGGGATGCCGGCGTTGACAGCGGCCTGGCGCGCCGGGTTCTGCCCCTGGCCGGCGGACAGCACCTGGCCCAGGATCACTTCATCCACTTCATCGGGCGCGACGCCGGCCTGCGCGAGCGCGGCGATGATCGCCTGGCGGCCCAGTTCGTGCGCGGGGGTCGAGCCGAAGGCACCCATGAAGCTGCCGACGGCGGTGCGCTTGGCGGCGGTAATGACGATGTCTGACAAAGGCCTGATCCTCGATTCCAGTGGTTGTTTTCGCAGGCGCAATAGCATCAACCGCCCTGGCTGGAAAGCCAATGGGACAGCGGTTCCCACAGCGTTTCGCGGGCGCGGCCGCCCACGACCATGCCGACATGGCCAAGCGAAAGGCTGCGTTCTTCGCGCAAGCGAGGGCCGGCGGCGGCAGGCACGATGCGGTCGCTGGTCGATACGATCGACAAGGTGGGACAGTCGAGCGCAGCCGGGTCCACTATGCGGCCATCGATGCGCCATTGGCCCCGTCCGCTGATATTGGCGGCGTAGAATTGGTCGAACAGGTCGCGTCCCGCAGCATAGGTGAGCGGCGCGCCGCCATTGGCCCAGTCCTCCACCGCCAGGAAGGCGCGCTCCGCGTCGGAGCCGGGCGCAGCGTCGGCGAAGGCGGCATATTTCGCGATGGTGCGGGCCGGGTCCATCGCCCAGAAGCCGGACTGCAATATCTCCATCGGGACATAGCCGATCCGCTCGCTCATCGCGCGCGCGCCGTTCCACAGGCCGCCGATCAGTTGCAGATCGGCGGCGGGGAAGGCATCGAACCGCCAGGGCGCGGCGATGGTCGCTACCGCAGGGAAGGCGGCCATGGTTGCTGCGCCCAAAGCCAGGCTGCCGCCCAGGCAATAGCCGACCAGGATCGGCGGGCGGGGCAAGGCGGCCAGCAGCGGCAGCAGCCGTTCGGTGACATGGCCATCGAGGCCGAGCGCGGCGTCCCGCGCTGTCGGCGCGCCCCAGTCGACCAGATGCGCGTCATGCCCTGCTGCAACCATGTGGCGCAGCAAAGACCGGCTTTCAGACAGATCCAGCACGCGGGGCGGATTGATGAGTGAGGGGATGAAAACGACGGGAGAACGGCCGTTTGCAGCGCCATGTTGCAGCAACCGGGCGGGGCCAGCGGCAGCGATGGGACGGGCCGGCGGCGGGGCGGGGGGGCGCGCTGCTTCCTGATATTTGCGCAATCCCTGAAATGCGCGGCGGCGCAGATCAGGATCATTCTCCGTTTCGCGCCATAAAATATTGAGAAAAAGGGGTAAAGGTCGCGGCCCATGTTGCGGTGCGGCATTGCCCTGTGCTATTGCGAGATGTTCAGGTATGGGAGAGGAATCCATGGCCAAATCTAAGACCGTCAATGAATCGGAACCGGTCGTGATCAAGAAGTACGCCAATAGGCGGCTTTATAATACCGAAACTTCGAGTTATATCACGCTCGATCTTTTGTCGCAGATGACGCGGGAAGGGCGCGAGTTCACCGTGGTCGACGCCAAAAGTGGCGAGGACATCACGCATAATGTGCTGACCCAGATCATCATGGAGGAAGAACAGCGCGGCAAGAACATGCTGCCGGTCAACTTCCTGCGCCAGCTGATTTCCATGTATGGCGATTCTATGCAGTCGATGGTGCCGCAATATCTGGAGGCGTCGATGGACGCGTTCCGCAAGAACCAGCAGCAGTTCCAGGAAGCCATGAAGGGCGCCTTTGGCGGCGGTCCCCTGGCCGACATCGCCAAGCGCAACCTGCAGATGTTCGAAGCGGCGGCCAGCGCCTTTGGCAATGGCGTGCCGGGTATGCCGGGTATGCCTGGTATGCCGGGTATCCCCGGCATGACGCCACCGGCCGCGCCCGCCACGCCGGCCGCGACCGATGGTAGCAAGGATGACGAGATCAGCGACCTGAAGGCGCAACTCGCCGCGCTCAACGCCAAGATCGACAAGCTGACCTGACGCATGGCGAAGGCGGACAGACTGGAGCGGCTCGACGTCCGCCGGGAAGAGGTGGAGGCGGAGTATCGCGAGGCGCTGATCGCGGCGCTGCGCGTGACGGCGGGCGGGCAATGGGGCCTGTTCGACCATCAGAAGGACAAGGTTGCGCGCGCGCGTGTCGCGCCCGTTATCGTGGCGCTGGACGCACTGGCGAATGAGATTGACGGGATGCGCGATACACTGGGACTGGAGCCGTTTGCGCTGCACCAGCGCTTCATGGCGGCGCGGGGGCCTGCGGCGGCGGACGCTGTGGGCGAACCCAAGCAGGCCAAGGCCTGGTTGGCGGAGATGGGTGCGGCCGACTAACGACGGCGTCCTGCGGGAAGAGGGGTCGACAGGGACGCTGCCTGTGGCTTATGGCGCGCCATTCCCTTTTTACGTCAGGTTTTCGATCCCGTGAAACACGCCCTTTCCGTCACCCGCGAACAGGATTTTTCCGCCTGGTATCAGGCCGTCATTTCGGAGGCCGATCTGGCCGAGGAAAGCGGCGTGCGCGGGTGCATGGTTATCCGGCCGTGGGGCTATGGCATTTGGGAGCGTATCCAGACGCTGCTCGACGCGCGGATCAAGGCGACGGGGCATGAAAATTGCTATTTCCCGCTGTTCATCCCGCTATCCTATTTCGAGAAGGAGGCCGAGCATGTCGACGGCTTCGCCAAGGAAATGGCGGTCGTCACCCATCACCGGCTGATCCAGAAGGACGGCAAGCTGGTGCCGGACCCCGACGCGAAGCTGGAAGAGCCGCTGGTCGTGCGGCCGACGTCCGAAACGGTGATCGGGGCGGCGTTCAGCCGCTGGGTGCAGTCGTGGCGCGACCTGCCTGTCCTCATCAACCAGTGGGCCAATGTCGTGCGCTGGGAAATGCGGACCCGCATGTTCCTGCGCACCACGGAGTTTCTCTGGCAGGAAGGCCACACCGCCCACGCCACTGTCGCCGAGGCGATGGAAGAGACGATGAAGATGCTGGAAGTCTATCGCAGCTTTGCGGAAGAGTGCGTCGCCATGCCGGTGGTCGCGGGCGAGAAGCCGGAGAATGAACGCTTCCCCGGCGCGGTCGCCACTTATTCTATCGAAGCGATCATGCAGGACGGCAAGGCATTGCAGGCGGGCACTTCGCATTTCCTGGGCACGACCTTCAGCCAGGCGCAGAATATCAAGTTCCAGAACGCCGAAGGGCAACAGGAACTGGCGCAGACGACCAGTTGGGGCATGTCCACCCGGATGATCGGCGGCCTCATCATGGTGCATGGCGACGACGATGGCCTGCGCGTGCCGCCGCGTGTCGCGCCCTATCAGGTCGTCGTCGTGCCGATGCTGCGCGACAATGACGAGGATGCCGCAATCGTTGATTATTGCGCCGACCTGGTGACGCAGTTGAACGGGCTGGACGCGTTCCGCGAACCCGTGCGCGCGCTGCTGGACAAGCGCCCGGCGAAGGCCGCGACCAAGCGCTGGGCCTGGGTCAAGAAGGGCGCGCCGATCGTGATCGAGGTTGGTGGACGCGATGTGGCGGGCGGCAATGTGTCGGTCATCCGGCGCGATCGCCTGTATCGCGAAGATGGCAAGCTGGACAGTCAGATCGTGGCCAAGGGCGATTTCGTGGCCGGCGCGACCGCGATGCTGGACGATATCCAGGCGTCGCTGTTCGCGGACGCCAAGGCGCGTCTGGATGGCAGCATCGATCGGTCGATCGGCGATCTCGATGCGCTGAAAGCCTATTTCAACGCCAGCGCCAAGCCGGGCTGGGCGCTGGTGCAATGGGCCAAGCCGACCGGCGAGGCGCTGGACAAGGTTGTGCAATGGCTCAAGGGCGAGAAGCTGACGCTGCGCAACGTGCCGCTGGATGCTGCGGCGGCGGATGGCACGTGCATCTTTACGGGCGCACCGGCGGTGGAGCGGGTGCTGGTCGGGCGGAGTTATTAACCGTCGGCGGACCCTTGAAAATACGTCCGTTCGCTTCGAGCGTAGTCGAGAAGCCGCAAGCGCTGCGCCCCGTTTCTCGACTACGCTCGAAACGAACGGAGGTGGGTGATGACTATTCGGACGGTGACACGGAGCAATCCGTTAGCTGCATTTCGTACTTCGGATAACGGGGTCGTCATCTGGTGTCATCATTGCCAAAAATGGCACGGCCATGGCCGTGGATCGCCATCCTTTAATATTGAAGATGGTCACCGCTCCGCACATTGCCGAGACAAGGCATCGCCCTTCTTCGGCAACGGCTACTATTTTTCTGTTCTCGGTCCACTGACGCTACGAGCTATGGCTGAGCGCGGTGAATATCTCCCGGTCGCGCTCATCCCAAGCGATGCCTCATAGCACATACTTACTCAAATCCGTGTCGTGTGCGACAGCTGATAGTTGCTTCTCCACATAGGCGCGGTCGATCAGCAGCGTTTCGCCGCGGCGGTCTTCGGCTTCGAAGCTGACGTCCTCCAGCAGCTTTTCCATCACCGTCTGGAGGCGGCGGGCGCCGATATTCTCGATTTCGCTGTTCACGTCGGCGGCGATCTTCGCCACCGCGCGGATGCCGTCGGGGGTGAGGTCGATCGTCACCTCTTCGGTCGCCAGCAGCGCGCGATATTGCGCCACCAGGCTGGCCTTGGTGTCGGAGAGGATCGCGACGAAATCCTCCTCGGTCAGCGCCTTGAGTTCTACGCGGATCGGCAGGCGGCCCTGGAGTTCGGGCAGCAGGTCGCTGGGCTTGGCGACGTGGAAGGCGCCGGACGCGATGAAGAGGATATGATCGGTCTTGAGCGGGCCATATTTGGTGGAGACGGTCGTGCCTTCGATCAGGGGTAGCAGGTCGCGTTGCACGCCTTCGCGGCTGACGGAACCGCCGCGCACGTCGCTGACCGCGATCTTGTCGATCTCGTCGAGGAAGACGATGCCATTCTGTTCCGCGCTGGTGATGGCGGTGCGGGCGACGTCGTCCTGGTCCAGCCGCTTGTCCTGCTCCTCCTCGACCAGCTTGTCCCAGGCGTCGGCAACGCGCATTTTGCGGCGCTTCTTCTGTTGCTGGCCGAACGCCTTCGACATCATGTCGGACAGGTTTATCATGCCCACCTGACCGCCCATGCCGGGGATTTCCATCGGCATGGAGGGGCTGTCGGCGACTTCCACCTCGACCTCGACATCGTTCATCTGATGCGCCTCGATCTTCTGGCGGAACGAAAGCCGGGTGGCCTCGCTCGCTTCCTTGCCAGTGAGCGCGTCAAGCAGGCGGGCCATGGCGGCTTCGGAGGCGGCTTCGCGCACGGCTTCGCGGCGGCGGTCCTTCTCCAGGCGCACGGCTTCCTCGACCAGATCGCGGACGATCTGTTCGACGTCGCGGCCGACATAGCCGACCTCGGTGAATTTGGTGGCTTCGACCTTGACGAAGGGGGCGTCGGCCAGCTTGGCGAGGCGACGGCTGATCTCCGTCTTGCCGCAGCCGGTCGGCCCGATCATCAAGATGTTCTTGGGCGTCACCTCATCGCGCAGGTCCGCGGGGAGGTGCTGGCGCCGCCAGCGGTTGCGCAGCGCTACGGCGACGGCGCGCTTGGCGTCCTGCTGGCCGATGATATGTGCATCAAGGGCGGCGACGATGGCTTTGGGGGTCAGGTTGTCGTTCATGTCGGTCCTTCTCCCCTCCCTTCAGGGAGGGGTCGGCGGAGGGCGTGTCGAGGAGCGCCGTTACAGGCCCTCCCCCTAACTTCTCCCGCAAGCGGGATGGGGATTTAAGAAACGCTATCCAGCGTCTCGATCGTCAGCTGGTCGTTGGTGTAAACGCAGATGTCGGCCGCGACAGCCATCGCTTTGCGGGCGAGGGTTTCGGCGTTGTCCTCATATTCCATCAGCGCACGGGCGGCGGCCAGGGCGTAATTGCCGCCCGAACCGATGGCCGCAACGCCATGCAGCGGCTCCAGCACGTCGCCATTGCCGGTCAGGATCAAGGTCACATCCTTGTCCGCGACGATCATCATCGCTTCTAAATTGCGCAAATATTTGTCGGTGCGCCAGTCCTTGGCCAGTTCGACCGCCGAGCGCATCAACTGGCCGTTAAAGCGCTCCAGCTTGGCTTCGAGCCGTTCGAACAGGGTGAAGGCGTCGGCGGTCGCGCCGGCAAATCCCCCGATCACACTGCCGTCATGCAGGCGGCGAACCTTGCGGGCGTTGGGCTTCATCACGGTCTGGCCCATGGAAACCTGCCCATCGCCAGCGACGACGACCTTTCCATTCTTGCGGACCGACATGATGGTGGTGCCATGCCAGACGGGCATGGAGGAGCTGCGTTGGTCGTTCATGAGCCGGCATATGGGAGGCTGTGCCGTCGCGCGCAAGTCGCCGACGGCGATGGGGCGAAGCGTGTCATTTCGGCGACAATTTTGTTAAAAGCATCAAAGGAACAAATGTCGATCAATTGACATTGTGCATCGCAACATGAATTATCGACGTCCCACATCATGACGGGGAGGACATGCATGACTCTCAAGGCCAGAGCACAGGAAAAGGTCGAGCGCGCGGGCATTTCCAACTATTCGTTCGATCATGACGTGCTGGTGATGTGTGGTGTGCGCTATACGATCGAAGCGTGCGAATGTGGCGAGCCGGATTGCGACGGCGTGCGCCTGCGCAAGAATATGACCGCGATGAGCCGTATCCTTCAATAATCCCTCAGTGCATGGCGTCCTTGCCGGCGCGTCCCACCGATTCGATGTCCCGGCCGACGCCCTGCACCATATTGCAGCCGGCCAGCGTCGTAAGCAGCAGGCTTGCGATCAGCAGGGTGAGGCGTTGGGGCATGAAGGCTGACCTCCGTGATTTGCTGAGGCTGTTATAAAGAATGATCGGCCCGGCTGAAACGCCTTTCGATCAAATCGATGCCCGGATATTGACAGGGCGCGCGGCCGATGCCAAAGGCCGCCTCCTCCTTAAAGGGGGCGCGTAGCTCAGTGGTAGAGCACACCCTTCACACGGGTGGGGTCGCAGGTTCAATCCCTGCCGCGCCCACCATGATCCGGGCGATCATGGCAAGACATATAATTTCCTAGCATTGATCTTTTCTAATGTGTCGCGCTAAATCCGCGCCATCATGCGGCGCGTTCGCGCGCCGACCGGAAAGGACGATCATGCCCCCCTATCTGAAAGCCGGCGCGGCCCTCGGCGCGCTGCTGCTCTTCCCTCTTCCCGCCGGCGCGCAGGAGCAGCTGACGTTGGAGCGCGTCTTCGCCAGCCCCGATCTGGCCGGGCCGCAGCCGCGTGCGCTTAAATTGTCGCCGGACGGATCGCTGGTGACTTTGCTGAAACCCCGCACCGACGAGAAGGAACGGCTCGACCTGTGGGCGATCGACAGCAAGACGGGCGCGGAACGGATGCTGGTCGATTCGAAGAAGACCGGGAGCGGCGCGGAGCTTTCCGAAGCGGAGAAGATGCAGCGCGAGCGCGATCGCTCCGTGGCGGGCAGCACCGGCATCACCAGCTATGACTGGGCGCCGGACGGCAAGAGCCTGTTGGTGCCGGTGGATGGCGACCTGTATCTCGCCGGATTGGACGGGAAGGTGACGCGGCTGACCGATACGCCCGACGGCGAGTTGAATGGCGTGGTCAGTCCCAAAGGCGGCTATGTCTCCTTCGTGCGTGGCGGCAATCTGTTCACCCAGCCGATCGGCGGTGCGGAGCGGCAGGTGACGCAGGGGGCCAGCGACACGATCAGCTGGGGCGTGGCGGAGTTTGTCGCGCAGGAGGAAATGGACCGGCGCACCGGCTATTGGTGGTCGCCCGACGACAGCCGCATCGCAGTGGCGCGGGTCGATGAGAGCCCGGTCGGGATCGTCACCCGCACGGCGATCGGCGGGGAGGGGACGAAGGTCTATCAGCAGCGCTATCCCGCCGCCGGGACGCCCAACGCGATTGTCGACCTGTTCGTGATAAAGCCTGATGGATCGAGCCAAGTGAAGGTCGACCTGGGCGCGGAGAAGGACATTTATATCGCCCGCGTCGATTGGTCGAAGGACGGCAGGACGCTCTATGTGCAGCGCGAGAGCCGGGATCAGAAACGGCTCGACCTGTTGGCGGTTGATCCTGCTACGGGCAAGGCGCGGGTGGTGCTGACAGAGACCGCGAAAAGCTGGATCAACCTGTCGAACAACTTCCATGCTTTGAAAGATGGCAGTTTTCTCTGGTGGTCGGAGAAAAGCGGCCATGGGCATCTGTATCGCGTGAAGGGCGACCGATGGACGGCGCTGACCAGTGGCGACTGGGAAGTACGCGACGTCGTGGGCGTGGATGAGGACAAGGGGCTGGTCTATTTCACCGGCAATCGCGAAACGCCGCTGGAGCAGCAGCTTTATGTGACATCGCTGGGCAGGGCCGGAGAGGCGCGGGCGCTGACGGCCAAGGACTGGTGGAATGACGCAGTGATGGACGGCGCGGCGAGCCGGGTTGTGGTGACGCGCCAGAATAGCGACCAGCCCAAACAGGTCTATCTGGCCGACAGCGGCGGCAAGCAGTTGCAATGGCTGTCGGACAATGCGCTGACGGGCAGTCACCCTTATGCACCCTATGTCGCGGGTCATGCGAAGACGACCTTCGGCACGGTGAAGGCGGCGGACGGGACGACGCTCTATACCAAGATCATGACGCCGAAGATGGAGCAGGGGAAACGCTATCCCGTGTTCATGATCCATTATGGCGGTCCGGGCGGCGGGCGGCAGGTGACCAACACATGGAGCGGCGCGCTGAATCAATATCTGGTGGATCGCGGCTGGATCGTATTTGCGATCGACAATCGCGGCACGCCCGATCGCGGCAAGGCGTTCGAGGATCATCTTTATCGCGCTATGGGAACGGTGGAGGTCGATGACCAGCTGAAGGGGGTGGCGTGGTTGAAAGCTCAGCCGTTCGTCGATCCCAAGCGAATCGCGACCTATGGCTGGTCCTATGGCGGCTATATGTCATTGAAGCTTCTGGAAAAGGCGCCCGGCGTGTTTGCCGCCGCCATTGCGGGGGCGCCGGTGACCAAGTGGCAGCTCTACGACACCCATTATACCGAACGCTATCTGGGCCAGCCGCAGGACAAAGGCAGCGCCTATCCGGGGGCCGGCGCGGTGGATGACGCGGTGAAGATCGCCGATCCGCTGCTGCTGATTCACGGCATGTCCGACGATAATGTCGTGTTCGACAATGCGACCGCGCTGATGGCCAAGATGCAGGGCGCGGCGGTTCCGTTCGAGATGATGGCCTATCCGGGCCAGACCCATCGCGTCGGCGGGCCGGGCGTCAGTGTCCACGTGTGGAAGACGATCGAACATTTCCTGGCCGAACATGCTGGCGGGCCGGACGTGGCTTCGAAATAAAATTGCGCGGGAGTAGGGTTTTGCAGCAGGCAAGCCCTTCTTTCTGGACAATTGTGGCCACATCGCTATGGCGCGCACTCCGCAATCCTGCGTTGAACTGGAGTCTTTTGTCATGGGTTATAGGGTCGTCGTCGTCGGAGCCACGGGGAATGTGGGCCGCGAGATGCTGACCATTCTCGCCGAGCGCGAGTTTCCTATTGACGAGATCGCGGCGGTCGCTTCGTCGCGGTCGCAGGGGCTGACCATTGATTTCGGTGACAGCGGCAAGACCATGAAATGCCAGAATATCGAGCATTTCGACTTTACCGGATGGGACATCGCCCTGTTCGCCGCGGGTAGCGGCGCGACCGAAATCTATGCGCCCAAGGCGGCGGCGGCCGGCTGCGTCGTGATCGACAACAGCTCGCTCTATCGCATGGACCCGGACGTGCCCTTGATCGTGCCCGAAGTGAACCCGGACGCGATCGACGGCTATAAGAAGAAGAACATCATCGCCAACCCCAACTGCTCGACCGCGCAGATGGTCGTGGCGTTGAAGCCGCTGCACGATTTTGCCAAGATCAAGCGCGTGGTCGTGTCCACCTAC
Organism: Sphingobium sp. Z007; assembly: GCF_900013425.1. Taxonomy (GTDB): domain Bacteria; phylum Pseudomonadota; class Alphaproteobacteria; order Sphingomonadales; family Sphingomonadaceae; genus Sphingobium. Next base: position 1,112,443 of record NZ_FBXK01000005.1, read on the forward strand.
CAGTCGGTGTCCGGCGCGGGCAAGGCGGGCATGGACGAACTGTTCGAGCAGAGCCGCAACATCTTCGTCGGCGATCCTGCCGAGCCCAAGAAGTTCACCAAGCAGATCGCCTTCAACGTGATCCCGCATATCGACGTGTTCCTGGACGATGGTTCGACCAAGGAAGAATGGAAGATGGTCGCGGAAACCAAGAAGATCCTCGATCCCAAGGTGAAGGTCACCGCAACCTGCGTGCGCGTGCCGGTGTTCGTGGGCCATTCCGAATCGATCAACATCGAGTTCGAGAATGAGATTTCGGCCAAGGAAGCGCAGGACATATTGCGCGAGGCGCCCGGCATCATGCTGGTCGATAAGCGTGAGGATGGCGGCTATATCACGCCGATCGAGTGCGTGGGCGATTTCGCGACCTTCATCAGCCGCGTGCGGGAAGATTCCACGATCGAGAACGGCATCAACCTGTGGTGCGTCAGCGATAATCTGCGCAAGGGCGCGGCGCTGAACGCAGTGCAGATCGCGGAACTGCTCGGCCGTCGCCACCTTAAGAAGGGGTAAGGCCTGTCATGATTGCCGGCGCTGTTGCGATGTGGAAGGCTCTTCCGATCGCGCAGCGCCGGATGATCGTCGCGCTGCTCTGCGCCGTTGGCCTGGCCAATATCGCGCAACCCTATCCCGACCTCGCACCGCTGCAGCATGGGCCGACGATCGCGCTGATCCTGGCGACGCCCTGGCTGCTAGGGCGTTGGCCGATTTCGACATCGTCTGTCGGCTGCATCTGGCTGTTCCTGCTGCTCCACACATTGGGCGCACGCTGGATCTACAGCTATGTGCCCTATGACGACTGGGCGCGGACGCTGAGCGGGCATGATGTCTCCAGCCTCTTCGGTACGACGCGCAATGGCTATGACCGGCTGGTGCATTTCTCATTCGGCGCATTGCTGACCGCGCCGGTCGCGGAGGTCGCGCGGCGGCATGGCGGATTGTCGCTGCGTTGGGGGCTGGCCTTTGCGTTCGCAGCGATCGGCCTGGGCAGCGCCATTTATGAGATTTTCGAATGGCTGCTCACCATCCTGGCGGCGGGCGAGACGGCGGATTATTATAATGGCCAGCAAGGCGACGTGTGGGACGCGCAAAAGGACATGGCCGCGGCCCAGATTGGCAGCGCATTGGCGCTCATCGCCCTCTTGCGCCGCCGCGGATGACACCATATCGGCAGGGCATCCCAGCCCAAGAGGAAATGCCCCGATGACCGACCTGCTGATCGAACGCCATGAGATCAAGGGTTTCGACGGATTGCCGATTGCGGTGCATATGGTCGGAACAGGGCGCGACCTGGTGCTGATCCATGGCTATTTCTCCAACGCCTATACCAACTGGATTCGCTACGGCCATGCTGCCAAGCTGGTGGAGGCGGGGTTTCGACTGATCCTGCCGGACCTGCGCGGCCATGGGGATAGCGCCAAGCCGCACGATCCCGCCGCCTATCCGGCCGACGCGCTGACCGACGATAATCTGGGGCTGGTCGCGCAACTGGGCCTGACCGACTATGATCTGGGCGGTTATTCGCTGGGCGCGCGGACGACGGTGCGGATGCTGGCGCGGGGCGCGACGCCGCGCCGTGTGATCCTGAGCGGCATGGGGCTGCGCGGCCTGGTGCAGACGCTGGACAATGGCGGCTATTATACCAATGTCCTGACCAACCTCGGCACGTTCCCGCGCGGCACGTCGGAATGGATGACCGAAGCGTTCCTGAAAACCACCAAGGGCGACCCGGCGGCGTTGCTCAATATCCTCAACACCTTCGTCGATACCGACGAGGCGACGATCGCGGGCTTCCAGCAGCCGACCGAAGTGATTTGCGGCGCGGACGACGACAGCAACGGCAATGCCCGCGAACTGGCCGATGTGCTGCCCCATGGCCGCTATGTCGAGGTGCCGGGCAATCACATGAACGCCGTTACGCGCAAGGAGCTGGGCCAGGCGATGGTCGATTTCCTGACGGCTTGACTGTATCGCCGGAGCAAGCCACCTTCCCCTGCATAACCGATCAGGGGATATCCATGAAAATCGCTATATCGATGGCCGCGCTTGCGGCTGCCCTCGTCGCTTCGCCGGTGATGGCGCAGCAGGCGCGTGTTGCCGCCACGGCTGCTGCGCCGACGGCGGCCGACGCCGACGCCTTCCTCGCGAAGGCAGAAAAGACGCTCTTCGACCAGTCGATCGTCAGCGGTCGCGCGGCGTGGATCAATGCCACTTACATCACGGACGATACCGATGCGATGGCGTCCTATTTCGGCGCGATCGATACCAGGCAGCGGGTCGATTATGCGCTGGAAGCGGCGAAATATGCGACCGCGCCAGGCTTGAGCGAGGAAACCAAGCGCCGGCTGACGCTGCTGCGCACCGCGCTGACCCTGCCCGCACCGACGACGCCGGGCGCGGCCGAGGAACTGAACGATCTCGCGACCAAGCTCCAGTCCGCCTATGGCAAGGGGAAGGGGACGCTCAAGGGCCAGCCGATCAACGGCAGCGACATTGAAGAGCAGATGGGGGTTAACCGCAACCCCGAAGAGCTGAAGGAAATGTGGGTCAGTTGGCACGACAATGTCGGCGCGCCGATGCGCACCGACTATGCCAAACTGGTCGGCATCGCCAATGCCGGGGCCAAGGAATTGGGCTTTGCCGATACCGGGGCGATGTGGCGTTCGAAATATGACATGCCGGCCGACGATTTCGCCAAGCTGACCGACAAGATCTGGGCGGAGGTCAAGCCGCTCTATGATGACCTCCATTGCTATACCCGCACCAAGCTCAATGAGAAATATGGCGATGCGGTGCAGCCCAAGACGGGGCCGATCCGCGCCGACCTGTTGGGCAATATGTGGGCGCAGGAATGGGGCAATATCTATGATGTGGTGGCGCCGGCGGGGGCAGGCGACCTGGGCTTCGACACGACCGACCTGTTGACGGCCAAGGGCTATGACCCGGTCAAGATGGTGAAGGCGGGCGAGGGCTTCTATAGTTCGCTGGGTTTCGAGCCGCTGCCGCAGACCTTCTGGGACCGGTCGCAAATCACCAAGCCGCGCGACCGGGAGGTGATCTGTCACGCATCGGCCTGGGACCTGGACAATAAGAACGACATCCGCATCAAGATGTGCACCAAGGTCAATGGCGACGACTTCGTCACCATCCATCATGAGCTGGGCCATAATTATTACCAGCGCGCCTATCAGGCGCAAAAGCCGCTCTATCTGGACGGCGCCAATGACGGCTTCCATGAAGCGATCGGCGACTTCGTGGCGCTGTCGATCACGCCCGACTATCTGGTGAAGATCGGCCTGCTCGATCCCGCAAAGGTGCCGGGCGCGGACAAGGATACGGGGCTGCTGCTGCGGCAGGCGATGGACAAGGTCGCCTTCCTGCCGTTCGGCCTGCTGATCGACAAATGGCGTTGGGGTGTGTTCGACGGATCGATCCCGCAGAGCCAGTATGAAAAGGGCTGGACCGACCTGCGCCTGCAATATCAGGGCATCGTCCCACCCGTGTCCCGCGACGAGACGAAGTTCGATGCCGGCGGCAAATATCATATCCCCGGCAACACGCCCTACACCCGTTACTTCCTCGCGCGGGTGCTCCAGTTCCAATTCTACGAAGCCGCTTGCAAGCAGGCCGGATGGAAGGGACCGCTGCACCGCTGTTCCTTCTACGGGAACAAGGCCGTGGGCGCGAAACTTGATGCGATGTTGCAGATGGGGGCGTCAAAGCCTTGGCCCGACGCGCTTCAAGCCTTCACCGGCCGCCGCGAGATGTCAGGCAAGGCATTGGTCAATTATTTCGCTCCATTGCAGAAGTGGTTGATTACGCAAAATAAAGGCAAGTCCTGCGGCTGGTAAGTCGGAGTAAATCTTGGTAAATGGCTGGCGTATGAACGCGCCAGCCATCCTCCTTTCCCTATTGTTCGGCACCGCCGCCGTCATGACCCTAGCGCTTACTGTGGCATGGCTGCATTTTGGTCGGCAACGCCATGTGCTGACATGGACCGCCGCCTATGGCGTCGGCATGGTGCAATGGGCGGCCAATGCCTGCGGCTTCTTCCTGAAAAGTCCCGTCTGGTTCATCGTGACCGGCGTGGGATTGATTATCAGCGGTTCATTGCTGGCCATCGGTATTCGGCAGCGGTCCGGCAAACCTCTGCGTCTGGCCGCTTTCGTCATTCCGGCGGCTATCGTCATAGCCGCTATCGCGTTCGCCATCGGCCCGATCGGCAGCCAGATCATGCAGGGCCTTATCATTCCCGTCTATGTCGGCGCGTTGCTGGCCGTCAGCGCCGCCTCGCTCTGGCCCAAGGGCCGATCTTTCACGCCCCCGGAACTGGTGTTTTTTCTCGCCCTGCTGGCTTTCGTCGTCGTTCAGTTCGCGCTGGCGGGGTCGGCCATGCTGATTCGCGGTCCCGACATCGGCAAGGATCTCTACCGCCTGATTTTCAGCATCTTCATGCCCACTATCTATGTCGCGACGGCGGTGACGGCGGTGCTGGTGGTGGCGGGCGACCTGGCCCAACAATTGCGCACGCAGATGCGCCACGATCCGCTGACCCAGGTGCTGAACCGCCGGGGGCTGGACGAAGCGGCGGCGCAGGCGATGGCGCTGGCCCGGCGGCAAGGCCTGTCGCTGGCGCTGGTCGTGTGCGATCTTGACGGGTTCAAGGCGCTGAACGACGGCCATGGCCATATTGCGGGCGACCAGGCGCTCAAGGGGTTCGCGCAGCTGCTCACCAGCGCGGTGCGCCGCGGCGATGTGGTCGGGCGAATGGGTGGCGACGAATTTGGCCTGCTGCTGATGAATAGCAGCGCCGCCGCTGCTGCTGAGGTGATGGAGCGGGTCCGCGTAGAGGTCGGCCATCTGGCACTGCCTGACTATCCCGACGTGTGGCTGCGCGCCAGTTTCGGCGTGGCCGAGATGGTGGCTGGCGACGGGCAGTTGGAGGATATGGTCGCACGGGCGGACGCGGCCCTTTACGCCGCGAAGAAGGACGGCAAGGACCGCATCAGCATCTGGCAGGAAGCGGCTTAAGAGATAAAGGTGTCGCGGACTCCCGCAGGCGTGAGTCCAGTTTCTACGTCAGGACTAGGCTCCCGTCTGCGCAGGAGCACATGGCTTGGACTAGCGGAACGGCGGTTCGTTGAAAGCGCGCAGCTTGCGGCTGTGCAGCTTGGCCCCTTCCTCCCGCAGCAATTCGCAGGTCATGATGCCAACGCGCAAATGGCTGGCGATCGCTTCTTCGTAGAAGCGATTGGCCTGGCCAGGCAGCTTGAGTTCGCCATGGATCGGCTTGTCCGACACGCACAGCAAAGTGCCGTAGGGGACGCGGAAGCGATAGCCCTGCGCCGCGATGGTGGCCGATTCCATGTCTATGCCGACCGCGCGCGACAGGCTGAAGCGCAGGGCGGAGCTGGAATAGCGCAATTCCCAGTTACGATCGTCGGTCGTGACGACGGTGCCGGTGCGCAGGCGGCGCTTGAAATCCTCCGGGTCGCTGTGGCCCAGCACGGCCTCGGCCGCCTGCGCCATCGCGACCTGCACCTCGGCGATGGCCGGCACCGGAATTTCCGGCGGCAGCATTTCGTCCAGCACATGATCGTCGCGCAGATAGGCGTGGGCCAGCACATAGTCGCCGATCCGCTGGCTGGGGCGCAGGCCACCGCAATGGCCAATCATCAGCCAGGCTTCGGGGCGCACGACGGCCAGATGGTCGCAGATCGTCTTGGCGTTGGACGGGCCAACGCCGATATTGACCAGCGTGATACCACTGCGGTCCGGTGCGATCAGGTGATAGGCCGGCATCTGATGCCGACGCCAGGCGCTGTCGGCGATCATCCGCGCGGGATCGGCGGTTTCCGGGGTTACATAGACGCCACCTGCACCTGAAAGCGCCGTATATCGGCTGCCCTCCCGCTGCAATTCGTCGCATGCCCAGGCGACGAATTCATCAACATAGCGGTGATAATTGGTGAACAATATGTAGCGCTGGACATGCTCGGCCGGGGTGCCGGTATAATGTTTGAGGCGCGCGAGCGAGAAGTCCGTGCGCAGCCCGTCGAACAGGGCAAGCGGCCGGTCGCCATCGGCATCTGGCATGAAGAGCCCGTCGGCGATCTCGTCACCGATTTCGGCCAGTTCGGTCGCGGGGAAGTGCCGCGCCAGTTCGGTCGGCGGGGTGCCGTCCAGCGCGCTCATGTCCAGCCCGTCGAGCACATAGGGGAAGGGGATCTGCTGTTCGCTTAGGCCCGCCTCCACATCCACGCCATAGTCGCGGACGAGCAGGTCGATCTGTTCGGCCAGATAATCGGCGAACATGGCGGGCCGGGTGATCGTGGTGGCGTAGCGGCCAGGCTTGGACAGGCGGGCGAAGGAGCGGCCGGGCGGGGGCGCGTCACTGTCACCATGATAGGTGATGCGCAATTCGGGATAGCAATAGCGCCGGTCGGCCTTTGCGGTCGCCGAAGGCACGCTGCCATCGCGGGCATAGGCCCGCATCGCTTCGCGCAGATTTTCGATGGATGTCTGGTAAATGCGGTCAAGTTGCGTGACCGTTGCGCTGCCGATGCTTTGTGTCATCGCCCCCTGTTACCGTCTTTGCATGACGGAAGGAAGACGCGCTGTGCAGGATGGGCGGCGGATTTTAAGTCCGCCGCCCATCCTGCTGAAACATCAGAGCTGTTCGAGCATATGGTCGGCCGACGAAACCTTGAAGTCGCCAGGCGCCTCGACATTGAGTTCCGTCACGACGCCGTCCTTGACGATCATCGAGAATCGCTGGCCGCGCTGGCCCAGGCCGAACTTGCTGCCGTCCATGGTGAGGCCGACGGCCTGCGCGAAATCGCCATTGCCGTCGGCGAGCATCGTGACCTTGCCGTCCGCGCCGGCCGACTTGGCCCAGGCGCCCATGACGAAGGCGTCATTGACCGCGGTGCAGGCGATCTCGTCCACGCCTTTGGCTTTCAGCGCTTCGCTCTTGTCGATGAAGCCGGGCAGATGCTTGGCCGAGCAGGTAGGGGTGAAGGCGCCGGGCACCGAGAAGATGGCGACGGTCTTGCCGGCGAAATAATCGTCGGACGACACGGCCTCAGGGCCGTTTTCGGTCAATTGGGTGAAGGTGGTGCTGGGAAGGCGATCGCCCTTGGAAATGGTCATGTGTCTCTCCTGGCCTTGTGACGGGCGGGAGGTCGGCGCTGCCAGGGCCGCTGTCAAGACGCCGGGCCAGTTATATGTCGCAACGCCCCGCCGGTGCGACCATGTGTCCTTGGCAAGTGGGCGATGCTGGCTATATTCATGTTGATGACCCAGACGCGCTTTTACAGCGGGCATTTTCTGCTCGCCCTTCCCGGCATGGCGGACATGCGGTTCGATCATTCGGTGGTGGCGCTGTGCGTCCATGACGAAGACGGCGCGCTGGGCATAGCGGTGGGCGAGGAGATGGACGGGATCACGCTACGCGAATTGCTCGAAAGTTTCGATATCGACGGCAGCCGGGTGCCCGATATGCCGGTGTTGCGCGGCGGGCCGGTCGAACCGCGGCGCGGCTTCGTGCTCCATTCGCTCGACTGGGGCGGGCAGGACATGGTCCATGTCGGCGACCGGTGGGGACTGTCGGGATCGCTCGACATATTGAAGGCGATCGCGGAGGGTCGGGGACCAAGCCGCTACCTGGTCGCGCTGGGCTATGCCGGCTGGGGCGCGGGCCAATTGGAGCAGGAAATGCACGGCGACAGCTGGTTCCTGGCCGATGGCGACCCCGACCTGCTGTTCGATGTGCCAACACGGCGCAAATGGGCGGCGGCCTATGCCGCGGCGGGGGTGGATGCCTCCCACCTCGTCTCCGGCGCGGGGTCTGCGTGAACGGAAGCGTCTCACACAGGGCACATAAAGAAATCTTTATATGAGTTGCCATGCGCGCCGCCGGTTGGTAAAGGGCGTTGCATTGCCGCCGCCCGGCTAATCGCTGGCGGGGGTCCATTCTAAGCTGACGGAGATACGCTCGTGGCCACTGCACCCGCCACCCAGGCGCAGGATTATGTGATCGCCGATATCGGCCTTGCCGCCTTTGGCCGCAAGGAAATGGATATCGCCGAAACCGAAATGCCCGGCCTGATGGCGCTGCGCGCCGAATTCGGTCCGTCGCAGCCGCTGAAAGGCGCGCGCATCACCGGATCGCTGCACATGACGATCCAGACCGCCGTGCTGATCGAGACGCTGACGGCGCTGGGCGCGGAAGTCCGCTGGGCGACCTGCAACATCTATTCCACGCAAGACCATGCCGCCGCCGCGATCGCCGCGTCGGGCGTGCCGGTCTTCGCGATCAAGGGCGAGACGCTCGAAGAATATTGGGATTATGTCGAGCGCATCTTCGATTGGCATAATCATGAATCCGGCGTCTGCAACATGATCCTGGACGATGGCGGCGACGCCACCATGTTCGCCCTATGGGGCGCGCGGGTCGAGGCCGGTGAAGAATTGTTCACGCCGTCGAACGAAGAGGAAGAAATCTTCGTCAAGACGCTGAGGCGCGTGCTGGCCGAGCGCCCCGGCTTCCTGACCAAGACGGTTGCGAGCATCAAGGGCGTTTCGGAAGAGACGACGACCGGCGTGCACCGCCTTTACGAGCTGAGCAAGAAGGGCAAGCTGCCCTTCCCGGCGATCAACGTGAACGACAGCGTCACCAAGTCGAAGTTCGACAATCTGTACGGCTGCAAGGAATCGCTGGTCGACGCGATCCGTCGCGGCACCGACGTCATGCTGGCGGGCAAGATCGCCTGCGTCGCGGGCTTCGGCGACGTCGGCAAGGGCAGCGCTGCGTCGCTCCGCAATGGCGGCGCGCGCGTGCTGGTGACCGAAGTGGATCCGATCTGCGCGTTGCAGGCGGCGATGGAGGGCTATGAAGTCGTGACGATGGAAGAGGCCGCCCCGCGCGCCGACATCTTCGTCACCGCGACCGGCAATGAAGGCGTTCTAACCGTCGATCACATGCGCGCGATGAAGAATATGGCGATCGTGTCCAACATCGGCCATTTCGACAGCGAAATCGAGATTGCCGGCCTCCAGAACTTCAAGTGGACCGAGATCAAGCCGCAGGTCGATGAAGTCGAATTCCCCGACGGCAAGAAGATCATCGTCCTGTCCAAGGGCCGCCTGGTCAATTTGGGCAACGCCACCGGCCACCCCAGCTTCGTGATGTCGGCCAGCTTTACCAACCAGACGCTGGCGCAGATCGAGCTGTGGACGAAGAGCGAGCAGTATAAGAACGACGTCTATGTCCTGCCCAAGCATCTGGACGAGAAGGTCGCCGAACTGCATCTGGAAAAGCTGGGCGTGAAGCTGACCAAGCTGAGCCAGAAGCAGGCCGATTATATCGGCGTGCCGGTGGAAGGGCCGTTCAAGCCGGATCATTACCGCTACTGAGGCGGGGACCAAAAGCGCAGCGTCTTAAATCATCCGTTCGCCCTGAGTAGGGACTGAGCCTGTCAAAAGCCCGTATCGAAGGGTCAGCGCCTACCTCGATCCTTCGATACGCCACTTCGACAAGCTCAGTGGCTACTCAGGACGAACGGAATGAATAGCTGGATGTGAACGCTTGTAATGCGATGAACAGAAGAGGGAGGCATTCGTGCCTCCCTTTTTTCTTGTCCGCCGCCTTGGCCGTGCGACCGATCTGGGATAGGCCCGGTCGGCTTATGAACAGGGACAGGCAGGTCGCGCGGGCCGGGGGGCGGATGTCATGACGACATTGTCCCCCTATGCCGCCATCATCTTCGGCGTGGTGCTGGCCGGGTGGCTGGGCGCGGCTGTGTGGGCGCTGGTCAGCGGCCAGCGGATGCGGCGCGAGGGCACCCATGCGCAGGGCAAGCTGGACCGACTGACCATGCTGCTGGCCTCGGCCCCGGCCGCGCCGATCATCATCCATTCTGACGGACGGCTGGAAGCGGCCGATCGGCTGGCCAAATGGCTGGGTAAGCCGCGCGTGCCCACCTTCGCATCCGAACTGACCGCGCCCGATGGCGGGTTGGAGCCGGAAGACGCGGCTGCCTTGGCGCGGGAGATCGCCTCGGCGCAGCGGGCGGGCAAGAGTTTCGCCCTGCCGGTGCGGGGACTGGGTTCTTCCCGCCTTCTGCTGGTGCGTGGCGCGCCTGCCGGGCCGGGGATCGCCGAAAGCGGCGGCGTCATCCTGTGGATTTTCGACGCGACCGACAGTCAGGCGGAAATTCAGGCGTTGCGCGGCCATGTCGAGCAGTTGCGCGACGCGCTGGAGGCGCTGGCGGGGCTGGTCGAAGCGGCGCCCTTCCCGATGTGGCACCGCACGCCGGACCTGCGCCTCAGTCTGGTCAACAGCGCCTATGTCCACGCGGTCGATGGACAGGGGGCGGGCGATGTCATCGCCCATGGCACGGAACTAGTCGAGACCGTCGCCGGCCTGACGCCGCAAGCCGCCGCGGCCGATGCGATCGCCCGCGACGAGCCGGTCGAACGCATGGTCCCCGCCACGATCGACGGCGAACGCCGCACGATGCGCGTGGTCGACGTGCCGCTGGGGGCCGCGGGCGTCGCGGGTTATGCCGTCGATCAGCATGAACTGGAACAGGCGCGGGTCGAACATCGGCGGCTGGAAGCGGCGCAACGCGACCTGCTCGACCGCTTGTCTGCCGGCGTCGCGCGCTTTGGTCCCGACCGGGCGCTGCGCTTCTGGAACCAGCCTTTCATCAGCCTGTTCGGCCTGCATCAAGATGCGCTGGCCGATGCGCCGCCCTTCGAGCGGGTGCTGGACCAGATGCGTGACGCGCGGCGCCTGCCCGAACATCGCGATTTCCCCGCCTGGCGCGCGGAGCGGCGGCAATGGTTCCTCTCGCCCGAACCGCTGGAGGAAAACTGGCTGTTGCAGGACGGCACCCATTTGCGCGTCTATGCCCAGCCGCTGCCCGACGGCGGCCTCCTGTTGATCTTCGAGGACCGCACCGAGCAGGTCAATCTGTCGAGCGCCCGCGACACGTTGCTGCGGGTCCGCACCGCCACCTTCGACAATCTGTTCGAATCGATCGGCGTCTTCTCGTCTGACGGGCGTTTGCAGATGTGGAACAGCCGCTTCCGCACCATTTGGGGCGCCAATGAAGAATTGCTGGCGGGCCATCCGCGCATCGACGATCTGATGCGCGCGGTGCAAGCGAAGCTGACGAAGCCGGAACAGGCCAATCTGGTGCGCGAACTGGTGCGCGCCGCCACTGTCGAGCGCAAGCAGCGGATGGGGCATGTCGGCTTTGCGGACGGGCGGATTTTCGAATTTGCGGCGATCCCGCTGCCCGACGGCAACGCGCTGTTCACCATGCTGGACGTGACCGACAGCCGCCGGGTCGAACAGGTCCTGCGCGACCGCAACGAGGCGCTAGAGCAGGCGGACAAGGTCAAGACCGCCTTCGTCACCAATATGAGCTATGAACTGCGCACGCCGCTGACCACCATTTCCGGGTTCGCCGAGATGATGAGCGCGGGCTATGCCGGGGAACTCAGCCCATCGGCCAGCGAATATGTCGATGGCATCCTCAAGAGTACGGCGCGGCTGTCTATGTTGATCGACAATGTGCTGGACCTGACTCAGGGCGAAGTCGGCACGCTGCCGATCGACCGCGCCCGTGTCGACCTGGCCACCGTCATCCGCGCCAGCGCCAGCCGCATGATGATGGATGCGACCGCCAAGGGGATGGAGATCGACATGACGTTGCAGGACAGCCTGGGCGTGGTGCAGGGCGACGCGCGGCGGATCGGCCAGGCGGTCGATCATCTGCTGGAAAATGCGATCCGCTATTGCGGCAAGGGCGCCCGGATCCTGCTGCATGGCGACGGCACCAGCGACAAGGCGCGGATCGTCGTGTCGGACAATGGCCCCGGCATCGCGGCCGGGCAGCAGGCGGCGATCTTCGATCCGGCGGCGCGGGCCGGACAGGCGCGCAATGGTGGTCGGGCGGGGATCGGCCTGCCGCTCGCGCGCCAGTTGGCCGAAGCGCATGGCGGCACGTTGCAACTGGTGTCGGAAACCGGGCAAGGGACGATGGCCGTGATCGAACTGCCGCGTGGCTGAGGCGGTGATTGATCTGGCGGGCGAGGCGGCGATGCTGGACCTGGGCCGGCGGATCGCCGACCATGCCCGGATCGGCGACGTGATCGCGCTGGAAGGCGGGTTGGGCGCGGGCAAGACGACGCTGGCGCGCGGGATATTGGAAGCGCTGGGGCTGGAGGGTGAAGCGCCTAGCCCCAGCTTCGCCATCGTCCAGCCCTATGATGTGCCGGAAGTGCGCCTGCCCGTCGCCCATGTCGACTTGTACCGGCTGGATGATGCGGCGGAGGCCGGGGAACTGGCGCTGGGCGACTATCTGATGGACAGCCTGCTCATCATCGAATGGCCCGACCGGCTGGGCGATGCCTTATGGCCGCACGCCCTGCGGCTCAGCATCGACTTTGCCAAAGATGGGGCAGGCGATGACGCGCGGCGCTTGACAGCGGCCGTGCCGGACGCTTGGACGGAGCGATGGTCACAGATATGATCCCCCCCGCCACCGCGCCCGCCTTCCTCGCCGACGCGGGATGGGGCGACGCCGCCATCGTGCCCCTTGCCGGAGACGCTTCCTTCCGCCGCTATTTCCGCGTGCTGGAAGGTGGTCGCCGCGCCGTGCTGATGGATGCGCCGCCGCCACATGAAGACCCGCGGCCGTTCATCGCCATTGCCGAACATCTATTGGCCGATGGCTTTGCCGCGCCGCAGATATTGGCGCGTGACTTGGACCAGGGGCTGGTGCTGATCGAGGATTTCGGCGACCTGCGGGTCAAGGAGCATCTGGACGCCGATCCGGCCGAGGAACTGGCGACCTACGCTCGTGCCATCGACCTGCTGGCCGACCTGCACCGACTGCCAGCGGCTGATGTGCCGCCCTATGATCGCGCCGTCTATCAGCGTGAGGTCGGGCTTTTGACGCAATGGTATTGCCCGGCGATCGGGTTGGATGTTGATGCCGACGCCTATGTCCGCGCCTGGGATGCGGTGCTGCCTATCGTGGAGCGGTCCGCCAGCCCGACCGTTACCGTGCTGCGCGATTATCATGCCGAAAATATCATGCTGATCGACCGCGACTCCTCCCATGGTCTCGGCCTTCTCGATTTTCAGGACGCGCTGGCGGGCCACCCGGCCTATGATCTGGTGTCGCTGTTGCAGGACGCCCGCCGCGATGTGCCGGAGGCGGTCGAGGCGGCGATGCTGGCCCATTATAAGGCGGTCGCGAACCCGCCCGCCGATTTCGACGCTGCCTATGCGGTGCTGGGCGCGCAGCGCAACGCCAAGATCATCGGCATCTTCACCCGGCTGTGGAAACGCGACGGCAAGCCGCGCTACCTGTCCTTCCTGCCGCGCATGTGGGGACTGCTGGAGCGCGACCTGGCCCATCCCGCGCTGGCGCCGGTCGCCGACTGGTTCGCCGCCAACATCCCCGCCGACCAGCGCCACCATGCGCTTGGGCAGTTCGCCCCCGAATGATCGACACCGCCATGCTGATGGCCGCAGGGCTGGGCAAGCGGATGCGTCCGCTGACAGCGACGCGGCCTAAACCGCTGGTCAAGGTGGCGGGCAAGCCGCTGATGGACCATGCGCTCGACCGGCTGGAGGCGGGCGGCATCCGCAAGGTGATCGTCAACGTCCATTATCTGGCCGACACGGTCGAGGCGCATCTGAGGGCGCGCAAATGCGGGCTGGATTTTGCAGTTTCGGACGAGCGGGCCAAGCTGCTGGAAACCGGCGGCGGGCTTATCCGGGCGAAGCCGCTGCTCGGCGATAAGCCCTTCATCTGCGCCAATAGCGACAATCTGTGGATCGACGGACCACAGGAAACGCTGGCCATGATGCAGCGGATCTGGAACCCGGACAGGATGGACGCGCTGCTGCTGCTGGTGCCGCTGGCGCGTGCGACCTGCCACACGGGGCCGGGCGATTTCCACATGGATGCCAATGGCCGGTTGAGCCGTCGCAAGACCGCTTATGTCGCGCCCTTCGTCTTTACCGGGGTCCAGATATTGTCGCCCTCGCTGCTGGTCGATCCGCCAGGCGACGTGTTTTCCACGAACATCTTCTGGAACCGCGCGATCGAGGCGGGGCGGCTTTACGGCGTGTCGCACCAAGGGCTTTGGTTCGACGTCGGCACGCCCCAAGCCATTCCGGTCGTGGAATCGATGCTCGCGCATGGGTGAGAAAACGCGCCCTGCGCTCTTCACGATACCGGCGCATCGCGCCTTTGCCGATGCATTGGCGGCGGGGTTGCTGGCGCAGCATCGTGGGCATCCCATGACGCTGGCGCAGGGCATGGTCCTGCTGCCCAACAACCGCGCGATCCGCGCGGTCAGCGACGCTTTCGTCCGGCAATCGGGCGGCGGGCTGCTGCTGCCCCGGCTGGTCGCGGTCGGCGACCCGAACCTGGGCGAGCAGGTGGGCGGCGCGCTCGATCCGCTGGGGGAGGCTGACCCCGTTCCACCCGCGATTGCGCCGATGCGCCGCCAGATGATCCTTGCGCGCATGGTCCAGGATGCGCAGCCGGGTATCGACGCCGGACAGGCGCTACTGCTGGGACAGGCGTTGGGCGCAGTGCTGGACCAGATGCAGGTGGAGCGCGTCCCGGTGAGCGCCCTGCGCACGCTGGCGCTGTCCGACAAACTGTCGAGACATTGGCAGACATCGCTGACGATGTTCGAGATATTGATCGCCCGCTGGCCCGGCGAGTTGGCGCGGACCGGGTGCATCGACCTCGCCGACCGGCGCAACCGGCTATTCGATCGGCTCGCGGCGCGCTGGGCGGCGCACCCGCCGTCGGGCTTCGTCGTTGCGGCGGGGCTGTCCACCACCGCGCCGGCCGTCGCCAACCTGCTGCGCCGGATCGCTATGATGCCCGTTGGCATGGTGGTGTTCGCCGGCCTGGACCAGCATATGGACGATGATGCATGGCAGGCGATCGGCCCGTTCGATCCCGATCCGGTCACCGGCCGCGCGCCACCGGGCCATGAAAGCCATCCCCAATATGCGCTCAAGCGCCTGCTCGACCGCATGAGCGCGACGCGAGACGATGTTGCGCAATGGCGCTGGGGCAGCGAACATGATGCGCGGGCGGTGCGCGGGCGCAATATCTCCAACGCCATGTTGCCGCCCAGGCTGACGAGCCGCTGGCGCGACCTCAAGACCGCCGACCGATCGCTGGCGGGGGTCGAGGCTTTGGAGGTCGCGACGCCAGGCGAGGAAGCGCAGGCCATCGCCATTGCGCTGCGCGAGGCGCTGGAGACGCCGGAGCGAACCGCCGCTTTGGTTACGCCCGATCGCCAACTGGCGACGCGAGTGTCGGCGCATCTGCGACGCTGGGGCATTGAGGCGGACGATTCGGCGGGGCTGCCGCTGTCGCGCCTGCCGCCCGGCACCCTGCTGATCGCCATGGCGCAGGCGGTTGCGGAGCGGTTTGCGCCGGTCGCGCTGCTGACCTTACTCAAACATCCGCTGGTGATGCGGGGTGAGGGGCGTCTCCCTTGGCTGGAGGGGGTGCGCGCGCTCGACCTGCTGCTGCGCGGGCCGCGGCCACAAGCGGGGTTGGTGGGCATCGACCTGCTGATGCATCCACGCGACGACGATCGGCAGCGGGTGCTGCGCGCGCAGGTGCGGGACTGGTGGCCGATGGCGCGACCGTTGCTGGAACCGCTGGAAAATGCCTTCGCCGCCGCCGCGGACCTGAGCGGACAATTGGCGGCGTTGCGCGAACAGGCGGGTGCGCTGTCCAGTGATGCCGTCTGGGCAGGCCATCAGGGCCATGC
Source organism: Sphingobium sp. Z007 (assembly GCF_900013425.1). Taxonomy (GTDB): domain Bacteria; phylum Pseudomonadota; class Alphaproteobacteria; order Sphingomonadales; family Sphingomonadaceae; genus Sphingobium. Next base: position 1,128,316 of record NZ_FBXK01000005.1, read on the forward strand.
CGCCGCCGACCTTTTCGCCGAGATGGAGGGTGCTGCGCCCGAAGGCCCACGGCAGGCCGATCCGCGCGCCTTGCCGGTGCTGCTCGACCATATGCTGGGCGGCGTGTCGGTGCGCCCGCCCCAGGGGGGCCATCCGCGCATCACTATATTGGGCCTGATCGAGGCGCAGCTGACGCAGGCCGACCTCATGATCCTGGGCGGCCTCAACGAAGGCACATGGCCGGGCCTGCCGTCGCCCGATCCCTGGCTCGCGCCGCGCATCCGGCGCGAATTGGGGCTGCCGGGGCTGGAAACGCGGATTGGCCTGGCCGCGCATGATTTCGCAGGGGCGCTGGGCGCGCCGCATGTCCTGATCACCCGCGCGCGGCGGGGGAGCGGCGGGCCGGCGGTGGCGTCGCGTTTCTGGCTGCGGTTGAAGGCGATGGCAGGGCCGCAGTGGAAGACAGCGGATCGTTATGCGACGCTGGCGCAGGCGATCGACGCGCCGGGTCGGCATAGCCCGGCCGACCGTCCCGCGCCCGCGCCGCCGATATCCGTCCGGCCGACTGTCATCCCTGTGACGGATGTCGATCGGCTGAAGGCCGACCCCTATGCCTTCTACGCCAAACGGGTTTTGCGCCTCAATCGGCTCGATCCCGTCGATGCCGATGCAGGGCCAGCCTGGCGCGGCACGGCGGTCCACGACATTCTCCAGCGCTGGGCGGAGGCGGAAACGCTCGACCCCGCCGATCTGGAAGCGCGCGCCCGTGCCATGTTCGACCAGCCCGAAGTTCATCCCCTGCTCAAGGCGCTGTGGCAGCCGCGCCTGATCGAGGCGATCCGCTGGATCGCGGCGCAGGTCGCCAGCGACAAGGCGGAGGGGCGCACCATATTGGCGGTCGAGAAGGAAGGGCGGGCCGACATTGCGGGCGTAACGCTGATGGGCAAGGCCGACCGGATCGACCGGCTGGCCGACGGGCGCATCAGCATCATTGACTACAAGACCGGCAAGCCGCCCAGCGCGCGGCAGGTGAAGGCAGGTTTTTCGCTGCAACTAGGGCTGCTTGGCATCATCGCGGAACTGGGCGGGTTCGAGGGCCTTGGGCCGCAACCGCAAGCGGGCGACTTCGAATATTGGTCGCTCGCCAAGAAGGGCGACCAGTTCGGCTATCGCGAACGGCCGGTCGATCCGATGGGCAAGCGCGACAAGATCGTCACCGACCAGTTTACCGCGCACGCCCATGAACATTTCGAGGCGGTGGCGGAGGCCTTCCTGCTCGGCACGACCCCCTTCCGCGCGGAGATCAACCCCGAAGTCGCCAATTATGGCGATTATGACCAGCTGATGCGGCTGGAGGAATGGTATGGCCGCGACGATGGCTAAGACGCGCGCCCTTCAGAAATTGCTCGGCGATCAGGCGCGCGCCGCCGCGCCCGATGCCCATGTCTGGTTGTCGGCATCGGCCGGCACCGGCAAGACCCATGTGCTGACCGCGCGCGTCTTCCGCCTGCTGTTGCAGGGCGTGCGGCCGGAAAATATCCTGTGCCTCACCTTCACCAAGGCGGGCGCGGCGGAAATGGCCGACCGTATCCACGATCGCCTGGCCGCATGGGTGCAGATGGATGGCATAGATCTGGCCAAGGATCTGATGGCGCTGGGCGAGGATCACGGGCCGGAACAGCAGGATCAGGCCCGCCGGCTCTTTGCCGAAGTGCTGGAATCCACCGGCGGCGGGCTGCGCATCCAAACCATCCATGGCTTTTGCCAGCAATTGCTGACCGCTTTTCCGCTGGAAGCGGACCTGACACCGGGCTTCCGCCCGCTCGACCAGCGCGAGCAATCCAGCCTGGCGCGGCAGACACTGGCCGACATGGCGGTGCGGGCGCATGACGGGGATGATGCAGAGCTGATCGGCGCATTGCAGGCGATCAGCCTGCGGTTGGGCGAAGGTGGAGCGGAACAGTTTTTGTTGCGATGCGCGGCGAAGGGCGACGCGCTGAACGACCTGCCCGACGCGATCGGGCCGTGGCTGGCGACGGAGCTGGAGTTGCCCGAAGGCGACATAGATGAATGGCTTGGCGAGCAATGTTCGGACACGTTGTTCGATATGCGCACGCTGGACAGCATCGTGCGGGCCAATGTGGAATGGGGCAAAGGGCGTGGGCTGGAGCGGTGCGACCGTATCGCTGCCTGGCGTGGGCTGGACCCTGTGGGTCGGGCGGCGACGCTGGGCGATCTGCATCGCGCCTGGAGCAAGGCGGACGGCGATTTTCTGGAGAGCAAGGGCTTCGTCCCGCCGATCGACGGCTATGGCGAGATGGCCAGGCGGCTCTACGATACATGCGGCGCGCTGATCGCGATGAAGCTGCGCGCCGATTATGCCGCACTGCTGGGCCAGGCGCTCCATGCCGGGCGGGCCTATGCGCGCGATTATGCCCAGGCCAAGCGGCTGGCGGGGGCGGTCGATTTCGACGATCTGATCGCCCGCACCGCCGCCTTGCTGGAGCAGCCCGGCATCGCCGAGTGGATACGCTATAAGCTGGACCAGCGGATCGACCATATTTTGGTGGATGAGGCGCAGGACACCAATGCCGCGCAATGGCGGATCGTCCGCACCCTGGCCGAGGAATTTTTCGCAACCGAATGGGAGGTCGGGCAGAAGGTCCGCACCATCTTCACCGTGGGCGATTTCAAGCAGGCTATCTTCGGTTTCCAGGGCACCAGCCCGGCCAATTTCGCCGCCGCGCGCATGCTGTTCCAGCGCGACGCGGACCAATCTGGGCATGATTTCTTCAATCTGTCGCTCGACCAGAGTTTTCGCTCGACGCCCGCCGTGCTGGACGTGGTGGACCGCACCATCTCCACGCTGCGTGCGGAACGACTGGGCATGGACCCCGGCGAGGTGCGCCATGTCAGCGCCAACCGCCATCCCGGCGAAGTGCAATTGTGGAAGCCCGTCGTCGCCGGCCTGTCCGAAGATGTGGAGGGTGAGGAGGATTGGGCCGCCGATCAGGAGCGGGTCCTGGCGGGAAAGATAGCCCAGCAGATCAAGCAGTGGATCGACGATGGGCTGATGCTGGAAAGCCGGGGGCGGCCGGTGCGCGCGGGCGACATCATGATCCTGGTGCGGCGACGCAGCGAACTGGCGCGGCTGATCGTCGCGCGCCTCTATGAGGAAAAGGTGGCGGTCGCCGGGATCGACCGGCTGCGGCTCAATGCGCCGCTGGCGGTACGCGACCTGCTCGCCGCGCTGCGCTTTGCGGTGCAGCCGGAGGATGAGCTGAACCTGGCCTCGCTGCTGGTCTCGCCGCTCATCGGCTGGACCCAGGATGAGTTGATGGTCCGGCTGATCGGTCGCAAGGGTGCGCTGTGGCGGCATCTCCAGCAGACGATGGACGATGCCGCGTTGCAGCCGCTGCGCAATTTGCTGGCGGTGGCGGATTTCACCACCCCCTATCGCTATCTGGAGGCAATATTGTCGGGGCCGATGGACGGACGGCGGCGGCTGGTCGAGCGGCTGGGGACCGAAGCCGCCGATCCGATCGAGGAATTGCTGAATGCCGCGCTCGCCTTCGAAAGCGACGACCATCCCTCGCTGCAGCGCTTCATCGACTGGTTCGACCGGGGCGAAGTGGAGATCGTGCGCGATGCCGCGGCGCAGGGCGACAATCTGCGCCTGCTGACCGTTCATGGCGCCAAGGGGTTGCAAGCGCCGATCGTCATATTGGCGGACGCCTGCCTGGACCCTGATGCGGGCAACCGTTCGGATTCGCTGCTATGGAACGGCCTGCCGATCCTGGCCCCTCGCAAGCCCGAACGGCAGGGACCGATCGGCGAGGTCGCGGAGGCGGCGGCGCAGGTCGAGCGGGAGGAGCATTGGCGGCTGCTCTATGTTGCGTTGACCCGCGCGGAAGAGCGGCTTGTCGTCGCCGGATCGCTTGGCCCCCGCGCCAAGGGGGAGGTGAAACCGGAAAGCTGGTATGCTGCGGTCGAAGGAGCGATGATATCGCTGGGCACGGACTGGGAGGCCGATCCGCTGTGGGGCGGGGTGCGCCGCTGGCGCGGGACCGAGCATCTGGAGCCGCGCAAGGCGGAGGCGGAAGAGGCGCGCGCAGCGATGCCGATCGTCCAGCCAACATGGTTGCGCGAACCGGCCCCCGCCGAATCGCGGCCGCCCCGTCCGCTCGCGCCGTCCGCCCCGGTGGAGGACGACGTGCCCTATCCGCCGCCGACGCAGGCGATGCGCGCCGCGGCCGAACGCGGGCGCTGGCTTCATGCGTTGTTCGAACGGCTGCCCGACCTGCCCGCTGACCGGCGACGCGATGCGGCGGATCGCTGGCTGGCCCAGCAGGGCGTGACCGATGCGGCGCAGCGGCATGACGTCATCGACCAGGCGATCCAGGTGATTGACGCGCCGGACTTCGCCGCATTGTTCGGCCCCGATGCGCTGGCCGAAGCGCCGATCGCGGCGGTGGTGGGGGAGGCGGTGATCGCCGGCACCGTCGATAGGCTCTGCATCGGCGCGGATCGTATCCAGCTGGTCGATTTCAAGACCGGACGTGTCGCGCCGCTGACGCTGGCCGAAGTGCCGACCGCCCATATCCGCCAGATGGCGGCCTATGTCGCGGCGCTGGAAGTGATCTTTCCCGATCGCACGATCGAGGCGGGGCTGCTCTACACCAGCGCGCCGCGCCTGATCGTGCTGCCGCCCCCGATGCTGGCGGCGCACAAGCCCGGCTATATACCCGCGCAGGAGAATTTGCCGCTCCTGCCCGTTGAGACGGATGCGCTGCCGTCCTAGATAGGCTGCAACATAAGGAGACTCTCATGGCCACCAAGGCAGTTACCGACCTCAGCTTCAAGGCCGATGTCATCGATTCCGATAAGCCCGTTCTCGTAGATTTCTGGGCCGAATGGTGCGGTCCGTGCAAGATGATCGGCCCGGCGCTGGAGGAAATTTCCGAGGAACTGGGCGACCGCGTGTCGATCGTGAAGGTCAACATCGACGAAAATCCCGATGCGCCGGGCCAATATGGCGTGCGCGGCATCCCGACGATGATCCTGTTCAAAAATGGCGAAGCGGCCGCGACCAAGGTCGGCGCGGCACCCAAGAGCGCGCTCAAGGGCTGGATCGAAAGCGTTCTCTGAAACTTTTCCGTTCGTCCTGAGTAGCCATCGAGCGAAGTCGAAATGGCGTATCGAAGGATGCTTCGATACGGGACTTCGGCTTCGCTCAGTCCCTACTCAGCACGAACGGGTCGCTTGGACGTGCAAGGTTCATGTCAGCGGGATCATCACCGACTGGGCATAGGCCGGGCGGGCGCGCAGCCGGTCGTACCAGGCGCGCACATGCGGCACATCGGGCCGCTCCATGTCGAGCGTGAAGAAACTATGGGCATAGACGCCCATCGGTACATCCGCGACACCGAAAGCGACACCTGAAAGCCATGGCTGGACGGCGAGCGTCCGGTCCAGGATTTTCATAGCCGCGCCAGACGCCGCTGCGGACATCGCCAACAACTGTCCATCTCGCTGTTCGGGCGAGCGTCGCACCAGTTGCAGGAAGGCGTCCCGCTGCGCATCGGCGAAGGCGAATTGCCAGTCCATCCACTTGTCGCCCTGCGCCCGCTCCGCCGGATTGGCGGGCCACAAGGTAGGGGCATGGCGCGTCGCAAGATAGCGCAGGATAGCGTTCGATTCCCACAGCACGACGTCGTCATCCTCGATCGTGGGGATCAGCGCATTGGGGTTCTTCGCCAGATAGTCCGCGCTCATGCCATAGGGACCGCCGACGTCATGGCGGACATAGGACAGGCCGATCTCATCCGCGAACCAGACGACCTTCTTCACATTATGCGAATTCAACCGGCCCCAGATCGTCAGCATGGCAGTCCCTTCATCCAAACAGCATCGCCGCCGCCCTGTCCCACAACCGGGGCGATGACGCGCCCATCAGCCCGCGCCGCAGGTCGCCCACGACATAGGGTGTCCCATCGGTGCGCTGGCAGCAGCCGCCCGCTTCATTGACGAACAGCGTGCCTGCCGCATGATCCCAGGGCAACGTACGCGCGAACACCGACACGTCATTCTGCCCCAGCACCAGCCGGGGATATTGCTCCGCGGCGCAACGGGGAATGTCCACCAGCGTAAAGCTGGCCTGCGACCGGCGCTCTATGTCGGCGCGTTCCTCCGCCGACATGAAGAAGGTCGCCAGCGCCGCGATCGGCAGCGCGCCGCCGGTTTCGCGCGCCTGCACCCGTTCGCCATCGACATGACTGCCGCCGCCCAGCATCGCGTGGCACAGCCGCCCGGTCAGCGGGTCGAGTATCCAGCCGGCCAGCGTCGTGCCACCATCGGCGAGCGCAATGATGATACCAAAGGGAGCCTTACCCGCGGCGAAATTGCCGGTGCCGTCGATCGGGTCGATGATCCAGTTGAGCCCTTCGCCCGCCCGGTCGAGGATGGCGGGGTCGGCGGCGCAGGCTTCCTCGCCGATGATCCCCGCGTCTGGCAGGATGGCGGCCAAGCCTTCGGCCAGCCGGATCTCGCTCTCCTTGTCGGCGATGGTGACGAAATCATTCGCCGCCTTTTCGCTAATCTCGTCGCTGGCCAGATTCTGATAGCGCGGCATGACGATGTCGCGTCCCACAGCCTGCATCAACGCGACGACGGGATCGTGCAGTGCGAGCATTAGCTGCGGTAATCGGCGTTGATCGAGATGTAACCGTGCGTCAGGTCGCAGGTCCAGACCTGCGCCCGGCCTTCGCCCAGGCCCAGATCGACGCCGATTTGGATGTCCTGCCCTTTAAGATGCGCGGCCACCGGCGCTTCGTCATAGCCCTCGACAGCCAGGCCGCCGGTCGCCACCTGCGTCGCGCCGAAGCGGATCGACAGCTTGTCGCGCTCGGCGGGTTCGCCCGCCTTGCCCACGGCCATGACGATCCGGCCCCAATTGGCATCCTCGCCCGCAATGGCGGTCTTCACCAGCGGCGAATTGGCGATGGAAAGGGCGATGCGATGCGCGCTGGCGTCGCTTTCCGCGCCCTCGACCAGGATGTCGATGAACTTGGTCGCGCCTTCGCCGTCGCGCACCACCAGATGGGCGAGTTGGCGGCAAAGGTCATGCAGCGCTGCGTGGAAGGCGTCCGCCCCGGCATCGTCCATGCTGGTGATCGGCGCGTTACCCGCCTTGCCGGTGGCAAAGGCCAGCACGGTGTCGCTGGTGGACGTGTCGCTATCGACCGTAATGCAGGAGAAGCTCTTGCGGTTCGCCGCCGACAGCATCTGTTGCAACAGCGCCGGGTCGATCGCGGCATCGGTGAAAATATAGCCCAGCATCGTCGCCATGTCCGGCGCGATCATGCCCGACCCCTTGATAATGCCGACCAGTTCGACCCGCGTGTCGCCGATAATCGCCGACACATGCGCGCCCTTGGGATAGGTGTCGGTCGTGCCGATCGTGGTCGCGGCCTCTTCCCAACCGCAAGGCGCGGCGGTGAAGGCGGCTTCGAGGCCCGCTTCGGCCTTGTCGATCGGCAAAGGCACGCCGATCACGCCGGTCGAGGAGACGAAGATGTCCGATGGCAGGCAAGCCAGATGATTGGCGACCTTGGCCGCGATCGCCTCCACCGCCGCGCGACCGCGATGGCCGGTGAAGGCGTTGGCGTTGCCGGCGTTGACCACCAATGCGCGCGCCGAACCGAGCGGGATGGCGTCGCGGCACCATTCGACTTCGGGCGAGGGGCATTTGCTCTGGGTCGTGACGCCCGCGACGGCGGTGCCCGCGTCCAGCTCGACATAGGTGAGGTCGCAGCGGTCCCAGGCCTTATATCCGGCGCGGGCCGTGCGCAGCGTGACGCCTGCAATCGACGGCAGGACAGGGAAGGCGGCGGGGGCGAGGGGGGAGCGGTCGGTCATGCCGCGCGAAATGGGACAAAATCAGGCGAGGGTCAATCTTTCCGCGACGTGACCGCGGCAGGCGGCTGCACATATAAGCGACCCACCCCATCGGGCATTGCCACCATCCGATAACCCCGCTGGCGGGCATAGGCGACCAGCGCGTCGTCGGGGCGGAGCGGCAATTTGCGGGTGCCGGCTTCATAGCCGGTCAAGATGGCGGCGGGCGGATCGCGGTCCATGTCGCCCAGAGTCGCAGGGATCATGGCGTGGACCTGCCGCGCGAGCACCGGACCCATCGTCCAGCCGGTGCGCCAGGCGAAGGGGCCGGGCGCGAAACGCGGGTCGAGATGAAGGCCGCTGCCCAGGATCATATGGGGCGAGAGGGTGACGACATCGTCGCCCCGGCCCCGTGCGCGCACGGTGATCCCGGCCCAGCGCGCGGCGGCGTCCGCCTCCAGCACCGGCGATCCGCTTCGCAGCATCGCCACCACATGCCGGGTGGCGGGCAACATGCCGGGAACGGCGGCGAGGCAGAGCAGGCCGAGCAAGGCCTGCCGCTGCGCAAAGGGCCAGCGCCGCGCATCGTCCACCAGATAGCCGAGCGCCAGCGCCAACGGCGGTAGCAGGGGCATGACATATTGGACCTGCGATGGCGTGGGCATCGCCGCGCCGATCAGCGCCCCGGCCGTCATCCAGATCGCCAGTCGCCGTCCGGGCGAACGCACCCGCCGGCGGGTAATGATCCAATTGGCCGATAACAGGAGCAAGGCGGCGAGCGCCGGTCCCTTCCACAGATATTTGAGCAGGTCGGTCAGCTTTTCGATTGTCGCCAGTTCATCGAACGCGCCATTGGCCGCATACCAGGCGTGGGGCGCGGTCGCGCCGTAGGTCAGCACGCCGTAGAAGAAAGCGTCGGGGTCCAGTGCCCAGGCGAGCAGCATCGGCGTCATGCCGGCTATCGCGCCCGCCGCCAGCCCGCAGGCGGCGCGCAGGCCGCAGCGGCCGCCCGCGCTGATGACGAAGAGGCCGGTCATCAGCCCCAGCGGCGCGAAATTAAGCTTCGTCGCGATGGCAAGGCCGAACAGCGATCCGGCCGCGAACCAATAGCGACGCCCGCAATGGCGTAGCGCTAGCAGGCTGACGAGCAGCGCCATGGACGACAGCAAAGTCGGCAGCATGTCGTTGCGCACCACCGCGCCGGTAAACTGAAAGGCGGCAGTCGCGCCGACGAGCAAGGTCGCGATGGCGGCGCTGTCGCGCGAAATGCCGGCGATCCGCTGCCCTGCCCATAGCGTCGCCAAGGTGCCAAGGGCGGTGACGGCCGTGGCCAGCCGCATCGCCACCACCATATGATCGGGGAATAGCCAAGCGAGCGGCGCGAAGGTCCAGCTGTGCAGCGGCGGTTGGAGATAGAGGAAATCGCGGAAGATCAGCAGGCGGCTGCTGAAATAGGCGCCGGCGACATATTGGCTTTCGTCATGATCGAACGGAGTCGCGATCGCTGTCAGGCCGAACCAGAGGATCAGCGCCATCGCCGCCAGAATAGCGACCGGCAGAGCGCGGCTGCGCGCCGTCGCCAGGACGATTGAACGATACACTATGCGACCCTTGCTCTTGTCGCGCTCTTGTGGCGCAGCTGGCGCGAAGTGCAAAGCCTTCGCGTTGGCATGACGCCGCGGACCGATCAAAGCCGCATGCCGCTACATTGTTGCGGACCCAAGACAGGCCGGGTTCAGCCGCAGTCTGATTGACTAAAGGATGTGCCGTGCCTAAATCGCGGCGCATATCTGTGCGCGGTCCTTTTCAAGGGGGCGCGCGCCCCTCGGTAACTTAGGAAATTGCATGTTCGGCGCACTCGCCAAGTCCATCTTCGGATCGTCCAACGAACGCTATGTGAAGTCGCTGGGCAAGATCGTCGATCAGATCGCCGCCTTCGAACCGACGATGCAGGCCATGAGCGACGAGGAACTGGTGGACCAGACCGCGAAATTCCGGGCGCGGTTGGCCAATGGCGAGACGCTCGACGACTTGCTGCCCGAAGCCTTCGCCACGGTGCGCGAAGCGGGCGTGCGCGTGCTGGGGATGCGGCATTTCGACGTGCAGATGGTCGGCGGCATCGTCCTGCATCGCGGCGAAATCGCCGAAATGCGGACGGGCGAGGGCAAGACGCTGGTCGCGACGCTCGCCACCTATCTGAACGCGCTGGAGGGCAAGGGCGTTCACGTCGTGACAGTGAACGACTATCTGGCCAGCCGCGACTGCGAATGGATGGGCCAGGTCTATCGCTTCCTGGGGCTGACCACCGGCGTCATCGTGCCGAACATCAGCGAGGACCAGCGGCGCGAAGCCTATGCCGCCGACATCACCTACGCGACGAACAACGAACTGGGCTTCGACTATCTGCGCGACAATATGAAATATGATCGCAGCTCGATGGTCCAGCGGCCGTTCAACTATGCGATCGTCGATGAGGTCGATTCGATCCTGATCGACGAGGCGCGGACGCCGCTTATCATTTCCGGCCCGACCGACGACAAGTCGGAGCTGTATGTGGCGGTCGATGCGATCGTGAAGCAGCTGGTCGATGAAGATTATGAGAAGGACGAAAAGCAGCGCACCGTCACGTTGACCGAGGACGGCACCGAGAAGATCGAGCGCCTGCTGGAAACCGCCGGGCTGTTACAGGGCAGCAACCTGTATGATTTCGAAAATACCCAAGTCGTCCATCATGTGAACCAGGCGCTGCGCGCGGTCGTGATGTTCCGCCGCGACATCGATTATATCGTGAAGGACGGCAAGGTCGTCATCATCGACGAATTTACCGGCCGCATGATGGATGGCCGTCGCTGGTCCGATGGCCTGCATCAGGCGGTGGAAGCCAAGGAGGGCGTCCAGATCGAGCCGGAGAACCAGACTCTCGCCTCGGTCACCTTCCAGAATTATTTCCGCATGTACCCCAAGATTTCGGGCATGACCGGCACCGCATCGACCGAGGCGACCGAATTCTACGAAATCTACAAGATGAACGTCGTCACCATCCCGACCAACAAGCCGGTGCAGCGGATCGACGAGCAAGACAGTTTCTACAAGAATATCGAGGATAAGTTCCGCGGCATCGCCAAGACGATCAAGGAACATGCGGAGAAGGGCCAGCCCGTGCTGGTCGGCACCGTGTCGATCGAAAAGTCCGAAATGCTGTCCGAATTCCTCAATCAGGAAGGCGTGCCGCACGCCGTCCTCAACGCCCGTTTCCATGAGAGCGAAGCGCATATCGTGGCGCAGGCAGGCCGCAAGGGCGTGGTGACGATCGCCACCAACATGGCGGGTCGCGGCACCGACATCCAGTTGGGCGGCAATCTGGAACTGCGGGTCGAGGACGAATTGCGCGATCTCCCTGAAGGACCGGACCGCGATGCCGAGATCGAGCGTATCCGCGCCGAAATCGCCGCCGAAAAGGCTGAAGTGCTGGCCGCCGGCGGCCTCTTCGTGCTGGCGACCGAGCGCCATGAAAGCCGCCGCATCGACAACCAGTTGCGCGGCCGTTCGGGCCGTCAGGGTGATCCGGGCCTCTCGCGCTTCTACCTCAGCCTTGACGATGATCTGATGCGCATCTTTGGCCCGGACACGATGTTCGCCAAGATGATCCGGTCCAACCTGGAAGATGGCGAGGCATTGCCACCCTCCAAATGGCTGAGCAAGGCGATCGAGACGGCGCAGCGCAAAGTCGAGGCCCGCAACTACGATATCCGCAAGCAGGTCGTCGAATATGACGACGTCATGAACGACCAGCGCAAGGTGATTTACGAGCAGCGTGCCGACATCATGGACGCTGACACGGTGGACGATGTGGTCGCCGACATGCGCCATGAAACGGTGAACGATCTGGTCGGCGCATCCTGCCCGCCCGGCACCTATCCCGAACAGTGGGACATGGAGCGGCTGAAGGCCCGCACCGCCGACATATTGGGGCTGGAGCCGGACTTCGACGCCTGGCTGGCCGAGGATGCGGTCGATCCCGAATTGATCGAGGAACGGCTGTCTGCGCTGGCCGACGAAGCGGTGGCGGAGAAGGTGAAGGAGGTGGATGCGTCCGACTGGCACATGATCGAAAAGTCGATCCTGCTCCAGAGCCTGGACCATCATTGGAAGGAGCATCTTTCGACGCTCGACGCGCTGCGCCAGGTGGTGCATCTGCGCGCCTATGCGCAGAAGACGCCGATCAACGAATATAAGCAGGAAGCCTTCGCCCTGTTCGAGCGGATGCTGGAGAATATCCGCGAGGATGTGACCGGCTCCATCGCGCGGGTGCAGTTCCGCATGGACGAAGCGCCGATGCCCCAATTCGACCTGCCGGTGCTGCCCGACTTCATCACGACGCATATCGATCCGTTTTCGGGCGAGGATAATAGCGCCGACATTGACGGCGGCAGCTTTGGCGGACTGACCACCACGATCCCGCGCGCACCGGTGGCCGCAGCCGGCGAATTCGCCAACCTCGACATCAGCCGCAATGCGCCTTGCCCCTGTGGTTCGGGTGAAAAATACAAGCACTGCCACGGCGCGCTGGCCTGAACGACAGAGGTCGGGCGGCGCCGGCCCTTTCGCGCTCAATTAACGGTTAACCAGCTTTCTTAGCTGTTTGGCAAGATTGCAGGCGGAGGCTGGCCTGATCCTGAGGGGCATCCAGGAGGCAAGGCCATGGACAGCATTTCCTATCGCGCGCGGGCCGAACGGCGCCGCGAAAGCCGCTTCGCCTCGCATGTCGGCGCGATGATGCACTGGGATGGCGTCAGTCAGCCTGTCACGATCCGCAATATCTCTATCTACGGCGCGCTGATCGCCGGGCCATGGCTACCCACGATTGGCGAGCGCGTGACGCTGATCGCCGACGGGCTGGAGGTGTGCGGCACCGTGATATGGGAGGGGCCAGACCGTTGCGGCCTGTTGCTGAGCCACGCGATCGATCCGGTGGCGGTCATCGCAGAATCGCGCGTTCATACAGTGGATCACCCGTCGATCACGCTTCGCCGCATCGGCCCCGGCAGCTACGCCTGAGCGATGGCGCGATAGACTCCGAATCATACGTAAATACTATGGCCGTGGCATAGTCCTCGTCTCGCATTCCACTGCACCCACGCACTAGGTGACGTCCCGTAGCCGATCCTGCCGCCTTCGCGGCGACGGCTTATGGGAGAATTTTCATGCAGGACATCCTTTGGATCGGCCTCGCTCTCGGTCTGGCGGCGGCGAGCTTTGGCTATGTCGCGCTTTGCGACCATGCGTGAGGGGGCGGCCATCATGACCCTCGACCTTTGGCTGGCGGCGATCGCCGCGCTCGGCCTTCTTGGCTACCTCGCCGCCGTGCTCGCACGGCCCGAACGCTTTTAGGGAGGGGCGATCATGACCTTCCAGGGATGGCTGCTGATCGCGGCCTTTATCGGCATATTGCTGGCGCTTACGAAGCCGGTCGGCCTATGGCTCTTCGCGCTGTACGAAGGGCGGCGCACGCCGCTGCATGCCGTGCTCGGCCCGGTCGAGCGGGGCTTCTATCGTCTTTCGGGGATCGACCCGACGCAGGAGCAGGGCTGGCGGCGCTATGCCGTGCACATGCTGCTCTTCAACCTTTTGCTGGCGCTCTTCACCTATGCGGTGCTGCGCTTGCAGGGGCTGTTGCCGCTTAATCCGCTGGGCTTCGCGGGCACGAGCGAACATCTGGCGTTCAACACCGCTATCAGCTTCACGACCAACACCAACTGGCAAAGCTATGCGGGCGAATCGACCCTGTCGAACCTGTCGCAGATGCTGGGCCTGACCATCCATAATTTCCTGTCGGCGGCGACCGGCATTGCGCTCGCCTTCGCGCTGTTCCGCGGCTTCGCCCGCCGAAGCGCGACGACGATCGGTAATTTCTGGGCCGACATGACGCGGGTGACGCTCTACCTGCTGCTGCCGCTGTGCATCCTCTACGCCCTGTTCCTGATCGCGAGCGGCGTGCCGCAGACGCTGGCCGGGTCAGTCGATGTGACGACGCTGGAGGGCGTGAAGCAAACGCTGGCGCTTGGCCCGGTGGCCAGCCAGGAAGCGATCAAGATGCTGGGCACCAATGGCGGCGGTTTCTTCAACGCCAACAGCGCGCATCCGTTTGAAAACCCCAATGCGCTGACCAACTTTGTGCAGATGCTGTCGATCTTCGTCATCGGCGTGGGCCTGACCTACACATTCGGCAAAGCGGTCGGCAATGTCCGGCAGGGCTGGGCGATTTTGGCGGCGATGCTGACCATCTTCGTGGTGGGCGTGACCATCACCTATTGGCAGGAAGCCGCGGGGAACCCGATCCTGCACAATCTGGGTGTCGCCGGCGGCAATATGGAGGGCAAGGAGGTCCGTTTCGGCATCGCCGCTTCCGCGCTCTTCTCAGTCGTCACCACGGCGGCGAGCTGCGGCGCGGTCAACGCCATGCATGACAGTTTTACCGCGCTGGGCGGTATGATCCCCCTGTTCAACATCCAACTGGGCGAAGTCGTCGTCGGCGGCGTGGGCGCGGGCATCTACGGCTTCCTGCTGTTCGCCATCCTCGCCGTGTTCGTCGCGGGGCTGATGGTCGGACGGACGCCGGAATATGTCGGCAAGAAGATCGAGTCGCGTGAGGTCAAACTCGCGGTGCTGGCCATCGCCGTGCTCCCGCTCGTGATCCTGGGGATGACCGCGATCGCCAGCGTCACGCAGGCGGGCCTGGCCGGGCCGCTCAACAAGGGGCCGCACGGATTTTCCGAAATCCTCTACGCCTTCACCAGCGCGGTCGGGAATAACGGGTCGGCCTTTGCAGGCCTGACCGCCAACACGCCCTTCTACAATGGCATGCTGGGCGTTGCGATGTGGATCGGCCGCTTCTTCATCATCATTCCGATGCTGGCGATTGCGGGCAGCCTTGCGGCGAAATCCTACACCCCTGAAACCGCTGGCAGCTTCCCCACCACCGGGCCGCTCTGGACCGGCCTGCTGATCGGCATCGTGCTGGTCGTGGGCGGCCTGACCTTCCTGCCTAGCCTCGCCCTTGGCCCCGTCGCCGATCATCTCGCGATGATCCACGGCCAGACTTTTTAACGGAGCATCCTCATGGCACGCACAGCGTCCAAATCGCTCTTCACCGCCGACCTGATCCTGCCTGCGATCGGCGACGCGTTTCGCAAACTCGCCCCAAGCGAACTGATCCGTAATCCGGTGATGTTCACCACCGCCATCGTAGCGGTGCTGCTCACCATCCTGTTGGCAGTGGGGCAGGACAGCCTTGCCCTCAGCTTCAAGTTGCAACTGGTCGTCTGGCTGTGGCTGACCGTCTTGTTCGGCACCTTTGCCGAGGCTTTGGCCGAAGGACGCGGCAAGGCGCAGGCCGCCTCGCTGCGCGCCACCAAGGCGGAACTGACGGCCAAGCGGCTGAAGAAGGACGGCGAGACCTTTGACGCCGTCCCGGCGAGCGCGCTACGGATGGGAGATGTGGTGCTGGTCGAAACCGGCGACCTGATCCCGTCCGATGGCGAGGTCGTAGCGGGCGTCGCGTCGGTCAACGAAGCCGCCATCACCGGCGAATCCGCGCCGGTGATCCGCGAGGCGGGCGGCGACCGTTCTGCCGTGACGGCGGGCACCCGCGTCATTTCCGACCGGATCAAGGTGCAGGTGACGGTCAATCCGGGGCAGGGGTTCCTTGACCGCATGATCGCGCTGGTCGAGGGGGCCGAACGGCAGAAGACGCCCAATGAAATCGCGCTGACGCTGTTGCTGGTCGGCCTGACCATCATCTTCCTGATCGCTGTCGCGACCATCCCCAGCTTTGCCACCTATGCCGGCGGGACGATCCCGGTCGCGGTGCTGGCGGCGCTGTTCATCACCCTGATCCCCACCACCATCGCGGCGCTGCTGTCCGCCATCGGCATTGCCGGCATGGACCGGCTGGTGCGGTTCAACGTGCTGGCCAAGTCGGGCCGGGCGGTCGAAGCGGCGGGCGATATCGATGTGCTGCTGCTGGACAAGACCGGAACCATCACCGTGGGCGACCGGCAGGCGACGGAGTTTCGGACCGTAGGCGGCGCGAGCCAGGCGCAATTGGCCGAAGCCGCGCTGCTTGCCAGCTTGGCGGACGAGACACCCGAAGGTCGTTCGATCGTACTTCTGGCACGCGAGCGCTTTGGCCAGACGGCGCAGGCGCTGCCAGAGGGAGCGGAGGTCATCCCGTTCACCGCGCAGACCCGCATTTCCGGCGTCGAGACGGGCGGGACGCGGATCATCAAGGGCGCGGTGGATTCGGTGCTGAAGGCGCTTGGCTCCAACGGCGGCAAGGATGCGGACGAACTGCGTCGCATAACCGACGAGATCGCCCGCGCTGGCGGCACGCCGCTGGCCGTGGCGCAGGACGACCGGTTACTGGGCGCGATTTTCCTGAAGGATATCGTCAAGGCGGGCATCCGCGAACGGTTCGGCGAGTTGCGGCAGATGGGCATCCGCACGGTGATGATCACCGGCGACAATCCACTGACCGCCGCATCGATCGCGGCCGAAGCGGGGGTCGATGATTTCCTGGCGCAGGCGACGCCGGAGGACAAGCTGGCGCTGATCCGCAAGGAGCAGCAGGGCGGGCGGCTGGTCGCCATGTGCGGCGACGGCACCAATGACGCACCCGCGCTGGCGCAGGCCGATGTCGGCGTGGCGATGAACACCGGCACCCAGGCGGCGCGCGAAGCAGGCAATATGGTGGACCTGGACAGCGATCCGACCAAGCTGATCGAGGTCGTGGGTCTGGGCAAGCAATTGCTGATGACCCGCGGAGCGCTGACCACCTTTTCGGTCGCCAATGACGTCGCCAAATATTTCGCGATCATCCCGGCGATGTTCGTTGTGCTCTATCCGGGCTTGGGGGTGCTCAACATCATGGCGCTGGGCACGGCGCAGAGCGCTATCCTGTCCGCCATCATCTTCAATGCGCTCATCATCCCCTGCCTGGTGCCGTTGGCGCTCAAGGGCGTTACGTACCGGCCGATCGGCGCGGGGCCGCTGCTGGCGCGCAACCTCGCCATCTATGGCCTCGGCGGACTGATCGCGCCGTTCGCGGGGATTAAGCTGATCGACATGGTCGTCAACGGCCTTGGCCTCGCCTGACCGCCCGATAACGGAGATTTTGACATGTTTACCGACCTCAAATCCGCCATCCGTCCGGCGCTCGTCATGACGCTGCTGTTCGCGCTGCTGCTGGGCATCGCCTATCCGTTGGCGCTGACCGGGGTGGGGCAGGCGCTATTCCCCGCCCAAGCCAATGGCAGCCTGGTCCGCGACAAGGACGTGGTCATCGGTTCCACCATCGTTGGCCAGGCCTTCACATCGGACCGCTATTTCCACAGCCGCCCGTCGGCGGCGGGCAAGGGCTATGACGGCCTTGCCTCGTCCGGCTCCAATCTCGGCCCGACCAGCCAAGCGCTGGTCGACCGGGTGAAGACCGATATTGCAACCTATAAGACTGCCACACCCGATCGCCCCGTTCCGTCCGATCTGGTGACAGCCTCCGCCTCAGGGCTTGACCCCCATATCGGTCCTGAGGCGGCTTTTTATCAAGTCGATCGTGTCGCCAAGGTGCGCGGCATGGACCCGCAGCGGCTTCGATCGCTCGTGGCGGACAGCGTCGAGCAGCCTTTGCTCGGCTTCCTGGGCGAAGCGCGCGTCAACCTGTTCGAACTGAATCGACGGCTGGACATGATTGACGCTAAGCAGGCGCGGTGAACGAGACCGCGCGCCCATTCTCCCGGCTCAAGGCTGACCCCGAAGCCTTTCTGCGCGCCGCCGCGCAGGAAGGCCGCGGGCGTCTGAAAATCTTTCTGGGGTCGGCGCCGGGCGTCGGCAAGACCTATGAGATGCTGACGGAAGGCGCGCAACGCGCAAAGGCGGGCATCGACGTGGTGGTCGGCGTGGTCGAAACGCACGGCCGGCGCGAGACCGAAGCCCTGGTCCACGGCCATGAACTGATGCCGCGCCGGGTCGTCGCTCACCAAAATCACGATCTGACCGAGATGGACATCGACGCCATCCTTGCGCGGCATCCGCAACTGGCGCTGGTGGACGAACTGGCGCACAGCAATGCGCCGGGCAGCCGCCATCCCAAACGCTATCAGGATGTCGAGGAGCTGCTGGCGGCGGGAATCGACGTCTATTCGACGCTGAATATCCAGCATCTCGAAAGCCTGAACGATGTGGTCGCGTCTTTCACCCGTGTCCGAGTGCGGGAAACCGTGCCCGATTCGGTGCTGGAGGATGCGGAGATCGAGGTGATCGACCTGCCCCCCGATGAGCTGATCGAACGGCTCAAGGACGGCAAGGTCTATATCCCGCAGGAAGCGAGCCGGGCGCTTACCCATTTCTTTTCCAAGTCGAACCTGACGGCGCTGCGCGAACTGGCGCTGCGGCGCGCGGCGCAGGCGGTCGATGCGCAGATGCTGGACTATGTCCGCGCCCATGCGCTGGCCGGCAGCTTCGCGGTGGGGGAGCGCGTCGTGGTCGCCGTGAGCGAACAGCCGAGCGCGCCGGGCCTGGTGCGCGCGGCCAAGCGGCTGGCCGACGCGCTGCGCGCGCCCTGGACGGCGGTGCATATCGAAACCCGGCGCAGCGCCAGCCTGTCCGACGCGGAGCGGCAGGGACTAGCAGAAACGCTGGCGCTGGCGTCTCGCCTGGGCGCGGCGACGGCGAGCATTCCGGCGCGCAACGTCGTCGAAGGGCTGCGCCGTTTCGCGATCGACGCGCGCGCGACGCAGATCGTGATCGGGAAATCCACCCGGTCCTGGTGGTTCGAACTCCGGCACGGATCGGTGGTTGACCGGCTGGTGCGCGACATCGGGTCCGTCGCAGTGCATGTCCTGCCATCGGACGACGACGCGCCAGCGCGGGTCGGGTCCAGGATGCCGTCGGGCGGTTGGGGCAAGCCTGCGGATTATGTCGCGACTCTGCTGGCGGTCGCGGCGATGACGGCAATCGGCCGGCTGTTGGTCCAAGCGATCGACCTGGGCAATATCGCCTTGCTCTACCTCGTCCCCGTCATGTTCGCGGCCGCTTCCTACGGTCTGCGCGCGGGGCTGTTTGGCGGACTGGTGTCGAGCCTGGCCTATAATTTCTTCTTCCTGCCACCGACTGGAACGCTGACCGTCAGCAACCCAGAAAACGTCATTTCCATCCTGGTCCTGCTGGGCGTTGCGATCGTGACCGCGCAGTTCGCCGCGGGCGTGCGTGCGCAGGCCGATCTGGCGGGGGAGAGCGCGCGGCAGAATGCAGCGCTGGCCGGCTTTTCCCGGCACCTGACTGTTGCGGCGAGCGAAGAAGAACTGATGCAGGGCGTTTGCGCGGAAGTCGCAAGGCTTTTGAATGTGCGCACGGTGCTGCTGACCCCGTCCGCCGTGGGACCGACGCTCCGCGCCGCTTTTCCGCCGGAGGACCGGATGGAGCAGATCGAGAAAGCGGCGGCGCAATGGGCGATGGACAATGTTCAGCCGGCCGGCCGCGGATCATCCACGCTCACCGCATCCGATTGGCTGTTCCATCCGCTCCATACCCAGCGCGGCGTGCTGGGCGTGCTGGGAATCGCGCGCGACGATGCGGGACTGGCGCTACGTCCCGACCAGATGCCATTGCTCATCAGCCTGCTCGACCAGGCCGCGATTGCGCTGGATCGCATGGCGCTGGAAGAACAGATGCTGGACGTGCGCCATGTGCGCGAGCGCGATCGGCTGCGCGCGGCGTTGCTGTCTTCGGTCAGTCATGACCTGCGCACCCCGCTGACCACCATATTGTCGGCCGCACAGGAATTACGTCGGGATCATCCTCTGCCGCTGGTCGATCTGATCGAGGGGGAGGCGCAGCGGCTCAACCGCTTCGTCGCCAATCTGCTGGACATGGCGCGGGTGGAGGCCGGGGCGCTGCCCATGCGAATAGAGGCCACCGACCTGTTCGACGCCGTCGCCAGCGCGGTGCAGGACACGCGCCAATCGCTCGCCGGACGCGAGGTGAAGGTCGATATTCCGCCCGACATTCCGCTGGTGCGGGTCGATCCGGTGCTGCTGCATCATATCCTCCTCAACCTGCTCGACAATGCCGGGCGCTATGGCGATTCCGGCACCCCCGTCACCATCCGGGGGCTGCGCACCGCCGACGCGCTGCTGCTGTCGGTCATTGATCAGGGACCGGGCATCCCGCCGGGCGCGGAAGACCGATTGTTCGACAGTTTCACCCGCATCGAGGGGACCGACCGCGACAAGCATGGCACAGGGCTGGGCCTCGCCATCGTCAAGGGGTTCGCCGAAGCGATGAGCTTGACCGTGCGGGCGACCAATGTCGATGATCCGTCCGGCGCCTGCTTCACGCTGAATATCCCCGACGCTTGCATCATCAAAGACCCGCCATCGGACGACCAACCATGACAACCCGCCACAAAGTGCTGATCGTCGATGACGAACTGCATATCCGCCGCCTGATCCACAGCGCGCTGGCCCGCGCCGATTATGAGACGGTAGAGGCGCAGGATGCGCGCGAGGCGCTCGACCGACTGCGCGACGCATCGCCCGACATCGTCATCCTGGACCTGGGCCTGCCCGATCGCGACGGGCTGGAACTGGTGCCGCTCATCAAGCAGCGGTCGGATGCGACGTTGGTCGTCGTGTCCGCGCGCGACGCGACCGAACAGAAAGTGGCGGCGCTGGACCTGGGCGCCGACGATTATCTGACCAAGCCGTTCGACACCGACGAACTGCTGGCGCGGCTGCGCGTCGCGCTGCGCAACCGGCTGACCAAGGGCGGCGGCGTGTCGGCGGTCAAGGTCGGCGATGTGGAGATCGACCTAATGACCCGGATGGTGCGCAAGGGCGGCCAGGAGGTGCATCTGACGCCCAAGGAATATGGCGTGCTGGTCCAGTTGGCGAAATTCCCCGGCCGGGTCATCACCCATGGCCAGATCATGGCGCAGGTGTGGCCGCGCGAAGTGGAGCATCATGTCGAATATCTGCGCGTCCTGGTCCGCACGCTGCGTCACAAGCTGGAGGACGATCCGCAGCGGCCGCAGATTATCGGCAATGAGCCGGGCATCGGCTACAGATTGCGGACGGATGGGTAGGGGGTGATGGCGGAAGCGGTGGGATTCGAACCCACGGTGAGCTTACACCCACGGCGGTTTTCAAGACCGCTGCCTTAAACCACTCGGCCACGCTTCCGTTCGCCCGCTTCCTAGCGCGCCGGGCGGCGATGCCAAGGGGAAATCGTCGCTCTCTCCGTTCGTCGCCTTAACCGACCCGACCGCGCATTAAGGGGATTCACCTGCCGCCCCGCCTGTGCAACAACGGGGGGATGAGGGATTCTTTGCGTTCACCCGTCCTGTCTTTGTTGCTGGGCCTTGCCACCGTTACCGCTGGCAGCATGGTCGTTGGGCCGGCACAGGCGCAGGATAGTGAGGATTTCCGCGCCTATCTGGAAAGCCTGCGGCCCAAGGCGCGGGTCATGGGCATCCGCGACGCGACGCTGGACAGTGTTTTCCCGACGCTGACCGTCAATCCGCGCGTCGTTCAGCTCGACCAGAGCCAGCCGGGCGGCGGCGCCTACTCGCCCATTCCCAATTTCGAACCCTATCGCCGCCAGCATGTGGACGCCGCACGGATCAGCCGGGGGCGGATCGCCTACCAGGCCAATCGTTCGCGGCTGTCGCGGATCGAGGCGGAGACGGGTGTGCCGGAGGAAATCATGGTCGCCATCTACGGCCATGAAACCAATTATGGCAGCTATACCGGCGATTTCGACCTGATCCGGTCGCTCGCGACGCTGGCGCATGAAGGGCGGCGGCGCGCGCTGTTCGAGCCGGAATTGCTCGCCACGCTTAAGATGCTGGACAATGGCGTGCCGCGTAGCAGGCTCGTCGGGAGCTGGGCCGGGGCGACGGGCTATCCGCAATTCCTGCCGTCCGTCTATCTGCGCATCGCCAAGGATGGCGATGGCGACGGGAAGGCCGATATCTGGACCAGCGAGGCTGATGCGCTTGCTTCCATCGCCAATTATTTCGTGCAATCGGGATGGCGCAAGGGTCAGCCCTGGGGCGTGGCGGTCAACGTGCCGACGAGTTTCAACCGCGCCGCCGTGGTGGCCAAGACCGAACCGGCGCGCTGCCCGCGGGTGTTCAACCGACACAGCCGCTGGTTGACGATGGCGGAATGGCGCAAGCTGGGCCTGTTTCCCGCCAGTGGCGTGTGGCCGGCGGACACGATGCTGGCGACGCTGCTGGAACCCGATGGGCCGGGCAAGACCGCCTATCTGCTGACCAGCAATTACCGGGCGATCCTGGATTATAATTGTTCCAACTTCTATGCCTTGTCGGTGGGATTGCTGGCGGATGCTGTCAAACAATAAGGGGCTGTTCGTCCCGGCCATGATGCTGGCGCTGGCGAGCGGCGGCGCGCTTATGGCGCAGCCGCGCAATACCGATTCGGCCGCCATGGTCGGCAATACGCCAGCGCCGCTGGGGCCGCCTTATGTGGTGGGCGGCGTGACGTACACGCCGACCGATCCCGCCTCTTACGACGAGGTGGGCTATGCTGGCGTGGCGGAGGATGGCAGCGATGGCGGCGCGACCGCGACAGGCGAAGCCTTCATGCCATCGGCCATCACCGCCGCGCACAAGACCTTGCCACTACCCAGCTATGTCGAGGTGACGGCGCTGGACAGCGGGCGGACGATCCTGGTGCGGGTCAATGATCGCGGGCCGATGCGGAACGACCAGCTGATCGCGCTGTCGCCGGGCGCGGCGGCGCAACTGGGCGTTGCCGGCATGACGCCGGTGCGGGTGCGCCGTGTCAATCCGCCTGAACAGGAACGGGCGGCGTTGCGCTCACATGCTCAGGCGGCCGAGCGGCTGGAAACACCCGCCGCCTTGCTCAAGGTGCTGCGTGGTAAGCTCGGTCCGGCACCGTCAGCCGCGGTGCCGCTTGCGCGCGCGCCGGTGGCCGACAAGCCCAAGCCAGCGCCGATCAAGCCGGTCAGCGCCAGCCGGCCTGGCGCGGATTTCGACACGGCCGCGCCCAAGCCGGTCGCGCAACCGGCCAGGGCGGCGGCTATTCCCAAGCCATCGCCTGCCCTGCCCAAGACCGGCGCTTATGTCGTGCAGGTCGGCGCTTTCTCCTCCCGGGCCCGCGCCGATGCTCTGGCCAGGAGCCTGGGCGCACGCGTCGATCCGGGCGGCGGGATATGGCGCGTGCGGCTTGGCCCCTATGCCACGCAGCAGGCGGCGCAGGCCGGTGTTCGGCAGGCCGCCGCCAAAGGCTTTGAGAATAGCCGCATCATGGCTAATGACGCGCGATAGACATCGCGTTTGAAGAGCGATTCCATTTGTTCGAAGGCAGTTTTCCCATGAAGAAAAGCGTTGCAGTCCTCCTTGCCGCCGGGCTGCTGGCACAGCCGCTGATCGCCGCCGCGCCGCCCTACACCACCGAAGCGCCGATCGCCTATATGAAGGATCTGTCGTCGGGCGCGGTGCTGTACGACAAGGGCGGCGAGACGAAGATACCGCCGGCCTCCATGGCGAAGATGATGACCGCGCATGTCGCCTTTCGCCTGATCCAGAAGGGTCAGTTGAAGCTCGATACCAAATTCACCGTGCGCCCGGAAACCTGGAAACAATGGCATGGCCCGCAGGCGGGTTCGACCATGTTCCTGTCCGTCGGCGAGCAGGTGTCGGTGGAAAATCTGCTGCACGGCATCGTCACTCTGTCTGGCAATGACGCCTGCGTCGTGCTGGCGGAGGGGATTTCCGGCACCGAACAGGCCTTCGTCGCCGCAATGAACGAAGAAGCCAAGCGGCTGGGCCTGAAGAACAGCCATTTCGGCACCAGCAATGGCTGGCCGGACGAGGGGGTGACCTATGTCACCGCCGAGGATCTGGCCAAGCTGGCGCAGGCGACGGTCGAGGAAACGCCCGACCTCTACAAGAAATTTTACGCCACGCGGTCCTTCACCTGGGGCAAGACGATGGGCGGCGCGGACATTGCGCAGGGCAATCGCAACCCGATCCTGGGCAAGATCGCCGGGGCCGATGGCCTCAAGACCGGCCATACCGAAGAGGCGGGCTTCGGCTTTACCGGATCGGCGGAGCAGAATGGCCGCCGCCTGGTGATGGTGGTCGCGGGCCTGCCCAGCTTCAACAGCCGCATCACCGAATCGGTCCGCTTCATGGACTGGGGCTTTAAGGCGTGGAAGGCGCAGCCGCTGTTCAAGAAAGGCCAGACGGTCGAGACGGCGGCCGTGCAATTGGGCAGCGCGACAAGCGTTTCGCTGGTCGCGCCGCAGAATCTGGCCGTCACCCTGCCGGGCACGGCGTCGGCCAATGTGCAAGTGAAGGTAGTCTATAGCGGCCCGATCAAGGCGCCCATCGCCAAGGGCCAGCAGATCGCACAGATGATTGTCCAGACCCCGGACACGCCGCCGCAGATCATGCCGCTGGTCGCTGGTGAAGATGTGGCGGAAGCAGGCTTTTTCGGCCGGCTCTGGAACGGCATGAAGTCGCTCTTCGCTTGAACCAAGGCAAGTTCATAACCCTGGAAGGCGGCGAGGGCGCGGGCAAATCGACCCAGTTGCGCGCATTGGCCGCCGCGTTGCGCGCGCGCGGGCTGGAGGTGGTCGAAACCCGCGAGCCGGGCGGCAGTGAGGGGGCGGAGGCGATCCGCGCCCTGTTGCTGACCGGCGGGGCAGACCGCTGGAGCGCGCGCGCCGAAGCGCTGCTGTTCGCGGCGGCGCGGGCGGATCATATCGAAAAGACGATCCGCCCGGCGCTGGCGCGGGGGGCGTGGGTACTGTCCGATCGTTTCCTCGATTCGAGCCGCGCCTATCAGGGGCAGGGCGTCCTCTCCGATGCCGATATATTGACGCTGCACCGGATCGGCAGCGACGGGTTTTTGCCAGACCGAACCTTGCTGCTGACGCTGGCCGAAGAGGAAGCGACGGGGCGGGCCAAGGCCCGCGACGGCGATGCCGAAGACCGAATCGGCGGGCGCGCGAGCGATTTTCATCGCGCCGTGGCCGATGCGTTCGGCCGCTTCGCGCGCGAGGAAGGTGATCGCGTTCGTGCGATAGATGCCTCCGGCCCGGCCGAAGTCGTGACGGTGCGGTTGCTGGACGCGATCGAAGACCTACTGCCATGACGCGGCTTCTGGGCCATGACGCGCAGGCCCAAACCCTGATGGCCGCCGCGCAGAGCGGGCGGATGCACCATGGCTGGATACTCGCCGGCCCTAGGGGCGTCGGCAAGGGCAGCTTCGCGCGCGCGCTGGCGATGCGGCTGCTCGCGGATGCGGCCGGTCCGCCGATTGATGGCGAGGGTCTGTTCGTCCCGGACGATCATCAAACCCGTCGCCTGATTGAGGCATCGGCCCACCCCGACTATGCCGAACTGGCGCCGCTGGAGAAGGAAACCGGGACCGCGCGCAATATCAGCGTCGATCAGGTGCGCGGACTAAGCCGTTTGATCCAGTCCGCCCCGTCGCTCTCGTCGCGCCGCGTGGTGGTGGTGGACAGCGCCGACGATCTGGAACGGGGTGCAGCCAATGCGCTGCTCAAGACGCTGGAGGAGCCGCCCGCCGACATGCTCTTCTTGCTGGTCAGCCATGCGCCGGGGCGATTGCTGCCGACGATCCGGTCACGCTGCCGCACGTTGCGCTTCGATCCGCTGGATACCTCTACGATGCGAGCGGTGCTCAAGGCGAGCGACGAGACGCTGTCGCCGCAGGAGATGGATGCGCTGGTGCGCGCGGGCGAGGGATCGCCGGGCCAGGCGCTGCGCTATGTGGGCCTCAACCTGTCGGAGATCGAACAGGCGCTGACGGCGTTGGCGACGCAGGGCGATCCGGGCAATCGCCAGCGGCTTGCACTGGCCAAGGCGCTGGCGCTGAAATCCGCCAAGCCGCGCTATGAAGCCTTTCTGGAGCGCGCGCCCGCGTTCATCGCGCAGGCGGCGCGGACCCGGCAGGGACCGGCGCTGGGCACGGCACTGGACCACTGGGAAAAGGCCCGGCATCTGGCGGGGGGCGCGGTGATCCTGTCGCTCGATCCGGCGGGTGTGGTTTTCGAACTGGCGGGCCATGTCGCGGCGCTGGCGCAAGAGCGCGCATAAAGCGGCTTTGCGGGGCGCAGATCAGCGGCTAGGGAGAGGCCATGTCCACGCCTTTCACAATCACCACCGCCATTTCCTATCCTAATGGCCGTCCGCATATCGGCCACGCCTATGAAGTGATCGCCACTGACGCGGTTGCCCGGTTCCAGCGGATGATGGGCCGCGATGTCTTCTTTCAGACCGGCACTGACGAACATGGGCTGAAAATGGCGCAGACGGCGCGCGACCGCGGGATTAACCCACGCGAACTGGCCGATGAAATGGCGGGCTATTTCAAGGCGATGAACGAGAGGCTGAACATCAGCCATGATCGCTTCATCCGTACCAGCGAACCGGACCATCATAGCGCCAGCCAGGCGATCTGGCAGGCGATGGAGGCCAATGGCGACCTGTATCTGGGCCGCTATGAAGGCTGGTATTCGGTCCGCGACGAAGCCTTTTACGATGAAAAGGAAATCGTCGAGGGGGAAGGGGGCGTCAAACTCTCGCCCCAGGGCACGCCGGTCGAATGGACGGTCGAGGAAAGCTGGTTTTTCCGCTTGTCTGCCTATCAGGACCGGCTGCTGGCGCTGTATGAAAGCCAGCCCGATTTCATCCAGCCCGACAGCCGTCGCAACGAGATTTTGCGCTTCGTCGAAGGCGGGCTGAGCCACCTCAGCGTATCGCGCACCAGCTTCGACTGGGGCGTCAAGGTGCCGGGATCGGACGGCCATGTCATGTATGTGTGGGTGGATGCGCTCACCAATTACCTCACCGGCTGCGGCTATCCTGATGATGCCGATCGGATGGCGCGCTACTGGGCCGAAGGCGGCGACATCACGCATATCATCGGCAAGGATATCGTGCGTTTTCATACGGTCTATTGGCCGGCCTTCCTGATGAGCGCGAAGCTGCCTTTGCCCAAGCAAGTGTTCGGTCACGGCTTCCTGCTCAACCGCGGCGAGAAAATGTCCAAGTCGGTCGGCAATGTCGCCGACCCGATGGAACTGGCCGACCGCTTCGGCGTAGACCAGTTGCGTTATTTCCTGCTGTCCGAAGTCACCTTCGGCAATGATGGCAGCTATAGCGCGGAAGCGATCGTCCAGCGCTCCAACAGCGATCTAGGCAATGCCTTTGGCAATCTGGCGCAGCGGACGTTGAGCTTCATCGCCAAGAATCTGGACGGCCGCCTGCCCGCGATCCACGGCCATGATGCGGCGGACAGCCAGTTGTTCGCGCTGCTCGACAAGACGATTCGCACCGACATGCCTGCCGCCTTTGCGACCCTTGCGCCCAGCGTGGCGATCGAGGCGTGGCTGCGCGCCTGTTTCGCCTGCAACCAATATATTGACGCTCAGGCGCCTTGGTCTTTGCGCAAGACCGATGCCGAGCGGATGGAGACGGTGCTGGCGACCCTCTACATCGCCATCGCCCAATTGGCGGTCGCGATCCTGCCGGTCATTCCCGCGAGCGCGACGGCGCTCCTTAACCATATGGGCGTGCCAACAGACAAGCACAGCTATGCGACGATCGGTGACCATTGGTATTCGGCGCTGGCCGAGAGCGATTTCGTGCTGGCTGCGCCCAAGCCGCTGTTCCCACGCCTGGAACTGCCGGCGGAGGACGCCTGATCCCATGCTGATCGACAGCCATTGCCACCTGAATTACAAAGGCTTGATCGAGGATCAGGCCAATGTGCTGGAACGGTCGCGGGCCGCTGGCGTCGATCTGATGCTCAACATCGCGACGCGCGAGAGCGAGTGGGACGATGTGCTCGGCACCGCGATCCGCGAGCCGGACGTCTGGGCGACCGTGGGCATCCATCCGCATGAAGCGGACGAGCATCCCCATATCGATACCGCCAAGCTGGTGGAGCGTGCGGCGCATCCCCGCGTGGTCGGCATCGGCGAGACGGGGCTGGATTATTATTACGACCATAGCGACCGCGATCGGCAGCAGAAGAGCTTCCGATCGCACATCGTCGCGGCGCGCGACACCGGCCTGCCGCTGATCGTCCATACCCGCGATGCGGAAGAAGATACGCTGGCCATCATGCGCGACGAGATGGGGAAGGGGGCCTACTCCGGCGTCATTCACTGTTTCACCGCCAGCGGCGCCTTTGCTGACGCAGCGATAGAGCTGGGTTTCTACATCAGCATTTCAGGCATCGTGACATTCAAAAGCGCGAAGGATTTGCAGGCAACGGCGGCGCGGTTGCCGCTGGACCGGCTGCTGGTTGAGACGGACTCGCCCTTCCTGGCGCCGGTGCCGCATCGGGGCCGGCCGTGCGAGCCCGCCTTCGTCGCGGACACGGCCAAATTCCTGGCCCATCTGCGCGGTGAAAGCGTTGAAGAACTGGCGGCGGCGACGTCCGCCAATTTCCGCGCTTTGTTCAGCAAGGTCGCATGAGCCTGAAGCTGACCGTCCTGGGCAGCGGCACATCGTCCGGCGTGCCGCGGATCGGCAATGATTGGGGGACATGCGATCCCGCCGAGCCGAAAAACCGGCGGACGCGCGTGTCCATCCTGGTGGAAAGCCCGACAACGCGCATCCTGGTCGATACATCGCCCGACATGCGCGCGCAGTTGCTGGCCGCCGATGTGATCCAAATCGATGCGATCCTGTGGACGCATGACCATGCCGATCACAGCCATGGCATCGACGATGTCCGCCAACTTTTCCATCATCGCCGCACGCCGGTTCCTGGCTATGCGCGGGCGCAGACGCTCAAGCTGTTGAAAGAGCGCTTCGGCTATGCCTTTGAAGGGCGCAACGGCTATCACCCGACGATCGACGGCCATGTCCTGCCTGACGGGCTGCGGATCGGCGACATCGACATCGCCTGCGTCGACCAGCCCCATGGCGACATCTACTCCACCGGCTTTCGGTTCAGCCATGGTGGCCGCTCGATCGGCTATGCCACCGATTTTCATATACTGACGCCGGACATGCTGACGCTGTACGATGGGCTGGACGTTTGGGTGGTCGATGCGCTGCGGGAGAAACCGCATCCGACCCATCCGCATCTGGCGCTGACACTGGACGGCATCGCGGCGACGGGACCGGGGCGGGCGATCCTGACCCATATGGATCAGAGCATGGATTATGCGACATTGTGTCGCACGCTCCCCAAAGGCGTCGAACCGGGCTATGACGGCATGGTGGTGGAACTGGACGCGAAAGAGCAGGGGGCCTGATGGACGGCACGGATCAGGCGGCATCGACCCTCTGGTACGTGCTAGCGCTCGTCCTTGTCGGGTCCGCTTTAGTCGGACGGCAGATGGCCTGGGGCAGCGTGCTGCGCA
This sequence comes from Sphingobium sp. Z007, assembly GCF_900013425.1. Taxonomy (GTDB): domain Bacteria; phylum Pseudomonadota; class Alphaproteobacteria; order Sphingomonadales; family Sphingomonadaceae; genus Sphingobium. Next base: position 1,157,645 of record NZ_FBXK01000005.1, read on the forward strand.
TGGCATTGCTGTGGGTCGCGATCTTCGCCGGGTTGCTAGGGCTGTTCAAATGCGCGCAGAGCCAAGGCTATCTGACCGGACGGTGGGCGGAGGAGGGGACGGTCGTTGGCCCCGACGAAGCGCCGTCGGCACTGCCCAAGGCCCGGACTGAAGGGCAGGCGCTGCGCATCCCGGTCGCGCCGGACGGCCATTATTGGGTCGAGGCGACGATCAACGGTACGTCGGCCCGGTTCCTGATCGACAGCGGCGCAACCGTCACGGCGCTGTCCGAAAATACGGCGCGGGCCGCGGGCCTCAACTATGATGTCGGCGAACCGGGCGTCATTATGACCACCGCCAACGGCAAGGTCACGGCCAAGCGGTCAAGCATCGCTACGCTGGCCATCGGTCCCATTTCGGCGAGCGACCTACCTGTGGTCGTGTCGCCCGCCTTCGGGGAGGTCAATGTGATCGGCATGAACATGTTGTCGCGCCTGAAAAGCTGGGGCGTGCAGGATGGCGCGATGGTGCTGACGCCATGACCGACCAGACCGCTTCGACCGAGGTGCGTGCGCCGACGCAGGCGCAGCGGCTCAAGGCCATTATCGGCGGGTCCACCGGCAATCTGGTCGAATGGTATGACTGGTATGCCTATGCGGCCTTCACCCTCTATTTCGCGCCGCATTTCTTTCCGGGCGGCGATCGTACCGCCCAGTTGCTGAGCACTGCGGGCGTCTTCGCCGTGGGTTTCCTGATGCGGCCGATCGGCGCCTGGCTGATGGGCGTCTATGCCGATCGCCATGGGCGCAAAAGTGGCCTGACCCTGTCGGTCGCGCTGATGTGCGCGGGGTCGCTGCTGATCGCGGTGACACCGGGCTATGAGACGATCGGGGTCGCCGCCCCGGCGCTGCTGGTGCTGGCGCGGTTGATGCAGGGGTTGTCGATCGGCGGCGAATATGGGGCGAGTGCGACTTATCTGTCTGAAATGGCCGGCAAGAACCGCCGCGGCTTCTTTTCCAGCTTCCAATATGTGACGCTGATCGCCGGGCAGCTGGTCGCGATCTGCGTGCTGTTGCTGTTGCAGGCGACGCTGACCGAAGCGCAGCTTGACGCCTGGGGATGGCGCATTCCGTTCTTTATCGGCGGACTGCTGGCGATCGTGGTGTTCTGGCTGCGGCGCGGGCTGGCCGAGACGCAGAGCTTTAGCGTGGCCAAAGCGGCGGGCGCGCCCAAGTCCGGCTTCATGGAGCTGATGACCAATCATCCGCGCGAGACGCTGACGGTGATGCTGCTGACCGCGGGCGGGACGATCGCTTTCTATGCCTACAGCATCTACATGCAGAAATTCCTGGTCAACACCAGTGGCCTCAGCCGTGAAGTCGCGTCGCAGATCAATGCGGCGACGCTGTTTGTCTTCATGCTGTTGCAGCCGGCCGCGGGCGCGCTTTCGGACCGGATCGGGCGCAAGCCGCTGATGATCGGCTTTGGCGTCATGGGGGTGATCTGCACCTATCCGATCTTCGCGACCTTGGCGGTGACGAAAGACCCGCTGATCGCGGGGCTGCTGGTGATGGCGGGCCTGGTGATCGTCACCGGCTATACGTCGATCAACGCAGTCGTGAAGGCGGAGCTGTTTCCCACGCATATCCGCGCGCTAGGCGTGGCGCTGCCTTATGCGTTGGCCAATACTTTGTTCGGCGGGACGGCGGAATTCGTGGCGCTGTGGTTCAAACAGGCGGGCATGGAGCAGGCATTCTACATCTATGTCACGGTGATGATCGCCATATCGCTGATCGTCTATGTGCGGATGCGCGACACCGCCAAGCACAGCATGATCCAGGAGGATTGAGCTGCGTGCGACAGCGAGTTGGACAGCTATACGCAATTCGTGAGACGATATGTATTTAACATAAGATATATTATCGGACATTTAGTCGTGTAGGTGCCATTTAGAAATGACACCCCTCCGCTAGATAGAGATGACACTCTTTGGCCTTGGCGGCGAACGCGGTGTTCATGGTCTTCCCACGGGAGGATCAGACTATGACGGTGCTGGCGATGAGCCAAGGCGAGCTATCGAGATTTGATACACTGATGCGCGTTGAGCGCGGCGAACTTCGGATTGAGGATGCGGCGACGCTGCTTGGACTGAAGCGCCGGCAGATATTCCGGCTGCTGGGCCGGCTCCGCGAAGATGGTGCCGCCGGCCTCATGTCCCGCAAGCGCGGCCGCCCGGGTAACCGCCGGCACAGCGATGCCTTCCGCGAAAAGGTCGTTGCGCTGGTCCGGGAGCATTATGCGGATTTCGGACCGACATTGGCGCGTGAGTATCTGGCTGAGCGCCATGGCATCAGGATCGGCTGCGAGACACTGCGCAAGTTGATGATGGACGCCGGTCTTTGGAAGGATTGTCAGGCCCGTCGCCCTCGCCCGTATCAGCCTCGCTATCGCCGGGATTGCCGAGGCGAGCTGATCCAGATCGACGGCTCAAAACATTGCTGGTTCGAAGATCGCGGGCCGCAATGCACCCTGCTGGTGTATATCGACGACGCGACCAGCGAGTTGATGCACCTCAGGATGGTCGAGAGCGAGAGCACCTTCGCCTATATGGAGGCGACCCGGGCGTACATCGAGCAACACGGCAAGCCGGTGGCCTTTTATTCCGATAAGCACAGCGTTTTCCGGAACGCGCGGGCCAGCGCCGCTCGTGGCGACGGCATGACGCATTTTGGCCGCGCGCTGGATGCTCTGAACATCGAGATCATCTGCGCCAACTCGCCGCAGGCCAAGGGCCGGGTCGAACGGGCCAATGCCACCTTGCAGGATCGTCTGGTGAAAGCGATGCGCCTGGAAGGCATCTCGTCGATCATGGACGCCAACGCCTTTCTCGACAGCTATATGGTCAGGCACAACGAGCGGTTCGCCCGACCCGCCTTCGATGTCCGCGATCTGCACCGCCCCCTCGCCCCGCATGACGATCTGCGCGCGATCATGGTCTGGCGGGAGCAGCGGACCGTGACGGCGGCGCTGACGCTGCATTACAACAAGGCGATGTTCATTCTGGAGCCGAACGATGTGAGCCTGAATCTGGCGCGCAAGCGGGTGACGGTCTGTGAATATCCCGACGGCCGACTGGAGATCGAGCATGAGGGCCATGTCCTGCCCTATCGCCAGTTCGACAAGATGCGGCAGGTGAACCAGCCTGCCATTGTCGAGAACAAGCATCTGGACGCGGCGTTGCTGCTGGCAAAGCAGATGCAGGCGATCATGCCCCATCACCGCAAGCGCAACAACGACGCCCCTGCCCGCCGTGACCAGCCCATGCATATGTTCCCCGAGCCAGAACCACCCACGAAGATCGATCGCCGCAAACTGGGTGGTTCGAAGCTCAAGCGCGGTCCCAGGCTGAGCGATGCAGAGTTGCGCGAACGCGGCACGCTCAGGTTCGTTCAGAAGACATGAGCGGGCCCACTGCAGAGCAGCGGGTCCATGGTTCACCACCCCAAGGTCAGCGTATCAGCAGGGTCTGCGCTGCGCTAGGCCGATGGCTCCGCGCCGACCCTGCTGCTATAAATGGTGTCATTTCTATCTAGCGGAGATAGTGTCTTCTCTAATCAGCAGTAACAGGCGTTGGCATTGGGCTATTCCAGATCGACGTCAAAAACCGGCCAATTCTAACCCCGTTGCCTTTTCAACAAAGTCTATCGCTATTCAATTTGGCACTCATAAGGCATGAAAATCATCACCGATTTAAACGTCGACAAGGTAATTTTTGGAATTACTTATTCGGCCTCCATCCCTAAGCGATTACGAGCGCCCATTCTACGTAGAAGGAAATTAAGCCGGCGCAAGTATTTCCAACTGATGCGTTACGCAACATTCCCTAAAAACATTCATTTTCTCGCGCGGTAACAGACAATAATTCCATGATTGCTGATCAAATGAAATCCAGTGTGAAAGAATTGCAGCATCAGGACGAAGGCGAAACATCAAATAATCCATATCGATCATACGTTGGGTTATCTCTGGAAATTTTCGCTCCACCCTACTTAACATTTCTGCGAATATAACGGGGCGATCGCGTCGAATTGTTTCCTCTGCACCGCGAATGAACTCCAGTTCAAACCCTTCTATATCTACTTTGGCCACGCCGATTGCAGCAGGAAGTGTTAGGTTATCCAGTTTTGTAGTTCTGACACTCATCGCAGGAGTAGCACCAACTATGAAATTCTCTTCAAGAGAAGCCGAAGTTTCAATCAGTCCATGCGCGGGATCAGGAAGAAAAATCGGCACGATCCCTTCGCTATCGCTAAGAGCCAATTCGTAAATATCTACTCGTCCCGCAATGTCATTAAGCTCAATATTGCGCCTTAATAAGTTTGCAATCTGAGGAACAGGTTCAAAAGCAGCAATTCTCAAATCGGGCTTTATCGCCGCAGCAATGACGCTGTACACACCATCATTTGCTCCCACATCGAGAAACATTCCAGGCACTCGGGAAACCATGGCCGCTAGCATAATCGGCAGGGGTACTTCATAGTTTCCCGCTGCAATTGTTGCAGCAACACGGTCCATGCCTCCTGCCGTGTCGAGAAAAAAACTACGCCCTGCGAATTGAACGCATACCGTATCTTCTTTAGTCATAAAGGCCATGATCCCTCCGTTTAAGACGCATACTGCCTTACATATAGCCTAAGTTAAAGCTAATAAAATTGCTTCGTCCAGACACTGATGAAATGTTCATCTGTTTCAAATTTAACGCCGTCGATCATTGCATAATTGTTTCGGTAACAGTTACTCGCCAGACACGGCAGACATTCCGTGCTATCTCAGAAAGCTACCATGCCGGATTCACTCATGAGCAAAGCCAGCCCCGCCGACATCATGCCGCTTGCCGACGTCATGGCACGGTTGCGCGATCCCGACACGGGCTGCCCGTGGGACATCGCGCAGGATTTCGCGTCCATCGCGCCCTATACGATCGAGGAAGCCTATGAAGTGGCCGATGCGATCGAACGCGCGGACATGGATGCGCTGCGTGACGAACTGGGCGATCTGTTGCTCCAGGTCGCCTTTCACAGCCGGATCGCGGAACAGGCCGGGCATTTTGCCATGCAGGACGTGATCGACGGCATCACGCAAAAGATGATCCGCCGGCATCCCCATGTCTTTGCAGACGGCACCCGGCGCGAGGATGGCCATGCCCAGTGGGAGACGATCAAGGCGGCCGAGCGCGCGGCGAAGGACCCGGACCCCAGCGCGCTGGCCGGGGTGGCGATCGCCCTGCCCGCGCTGCTGCGCGCCGAAAAATTGCAGAAGCGCGCCGCCCGCACCGGCTTCGACTGGCCCGATACGGCCGGCGTGATCGACAAGATTATCGAGGAGCTGGACGAGGTGCGCGAAGCGGCCACGCAGGACGAGCGCGAGGAGGAAGTCGGCGACCTGCTGTTCGCCGTGGTGAACCTGGCGCGCCATCTGAAGGTCGACCCGGAAGCGGCTCTGCGCAAGGGGAATGCGAAATTCGATCGTCGCTTCCGCGCCATCGAGGATATGGCGGGTGAGCGCTTTGCCGGGCTGACGCTGGATGACAAAGAAGCGCTGTGGCAACGCGCCAAGCAGCGGGAAAAACCGGTCTAAGGCCCCCTCAACGGGACGGACATGATCCAGACAAGGTTCGGACTTGAAACTTATATTTGACAAGGCCTTACAGCGTTTATAGCTTTTCTGCCTCAAGATGGAGGAAAGCCATGCGTGTCACGATCCTTCTGCCACTGTGCGTCGCCGTTGCGGCGCCCGCTCATGCTCAAACGCACGGCATTAGCGGTATCACCATCAACGTCCCGACGCGGATGGCCGCGCCCATCACAGGCTATGGCATAGATAATTTTCACAGCGCCAATGGCGGTTCGTATCGTGATCTGAGCCGTGCACAGGGCCTGATCGCATCCGGCGACTATGTGCAGGCCGATAGCCTGTTGACCGACCTGATCGGCCGCACGAGCAGCCGGCAGGTCCGTTTCCTCAAGGGTGTCACCAGACTGGGCATGGGCGATGCAGCGGGCGCGCGGCGTTATTTCGAACAAAGCCTGTACCGTGGGCGCAACGGCTATCCCGGCGCGATGTCCGGGTTGGCTCTGGCCGAAATCCGCCTGGGCAACCGGGATGCCGCACAGGATATTCTGCAAAAGCTGCGCAACCAGCAGCATGTATGCGGTAACGATTGCGACCGCGCCAAGCCGCTGGACCAGGCCATTGCCGTGGTGGAAAAGGCGCTGGCGTAACGCAAACTGAACGCCGAAAGCCGCTCTAGAGCGCGATGACGTTAGGTCGACCGATCTTGTTCCGTTCGTTTCGAGCGAAGTCGAGAAACGCATAGGCAGCGCTTCCCGCTTCTCGACTTCGCTCGAAGCGAACGGGTCAATGTAAAGTTATCAAGCCCTACTCCTCACCCCGCTTGGAATAGCGGGCGAAGGCCGCGTCCGACAGGCGGACGTCGACGCGGCTTTCTTCATCCTCGACGATCGTCGACAAAACTTCGCCATGTTCGTGGAGCCAGGCGACCGTAGCGCCATCGGACACCGGCACGCGCAGGCCATAGACTTTCGCGCCGCGGGTCATGCGATCGCTGATCGTGCGCTGGAGCATGTCCACCCCCTCCCCGGTCAAGGCGGAGAGCAACACGACATCATCGCGGCGGGACGCGGTTTCGCGCGCGAGTGCGGCATCTTCCTCACCCAGTAGATCGAGCTTGTTCCAGGCCTCCAGGATCGGCGGCGCGTCCGGCTCCCCTTCCTTGCGATCCAGCGCCGCTTCGCCGGCAACGCCCAGTTCGCCCAGCACGTCGAGCACATCGTCGCGCTGCGCATCGCTATCGGGATGGGCGATATCGCGGACATGGACGATGAGGTCGGCGGACAAGACTTCTTCCAGCGTCGCGCGGAAGGCGGCGATCAATTGTGTGGGCAGGTCGGAGACGAAGCCGACCGTGTCGGACAGGATCGCCTTGTCCAGCCCCGGCAGCGCGATCTGGCGCATGGTGGGATCGAGTGTGGCGAAGAGCAGGTCTTCCGCCATGACGTCAGCGCCGGTCATACGATTAAAAAGGGTCGATTTTCCGGCGTTGGTATAGCCGACCAGCGCGATCACCGGCCAGGGCGCGCGTTGACGCCGGGCGCGATGCAGGCCACGGGTGCGGGTGACCTGATCCAGTTCCTTGCGAATTTTGGCCATGCGGTCGCGGATCATGCGCCGGTCCGCCTCGATCTGGGTTTCACCAGGACCGCCAAGGAAGCCGAAGCCGCCGCGCTGCCGTTCGAGGTGGGTCCAACTGCGCACGAGGCGGCCCGCCTGATAATCGAGATGGGCGAGTTCGACCTGGAGACGGCCCTCATTGGTCGCGGCGCGTTCGCCGAAGATTTCGAGGATCAGCCCGGTGCGGTCGATGACCTTGGCTTCGCACGCTTTTTCCAGATTGCTTTGCTGCACCGGGGAGAGGCTGTTGTCCACGATGATGAGGTCGGCCTCTTCCTGCCGCGCCAAGGTCGCGATCTGGTCCACCTGCCCGCTGCCGAACAGGGTCGCGGGCTTGCGGTCGCGCACGCGGAACGCCTGGGACGCGCGCACGTCTATGCCGATCGCCAGCGCCAGGCCGCGTGCTTCCTCCAGCCGGGCGTCGCTGTCCCGGCGGTCGCCATTGTGGGTTTCGGCATGAACGACGACAGCGCGCGCGCCGCGCGCCACTTCGTCATCGGAATCGCGGTTGAATATGGCCATGGCAGTATAACGCCTCAAAATGCAGCATGCTCCCGCGCCGGTGGGAGTCCAGTGCCGAAAGGCGGACTGGACTCCCACCGGCGCGGGAGCATGGCGATATTATGCGATCAGACAGGAAATGCGATCAATCGTCCTGTTCATTCTCGCCGCTCAGGTCGAGCGCATGGAGCGGCTGAACGGTCGAGATGGCGTGCTTATAGACCAACTGCACCATGCCGTCGCGTTCGAGCAACATGCAGAACAGGTCGAAGGCGGCGATTTCGCCCTGGAGCATGACGCCGTTCACCAGGAACATCGTGACCGGGCTGCCCGACTTGCGGACGGCCGACAGGAAGATTTCCTGGAGCAGCTTGCCCTTGCCATTGCCGTCGCTGGCCTTGCGCAGATCGGTCAGATCCATTGATTGGGCCGGCATGACGGTGGAGATCGCATGCTTATAGACCAGTTGCGACTGGCCATCGCGGCGCAGCAGCACGGAAAAATTGTCGAACCAGGTGATGATGCCCTGCAACTTGACGCCCTTGACCAGGAACATGGTCACCGGGGTCTTTGTCTTGCGCAGGCTGTTGAGGAAGATATCCTGAAGGTTGTTCACTTTGTCGGCCATGGTCGTCGCCATCCTTTATTCTTGGCGGGACGTTGCCCGCTCTCGCACCCTTAAGCAGGATGTCGTGCTTGCCCCCGCCAGTCGGGAGCGGGGCAATCCTATCGCAATTGCGAAGGAGCGTCCATGGCGCAGATGCGCTTTAACCAACGTCCAGCAATCGATTGGCCAGACGCCGCTAATCCTTGCCTTCGGTGATGCCCAGCAGCTTGAGTTTGCGGTGCAGCGCGGACCGCTCCATGCCGATGAAGGTCGCTGTCCGCGAGATGTTGCCGGAGAAGCGCCGAATCTGGATGCGTAGATATTCCCGCTCGAAACTCTCGCGCGCTTCGCGCAGCGGCGCACCCATGATGGAGGATTGGCCCATCCCCTCCCCGCCGCCGCTGTTGGTAAGTTCGGGCGGCAACATGTCGAGTTCGATCCGTCCGATCCGGTCGCCCGGCGCCAGGATCATCGTGCGTTCGATGACATTGCGCAGTTGGCGGACATTGCCCGGCCATTCATTGGCCTGGAGCGCGGCCATGGCGTCGCTGGCGATTTCCGGCGGCGGTACGCGCCGTTCGGCGGCGAAGCGGGCCAGATAATGTTCGACCAGCGGCGGGATATCGTCGCGCCGTTCGGACAGTGGCGGGATCGCCAGCGGCACGACATTGAGACGGTAGAAAAGATCCTCGCGGAAGCGACGCTCCTCGATCTCGCCCGCCAGGTCGAGCGCGGTCGAGGAGATGACGCGAACGTCCACCTTCACCACGCGCTGGCCACCGACGCGGGTGAAACTCTGGTCAGTCAGAACGCGCAATATCTTGCCCTGGGTCGTGATCGGCATATCGGCGATTTCGTCGATGTAGAGCGTGCCGCCATGGGCCTGTTCCAGAAAACCGGGGCGGACGAGGCCGCTGGGGTCTTCGACGCCGAACAGTTCTTCTTCAACGCGATCCGGGTCCATCCGCGCGGCTGCGACGATGATGAAAGGCGAATCGGCGCGGCCGCTCCAACTGTGGAGCATCCGCGCGGCGACTTCCTTGCCGACGCCAGCGGGGCCGGAGATGAGGACGCGGCTGCCGGTGCCGGCGACCTTCTTGATCGTGGCGCGCACGCCGTTGATCGACGCCGACGATCCGGTCAGTTCGTCATCCTGGCCGAAGCGGGCGCGCAGCACCTGATTTTCCCGCCGCAGCCGCTCCGTTTCGGTCGCGCGCGACACGAGGTGGAGCAGACGGTCGGCCTCGAACGGCTTTTCGATGAAGTCGGCCGCGCCCTTGCGAATGGCGGCGACGGCGGTGTCGATATTGCCATGGCCGGATATCATCAGCACCGGCACGGTGGGATCGCGACGCTTGATCTCTTCCAGCAGTTCCAGCCCGTCCATCCGCGATCCCTGCAACCAGACATCGAGCAGAACGAGCGAGGGACGACGGGCATCGAGCGCATCGATCGCGCTGTCGCTATTGGCGGCGGTGCGGGTGGTGAAACCTTCATCTTCGAGCACACCCGCGACCAGATCGCGAATATCCTCCTCATCGTCGACTATCAGAATATCAAGCGCCATTGGCCGTCACTTTTCCTTTTGGCAGGGCGATTACCTGCCCGTCTTCCAGTTTTTCCAGCGCCCCCGCGGCGAAGCGCAGGGTTACGCACGCCCCGCCCCCCGGTGCATCGTCGAAGCGGATTTCCCCCAGATGCTCCTCGATAATCTTCTTGACGATGGCCAGCCCAAGACCCGTCCCCTTGGACCGCGTGGTCATATAGGGTTCCAATATGCGGTCCCGTTCGGGCGGCAGTCCGATGCCGTCGTCCACCACGGTGATGACGATGTCCCCGTCCGGTCTATGCGCCACACGCATGCGAACATGGCCACGGCGCCCCCCATCCTCCAGAACAGGTTTCTGTTCAATCGCTTCCACGGCATTTTTCACGATATTCGTCAACGCCTGCCCTAATTGGCGCCGATCGCAGACCAATTCCATGTCGGGGTCGTCCGTCTGATAGTCGAATTCAATGTCGGGGTGCGCGACTTCGTGCAGGAACAGCGCGTGGCGGGCGATATCGCCCACTGCTTCGCGCCGGAACACCGGCTTGGGCATACGGGCGAAAGAGGAAAATTCATCGACGATGCGGCGCAGATCGCCAACCTGCCGGACGATCGTGCCGGTCAGGCGGGTGAAGGTCGGCCGGTCGCTGGTGATTTCCTGCGCATAGCGGCGTTGCAGCCGTTCCGCGGCGAGCTGGATCGGGGTCAGCGGATTCTTGATCTCATGCGCGATGCGCCGTGCGACGTCGGACCAGGCGGCCCGTCGCTGATCGGACAATTGCTGGGTGATGTCGTCGAAGGTCAGGATATGGCGTGAGGCATCCTGCGATAGCTTCACCGCCAGCGTGCGCAAATCGCCATGGGCGCGTACCTGGACGATACCCGCGCCTTCGTCCGACGCAACGAATTCGGCCAGTTCGGGCGACAGGTCGACCAAGGAACGACCGACCGGATCGTCGCCGCCTTCATCGACCAGAATCGCAGCGGCCGAGCTGTTGAGCAGTTGCACGACGCCCTTGAAATCGACTGACAGCACGCCGGCGCTGACGCCCGACAGGATCGCTTCGATAAAGGCGCGCCGTTCGTCCAGTTGGCTGTTGGCCGCGACCAGCGCGCCGGTCTGCGCCTCCAGCCGCTGGGTCATGCGGTTGAAGGCGGCGGCGAGCGTGCCGATCTCGTCGCGCGCCTGCGGACTGGTGACGCGGGCTGACAGATCGCCCGCGGTGATGCGCCGGGCGGCGGTCACCAGTTCGTTCACAGGGCGCACCATCCAGTCGGCGACGGCCAGCGCGATATAGACGGCGATGCCCACCAGCAGCAGCGATCCCACGAACAGCGCGATATTGAAACGCAGCTGGAGCGCGCGCGATTGCGCCGCGAACAGATCATAGTCCGACAATACTTTCTGCGCCCGCGCCACATTGGAGAAGGACGAGCTGTCCGCGTTGCGGGCGGCGTAGAGATAGATTTTGGACTTGGGGTAGAGAAGCGTGACCGCTTCGATCTGGCTGTTGCGGGTCTGGACGACGATCGTCTCCCCCCCGCCCAGCCGCCGGATGACTTCGGGGGTCAGCTTGTCGGCCGCGGGGCGGTTTTCGGGATCGACCGTGGCGGCAGTGCGCACGATGCCGTCCGCCCCCAGCTCGATGATCGCCGCGCGGCTCAGCTTGCGGCCGACCACCTGATACAGAAGATATTCGGCGAAGCGTGGGCTGCTGACCTGGGAATTCGCCAGTTCCTTGCGCAGATCGCTTGACATGGTGACGGTTTCGTCGCCCACTTCGCGCAAATTCTGCTCATAATAGCCGCGCGCCAGGTCGCTGGCGTTTTGCAACATGCCGCGCGCACTGTCGGAAAACCAAAATTGCACACCATATTGGAACAGCAGCGACGCGAAGATCACCACCAGCAGCATCGGCACACTGGCGACGATCGAGAAGATGGCGACCAGCCGGACGTGCAATTGCCCCTCGCTGCCGATCGCCGATTGCGAAGCGCGTCGTTTGGCGACTCGCCGGCCCAGGAATACCAGCAGGGCGATCGCCGGGACCAGATTGGCCACCAGCAGCAGGGCGACGATCGGTGGGGTCAGCAGCGTGTAGGATTGGCCGCTACCCGACAGTATATGATAGGTCAGCCCCGCCATGCCCAGGAACAGGACCAGCGTCACCCCTTCGACCAGCGCCGCAAGCCGACCATTGCGCGAGGCTACCGAAAGCGTCCTCCGCCATGCCGATGCCCGCCTGGGGAGTGTGGTCACGCCGTTCATAGTGGCATTGTTACAACAACCCTAGTGCCCGTTCAAACACAGTATTTGGGCAGAAGGCTGTCGCTGGTCGATGCAGACCGTCGGTTCGTCCTGATTTGCGACTGATGCGGATCAATCGTTCAGCCGCAACTGCATCGGGTCGAGATTATAATCGGTCAATTTCTTACGCAACGTATTGCGATTGATGCCCAGCAGACCGGCCGCGCGAATCTGGTTGCCATCGACGCTAGCCAGCACTTCCTGCAACAGGATCGGCTCCACCACGGCGAGCAGATCGTCATGCAGCGCGCGATTGGGCTGCGTCAGCCCCACGCCCAGTTGCCGTTTGGCCCAGTCGCGAACGGCATGCGCAAGATGATCCGTCGGCGCGGCATAATCCGCCGGGATCGCATCCATCGGCAGCATATGGCGCAATATCTCGGCGGTGATGACATTTTCGCGGCTGAGGACGGACAGGCGCTGCATCATATTCTGCAATTCGCGCACATTGCCCGGCCAGTGATAGGTCATCAACAATTGGGCGGCATCGTCGGCCAGCGACTTGCGCGGCAACCCCTCCTGCGCCGCGCGTTCCAGGAAATGGCGCGCGAGCAGGATGACGTCCTCGCGCCGTTCGCGCAATGCAGGCAGCGCGATCGGCACGACGTTCAGGCGATAATAGAGATCTTGACGGAAGCGGCCATCCTCAATCAGCAGCGACAGATCCTTATTGGTCGCCGCGATGATGCGAACATTGACTCGCACTGGTTTCGACCCGCCGACAGTCGTCACCTCGCCCGATTGCAGCACGCGCAGCAGCCGGGTCTGCGCCTCCATCGGCATGTCGCCGATTTCATCGAGGAAGAGCGTGCCGCCCTGCGCCTGTTCGAACTTGCCGGCGGTGCGGGCATGGGCGCCGGTGAAGGCGCCCTTTTCATAACCGAACAGTTCCGCTTCGATCAGTTCGCGTGGGATCGCCGCCATGTTGATCGCGATGAAGGGCTTGGTGCGGCGCTGGCCCAGGCTGTGGATCGCTTCGGCAACAAGTTCCTTGCCGGTCCCGGATTCGCCCAGCACCAGGATGGACAGGTCGTTGGACAGGACCCGCGCGATGGTACGATAGACCTCCTGCATTGCCGGCGAGCGCCCGACCAGCGGCAGGCCGTCATGGGGCAGGCCGACATCGCCCTCCGGCTCCTCCGCGCTTTGCCGGGTGCCGAGCGCATCGGCGACAGCGCGGGTCAGTTCGTTGAGATCGAAGGGCTTGGGCAGATATTCGAACGCGCCCTTTTCGGTGGCGCGGATCGCGGTGTTGAGCGTGTTTTGCGCCGACAAGATGATGACGTTGAGGTCGGGCTTGGTCGCCAATATCTCCGCCACGCCGTCCAGCCCGTCACCGTCGGGCAGCATGACGTCGGTAATCAGCACATCGGGCGCGAAACTCTCCATCAGCGCGCTGCGCTCCCGGATGGAGGCCGCGGTCTTGACCCGGTGGCCCTGCCGCCGCAGCGCTTCGCCTACCACTACGCAGATGGCGGGATCGTCATCGACCACCAGGATCGTGCCGGTCGCGCCCATCACCCCATCCCCATCGGCAGCAGGATGCGGAAGGTGGATTCGCCCGCTTCCACGTCGCGGCTATATTGGACGAAGCCGCTCATATCGCGGACCAACTTGTCCACCAGGGCCAGGCCCAGCCCTTGCCCGTCCCGCTTGCCGGTGATGAAGGGGTTGAAGAGATGATCGAGAATATGTTCGGGCACACCGGGACCATTGTCGATGACCAGGATTTCGATCGGCAGCACCGCGCTGCCCTTGCCGTCGCCGACCACCACCGACACGCCATGGCGGAAAGCGGTTTCGACGCGGATGCGCGGCTTGGCGACATGCTCCAGCGCCTCCGCCGCATTCTTGAGCAGGTTTATCATGACCTGCACCAGCGCGTCGTCATTGATGTTGGCGAATGGCAAGGATGGATCATAATGTTTTATGATCTTTATATGTTTTGCAAAACCTGCCGCTGCGATTCCCGCTGCCCGGTCGATCAGCGGATAGATATTGCCGGCCTGGCACTCCAGCGTCCGATCGGTGGTGAAGTCTTGCATCCGATCGATCAGCGCCGCTATCCGGTCCACTTCGTTGCAGATCAACTGGGTCAGGGCGGCGTCGCGCCCGCCCTGGCCGCCTTCCAGAAGTTGCGCCGCGCCACGGATACCCGACAGCGGGTTCTTGATCTCATGCGCCAGGATCGCCGCCGCGCCCATGGCCGATCGCGCGCCGCCGGCCGATCCGCGATGGCCGATCTTGCGCGCCTGACTCTGGGCATGGAGCGACACTACGCGCCAGCCGTCATGATCGACGATCGGCGCGATCATCAGATCGACCTCCATCTCGGCGGTGCGGCCGGCGTGAACTTTGATATCATAGGCCGCGATCGGCTTGTTGCTGTGCCAGATGTCGAAGCGCGCGCCCGCTTCCGCGATGCGTATGGTACGCGCGACGTCGCTGCCGACGATGGCGGACCGCGCCATGTTAAGCAGGGTTTCGGCGCGCACATTGGCTTCCGCGATGCTGTTATCGGGCTTCACCACCAGCGTCGCCACTGGCAGCGCCGTCATCTGTTCGCTGAGCGAAGGCCCGTCCTGGGCCATGCGTGGCGGTGGATAAGACGGTGAATGGGAAGTCAGAACGCCATTCATGCCGCCCGGCGCAATTCCGTCGGGTGAAGGCCCGTGGCGATCAGCGGCTCATAGAAGCGGGCGAGCATATCAAGCACCGTCTTCGCATCGGGTTCCTGGTTGACGCTGTTGCGGAACTCGGCCGATCCAGGCAGACCTTTCGTGTACCAGCCGATATGCTTGCGCGCCATATTGACACCGGTATAGTTGTCATAATGTCCGAGCATGGCGTGATAATGGCCTATGATCGCTTGATATTGTTCGGCCAGCGTAGGGTCGGGAACGCGCGTGCCGTCGGTCAACCAGGCCATGACCTGGCTGATGAGCCAGGGCCGTCCATAGGCGCCGCGGCCGATCATCACGCCATCCGCGCCGCTCTGCGCCAGCGCCATGTCGGCATCCTCGACCGAGCAGATGTCGCCATTGACGATCACCGGCAGTTTCACCGCCTCCTTGACCGAGCGGACGAAGGCCCAGTCGGCGCTGCCCTTATACATCTGGCAGCGGGTGCGGCCGTGGACGGTGATGAGCTTGGCGCCCAGATCCTCGGCGATATGGGCAAGTTCGGGTGCATTGAGGCTGCTATGGTCCCAGCCCATGCGCATCTTGACCGTGACCGGCACGTCCACCGCCTCAACCGTCGCCTTGATGAGCGAGGCGGCGAGCGGCAGGTCGCGCATCAGTGCGCTGCCCGCGTCGCCATTGACGACCTTTTTCACTGGGCAGCCCATATTGATGTCGATGATCGCCGCACCGCGATCGGCATTCAGCTTGGCGGCGTCGGCCATTTCCGTGGGCGAGCAGCCGGCAAGCTGCATCGACACCGGTTCTTCCAGCGGATGCCAGGCCGCCTTTTGCAGCGACTGGCGCGTTTCGCGGATCATCGCCGCCGACGCGATCATCTCCGTCACATTGAGGCCGCAGCCATAGCGGCGGACCAGCGTGCGGAAGGGCATGTCGGTTACGCCGGTCATGGGGGCAAGGACGACCGGCATGTCGATGGTGATCGGGCCGATGGAAATAGGGGAAAGCCTGCGCATGGTCTTACTTTTGATACTGCCTAAAAAACAGGCAGGCTTTAACGGAAATTGAAGCGCGCGGCAAGGCGCTGGCCCTTTCGGCCCACCGCCTCTTCCGGTCGGTCCCGCGACCCGCTATGCGGCGCTGTATGATATCCAAAAGCAAGATCGTCGCGCTAATCGTCGCCGCGGGCCAGGGCAACCGGGCGGGCGGCGACGCACCCAAACAATATCGCATGATCGCGGGCAAGGCCGTACTGGCCCATGCCTATGATGCGCTGGCGGCGCATGGCGGCATCGATGCGATTCATATCGTGCTGGGCGAAGGGCAGGAAGCGACCGCCCGCGCGTTGCTCGGCGAACGGGTCGCATCCTTCGTAACCGGTGCCGACAGCCGGCGTGGATCGGTGCGCGCGGGGCTGGAGGCGATCGCGGCGCGGGGCGGCGCGGATATCGTTCTGATCCATGATGCCGCCCGCCCTTTCCTGCCCGCTGCGGTGGTCGATCGTCTGCTGGCGGCGCTGGAGAGCGGGACGGGGGCCATTCCGACGCTGCCGGTCGCCGATACGCTGATACGCGACGCGAGCGGAGCCATGGGCGATGGCGTGGAGCGGGACGGACTGCATCGGGTGCAAACGCCGCAGGCTTTCCGCTTCGACGCCATCGTGGCGGCGCACCGCGCGTGGGATGCCGCGCGGGAAGCGACCGACGATGCACAGATTTTGAAAGGCTGGGGCCATGACGTCCTATTGGTGCCAGGCGATGAGAGGCTAGAGAAATTGACCTATCCGCTGGATTTTGCCCGCGCCGAAGCGCAACAGGCGACGCCGCGTTCGACGCGGGTCGGCATGGGCTATGATGTCCACCGCCTTGCGCCCAACGAAGAGCTTTGGCTGGGGGGCATATTGGTGCCGCATGATTGGGGCCTTGCCGGGCATAGCGATGCCGATGTAGCGCTCCACGCCATCGTCGATGCGATGCTGGGGGCGCTGGCGGAGGGAGATATCGGCAGCCATTTCCCGCCGTCCGATCCGCAATGGCGTGGCGCGTCGTCCGACCGCTTCCTGGCCTATGCGCGGGACCGGGTGGCGGCGCGGGATGGTGTGATCGAGCATATCGACCTGACCATCATCTGCGAAGCGCCCAAGATCGGCCCGCATCGCGACGCCATGCGCGCGCGGATCGCCGATATATTGGCCCTCCCCCTGGACCGGGTCAGCGTGAAGGCGACGACGACGGAGCGGCTGGGCTTTGCCGGGCGGCGCGAAGGCATCGCCGCACAAGCAGTTGCCACCCTGTCCGTTCCCGCGCTATCCTGATCTCATGCCCGATACAGTCCTTCCGGCCGAACTGGTCGAACTCGCCGAAAAGGTCATCATCGCCAACCGCCGCACTGGACGCACCATCGCGGTGGCGGAAAGCTGCACCGGCGGGCTGGTGTCGGCGGCGCTCACGGAAATCGCAGGGTCTTCCGACGTGTTCGAGGCCGGTTTTATTACCTATTCCAACGACATGAAGGCTGAACTTCTCAAAGTTTCGCATGATGTGCTGGATACATTCGGCGCCGTGTCGATCGCCACCGCCTGGGCGATGGCGCAAGGCGCGCTCAAGCAAAGCCACGCCCATGTCGCGGTCGCCATTACCGGCATTGCGGGGCCAGGCGGCGGCAGCGAGCAGAAGCCGGTCGGCACCGTGGTGTTCGCCCGCGCCGAACGCGGTGCTGCGGCGGACAAGGTTGTCGCCGACATGCGCCATTTCGAAAATAATGGGCGCGGCGGCGTCCGCCTTCAGGCGGCGTTGTGCGCGCTGGAACTGCTGTTGCCGGACGCGCCCGCCCCGTAAAGCGCAGCCGCGCGGGTTTCGAACCCGCCGATCATCTTGCGCAGCGCCTTGTCGAAAAACTGGCCGGCCAGCATTTCGAACAGCCGGTTCTTAAATTCGAACTCGACTTCGAAATCGACCATCACCCCACCCTGCCCGTCATCCCGAAAGCGCCATTCATTGTGCAAATGCTTGAGCGGTCCGTCGAGATAATCGACCCGAACATGATCAGGTCGATGCTTGATGACGCGGGAGGTGAAACTCTCCTTCACCCCCTTGAAGCCGACGATCATGTCGGCGACCATCTCCGTATCACTATCGGACCGCACACGAATGGCGCTGATCCAGGGCAGAAATTCCGGATAGGCCTCTACATTCGACACCAGGTCGAACATCTGCGTCGGCGTATAGGGAAGGTGACGCGTTTCTTCATGCTTGGGCATCTGGACGTCAGGCCTTCGCCGCCGTCTTGGCCAGTTTCGCTTCACGCGCGGCGCGCATTTCGGCGAAATCCTTGCCCGCATGGTAACTGGACCGAGTGAGCGGCGACGAGGCGACCTGGAGGAAGCCCTTGGCCCGCGCGATGCCAGCATAAGCGGTGAACGCCGCCGGGGTCACGAAGTCGATCACCTTGGCGTGCTTGGGCGTGGGTTGCAGATATTGGCCCATGGTCAGAAAGTCGATGTCGGCCGACCGCATGTCGTCCATCACCTGATGGACCTCCAGACGCTCTTCGCCCAGGCCCAGCATGATGCCGGACTTGGTGAAGATCGACGGGTCCAACTTCTTCACCGACTCCAGCAGGCGCAGCGACGCATAGTAACGCGCGCCGGGGCGGATGGTCGGATAGAGGCGCGGGACCGTCTCCAGATTATGGTTATAGACGTCCGGCCGTGCGGCGACGATCATCTCGACCGCGCGCTCATGCTTGTTGCGGAAGTCGGGCGTCAAAATCTCGATCGTCGTGCCCGGCGTCGTGCGGCGCAGCGCCTCGATCACCTTGACGAATTGCGACGCGCCGCCATCAGGCAGGTCGTCGCGGTCGACCGAGGTGATGACGATATGTTCCAGCCCCATTTCGGCGCAAGCGTCGGCCAGGTTTTGCGGTTCGTTGACATCGACCTTGCGCGGCATCCCGGTCTTGACGTTGCAGAAGGCGCAGGCGCGGGTACAGACGTCGCCCAGGATCATCACCGTGGCATGCTTCTTGGTCCAGCACTCCCCGATATTGGGGCAGGCCGCTTCCTCGCACACGGTGTTGAGGCCCTTGTCACGCATCAGCTTGCGTGTTTCATGATAGGCCGGGCTGGTCGGCGCCTTGACGCGAATCCAGTCTGGCTTGCGGGCGCGCTCCGGGCTTGCGGGCTGACCGGGCATGGGGATCGGGCTGATGTCGTTCATGCGCCCCAGATAGCGATGCAGGGACGCTCTTGCCAGCCCCCTATTTGTCCGGCACATCGCTGGCGATGAGTGATTTTTCCGACATGCTGGATGGCTATCGCCGTTTTCGCGACACCGGCTGGAACCAGCAGCGGGCGCGCTGGGACGAATTGAACGAGGGGCAGGCGCCGCGCGTGATGGTGATCGCCTGTTCCGACAGCCGGGTCGATCCGGCGCAGATTTTCGATACCAGCCCCGGCGAGATTTTCGTCGTGCGCAATGTTGCCGCACTGGTGCCGCCGTTCGAAACCGCGCCGGGCCATCATGGCGTCTCCGCCGCGCTGGAATTTGCGGTTCAGGTGCTCAAAGTTGGCGAGATCGTGGTCATGGGCCATGGCAAATGCGGGGGTTGCAAGGCGGCGCTCAGCCAAGACCTGAAGGACGCACCGCCGGGCGAAGGCGGCTTCATTCATAACTGGATCGAATTGCTGGACGATGCCCGCAATATCGTGATCGGCCATTATGGTGCGCAGCGCGACCGGGACGTCGAACGGGCGATGGAGCAGGAAGCGGTGAAGGTGAGCCTCGCCAATCTGCGCACCTTCCCTTGCGTCCGGTCCAAGGAGCGCAAGGGCGAATTAAAGCTGGTCGGCAGCTTCTTTGCGATCGCAGACGGCGTGTTGAACATTTTGGACGAGGATAGCGGCGCCTTCTCGCCCGCATAAAGGAACAGGCGCGATGGCGTTATTGCAGGAAGGGCGCGTTTTGGAAGGTCGGGGCAATATCGCCCTGCTGATCGATGCGGACAATGCGTCGGCGGCGCATTTCGATTCGGTGATGAATGTCCTGGCGGAGCTTGGGACGGTCAATATCCGTCGCGCCTATGGCAATTGGAGCAAGGCGACGCTCA
Source organism: Sphingobium sp. Z007 (assembly GCF_900013425.1). GTDB lineage: Bacteria > Pseudomonadota > Alphaproteobacteria > Sphingomonadales > Sphingomonadaceae > Sphingobium. The sequence goes on from NZ_FBXK01000005.1 coordinate 1,177,588, forward strand.
AGACCTGGGCCGCGCTCTCCATCGCGCAGGGGATCGAGCCGCAGCAGCAGTTCGACCTGACCAAGGGCAAGAACGCCACCGACATGAAGATGACCATCGACGCCATGGACCTGATGGCATCGGGCCGGGTCGACGGTTTCGGCCTGATGTCCAGCGATAGCGACTTCACCCCGCTGGCGACGCGCATCCGGCAGCAGGGCATCGCTGTCTATGGCTTTGGGTCGGCGAACACGCCCGAAGGCTTCCGCCGTGCCTGCACACGGTTCCTGAATGTCGCGGCGCTCAAGCCCGCCGAAGTGCCGGTGGTGGCCAAGGCACAGGTGAGGGCCGCAGCCCCGGCTGCGCCCGCCAAAGCCGCACCAGCGAAAGCCGTCCCCCAGGCCGCGCCCGCCCCGGTCGCGCCGCCTGCCGCCGCGCCCACGCCCGGCAAGGCGGTCGATCCCGAAGTCGTGCGCCTGCTGATCGACGCCTATGACGAGGCCAAGCGCGACGAGCGCGGCTTCGTGGCACTGGGTCCGGTCGGTCAGCGGGTCGGCAACCGCTCCAGCTTCGACGTGCGCAACTATGGCTATAAGCGCCTGTCCGACCTGGTCGCCGCCATCCCCAATTTCATCACCGAAGTCCGCGAAGGCGGGCAGACCTGGATCAAGCGGGTCAAGTGATGCCGCCCGTGGCGCGTCACCTGATGATCCATGGCCGGGTTCAGGGCGTATGGTATCGCGCCTGGACGGTAGAAACGGCGCGCGGACTGGGCCTCGCGGGCTGGGTCCGCAACCGCGCGGACGGCTGCGTTGAGGCGCTGGTGGAGGGCGAGGCGGCGGCGGTGGCGCGGTTTGTCGCGCTGGCGCAGGATGGGCCACCGGCGGCGAAGGTCGCGCGGATTGATGTGGCTGAGGTGGATGTCGAGGGGTTGGGTGGGTTCGAGAAACGGGGGACGTTTTGAGGGCTGCGGGTGTCTATTAACGACCATTCAATGCCATAGGCGCGGCTTGCACACGAACCTGAAAGCGGACACCTTGATGGTGATGAATGGTCCTTGGGGGAAGCAATTGTGCAGCTTGGCGATACTGAGACGGGATTGCTAGAGGACTGTTTCGAGGATTGGCGCGGCCTATGGGAGGTGGTCTGGGCCGATCCAGATAAAAACCTCCAGAGCGCGGTAGCTCTTGTCACGTCTCTAGTGGCGGGCGGATATTTGACTACTCTTGGTGTTACGGATTGGGATCAAGCCCGAACGGCTGAACCAATGGCTGCCGCTGCTGCCCTGGCGGTTGTTCAAATGCAGGCAAACTACCTGCCGCCCCAGCAAGCTGGCGCGATCTTTTATTTGTTGTCGATTACGCCCAAAGGCGAAGCAGCTATACCTCCGGGAGCTTTCCCGGATGAGTTGGGATAATCTGTCTGCTTTCACGATATTCTTTGCGAAAGCGGACTGTCGCCTTTCCACCCAATTCGTAATTCCCGCGAAGGCGGGAACCCATCTCCGACGCTCGCAACAAGGCGGAAAGGCGGGAGATGGATTCCCGCCCCCGCGGGGATGACGGTATAACGTGACGTATCCACCATCCACTCACGCCCCCTCCCCTTGCCCTCCCCCTGCGGATAAGCCAGCGTTCGTTCGTCGTGCGCGGCACAGGGGGGAATGGCCATGCGGGTTGGCGTAGCAGGGAGCATCGGCGCGGTCGTGCTGGCATCCGGGGCGATGGGCGCGGGGGCGGACTGGCGCTGGCCCGTCTTTCCGGTGGGGGTCAGCGCGCCTGCCCTGCCCGCCGACACGGCCATGAGCGCGGCCAAGGTCGCGCTGGGCCGCCGCCTTTTCTACGATCGTGCGCTGTCGCATGACGGCAGCATGGCCTGCGCGGATTGCCACCAGCAGGCGCGCGGCTTTACCGACGGCCAGCCCACCCATATCGGCGTGACCGGCGACATGGGCGTTCGCAACGTGCCCGGGCTGGCCAATGTCGCCTGGCGCAGCGGCCTGACCTGGACCGATGCGGGCATCACCACGCTGGAGGCGCAGGCGATGGTGCCGATGACCGGGACCAAGCCGGTGGAAATGGGCGTGGGCGACCGCGATGGCGACCTGGCCACGCGGCTGGACGCCGATCCCTGCTATCGCCGGATGTTCGCGCAGGCCTTTCCCGGCACAAAGGGCGGCGCGGATTTCGCCAAAGTGACGGCGGCGCTGGGTGCGTTCCAGCGCACGATGATATCGTTCGGCAGCGCCTATGATCGCGGCACCCTGACCCCGTTGGCCGCCAAAGGCGCGGCACAGTTCAAGGCGTCGGGCTGCGCATCCTGCCATAGCGGCCCAGACCTGACCGATGGCAAGGTCCATTATGTCGGCACCGCGGCGCCGCGCGAATCGGACGATCCGGCCTATGGCGGAAAGCCGCCACCGCCAGGGTTTGAGCCGCCGCCCGAACAGTTCCGCACCCCGTCGCTGCGCAACGTCGCGGTCACCGGGCCCTGGCTGCATGATGGCAAGGCCGACAGCATCGACGGCGCTATTCGCCGTCATGCCGCCGCGCATCTGACCGGGATCGACATACCCGCGCTGCTGGCGTTTCTTGATGCGCTGACCGACCGGGATTTTCTCAAGAATCCCGCGCTGGGGCCACCACCTGTCGGCTGCCCTGTCCCGGCTTAACTCGCCTTAGCGCAGCGCGGATGGCATTGGACGGCTGATAAACAAAAAAAGGGCCGATCCGTGAAGGACCAGCCCATAAAGTTTTAGGAGAGGATGCCTGAAAGGCACCACCCCTATGAAATGTTAGCGCCACCATCGCAAGTGCGAACGGCGGCGCTACGGTTGCAAATATTGCAATCGCATGGCCGCCGCCCCGCCGGACGGCATCCGATCAGCGCGTCAGCTTCTTGTACGACAGCGCGGTCGGGCGATCGGCGGCGTCGCCCAGGCGGCGGCGCTTGTCTTCTTCATAGGCTTCGAAATTGCCTTCGAACCATTCGACATGGCTATTGCCTTCGAACGCCAGGATGTGCGTGGCCAGGCGATCGAGGAAGAAGCGATCATGGCTGATGACCACGGCGCAACCCGCGAAATTTTCGATCGCTTCTTCGAGCGCGCCCAGCGTTTCGACGTCGAGATCGTTGGTCGGTTCGTCGAGCAGCAGCACGTTGCCGCCCTTTTTCAGCATCTTGGCGATGTGGACGCGGTTGCGTTCACCGCCCGACAGCTTGCCGACATTCTTCTGCTGATCCTGCCCCTTGAAGTTGAACGCGCCGACATAGGCCCGCGTCGACATGTCGTGGCCATTGACCTTGACGTAATCCAGGCCGTCGGAGACTTCCTCCCAAACATTCTTTGATCCGTCGAGATGATCGCGGCTCTGGTCGACAAAGCCCAGACGCACGGTCGAGCCGATGTCGATCTCGCCCGCATCCGGCTTTTCCTGGCCGGTGATGAGCTTGAACAGGGTGGACTTGCCCGCGCCGTTCGGGCCGATGACGCCGACGATGCCGCCCGGAGGCAGCAGGAAGGACAGATCTTCGAACAGCAGCTTGTCGCCGAACGCCTTGGTGATGTTCTTAAACTCGATCACCTTGCCGCCCAGCCGCTCCGGCACCTGAATGACGATCTGCGCCTTGCCGGGGGAGCGGTTGTTCTGGCCGGCGACCAGTTCCTCGAACTTCTTGATACGCGCCTTGGACTTGGTCTGGCGGCCCTTCGTGCCCTGCCTGATCCATTCCAGCTCGTCGTTGATCGCCTTCTGGCGACCGGTGGCCTCGCGGTCTTCCTGCTCCAGGCGCTTGGACTTCTTCTCCAGATAGGTGGAGTAGTTGCCTTCGTAAGGGAAATATTTCCCGCGATCGAGTTCCAGGATCCAGCCCACGACATTGTCCAGGAAGTAGCGGTCATGGGTAATCATCAGGACGGAACCGGCATATTCCTTGAGATGATTTTCCAGCCAGGTGACGCTTTCGGCATCCAGATGGTTGGTCGGTTCGTCGAGCAGCAGGATGTCGGGCTTCTGGATCAGCAGGCGGGTCAGCGCGATGCGCCGCTTTTCACCGCCCGACAGGCTTTCCACCGACCAGTCCGACGGCGGGCAGCGCAGCGCTTCCATCGCCAGTTCCAGTTGGCTGTCGAGCGACCAGCCATCGACGGCGTCGATCTGCTCCTGGAGCGTCCCCATCTCTTCCATCAGCGCGTCGAAATCGACGTCTTCGGGCGGATCGCCCATGATGGTGCTGATCTCGTTGAAGCGGTCCAGCTTGTCCGCCGTTTCGCGCGCGCCATCCTTCACGTTTTCCAGCACGGTCTTGTTGGGGTCAAGCTGCGGCTCCTGCGGCAGATAGCCGACGGTGATATTCTCGCCTGGCCATGCTTCACCGGAAAAATCGGTATCGATGCCGGCCATGATCTTGATGAGCGTGGATTTGCCCGCGCCGTTGGGGCCGACGATGCCGATCTTGGACCCGCGATAAAATTGCAGGTTGATGTTGCTCAGCACCGGCTTGGCGGCGCCGGGGAAGGTCTTGGTCATGCTCTTCATGACATAGGCATATTGCGAGGAGGCGGACATGGGTTCAGCAGCTCCGAAAAGACGGGTAGGAAAATCCGGGTCGAGTTAGCGGAGGCGGAAGCCATTGGCAAATGGGGGATGGCTCGCTACGCCTTCACCCATGCAGAAAATCCGATCGGGCACGCTGGCCGCCCTCCTCCTTGGCAGCATCTTCACCCCCGCCCTGTCCCACGCCGCACCGGCGGACAGCGCCGCGATTCGCGATGCGGCGATGAAGGACGATGTCGCCTTTGCCTTTACCGAAGGGCTGACGACCGAAGTCGGCCCTCGCCCCGCCGGCACGCCGCAGGAAGCGCGTGCCCGCGACTGGGCGGTCGTGAAATTGAAGGCGCTGGGCTTTTCCAATGTCCGGGCCGAACCTTATACCATGCCGGTATGGGTGCGCGGCCGTGACGAGGCGCGCATAGTGTCGCCCTTTCCGCAAAATCTGGTGCTGGCGGCGCTCGGCAACAGCGGATCGACCAGCGACAAGGGGATCGAGGGCGAGATCGTCTATTTCGCCAGCATCGCCGATCTGGACGCTGCGCCTGCCGCTGCGCTCAAAGGCAAGATCGCCTTTGTCGATCATGGCATGAAGGCGACGCAGGATGGCTCGTCCTACGGCTATTTCGGCGCGGCGCGGCGGCAGGGACCAAGCATCGCATCCAAAAAAGGCGCGATCGCCATCCTGATCCGATCGATCGGCACCGACCATCATCGCGTGCCGCATACCGGCGTGCAGATGTGGGCTGACGGCGTGACGCCAATCCCGGCCGCGGCGCTTTCCGTGCCGGACGCCGAACAGCTTGCCCGCGTGATCGCGCGCGGCCAGCCGGTGAAAGTGCATCTGACGCTGACGTCGAAAATGCTCAAGGATCAACCGTCTGGCAATGTCATCGCCGAAATCCCCGGCAGCGATCCGACGGCGGGCATCGTAGTGGCCGCCTGCCACCTCGACAGCTGGGACCAGGGCACCGGCGCGATCGATGACGCAACAGGCTGCGGCATTGCGGCGGCCTCCGCCTTGCAGGTGGCGAAGACTGGTCAGCCCCGTCGCACCATCCGCGTGTTGATGGCGGGCGCGGAGGAAGTCGGCGGCGACGGCGCGCGCGCTTATTATAAGGCGCACGGCGCGGAGAAGCACGCACTGGCGATCGAATCGGATTTCGGGGCGGACCGTATCTGGCGCGTCGATTTCAAACTGCCGCAGGGGCATGAGGCGCTGGCGAAGCGCGTTGCGGCGGCACTCGCGCCACTCGGCGTAGGTGCCAGCACGCAGGAAGCGGGCGGCGGGGCGGATATCGCACCGTTGGTGAAGGCCGGCGTGCCGGTGATCGACCTGCAACAGGACGGCACGCGATACTTCGATCTGCACCACACGCCTGACGATACGCTGGACAAGGTGGACCCGGAGCAGTTGCGGCAGAATGTCGCCGCATGGACGGTGACGCTGGACGCTGTCGCCAATGCACCAGAATCCATGGGCGTTAACTAGACTTTTATAGTAGACAACGCCCTGTCGCGTGATTCCATCGTTTCACCGGCGCAGAAAAGCATTGATTTGTGCATCGCACACGTTAATGCGGGTCGCTCGCGTAGGGTTACATTTCAAACGTGCCTGACGCGGCATAATGCTATGGGAGCCGTACACAATGAAGAAGATCGCTGCTGTTTTCGCTTCGGCCAGCCTGATGGCCCTCGCCGCTTGCGGTGAGAAGCCGGCCAACGAGACCGCGAACGCTTCGAACGCCGTCGTCGAAAACGTCGTTGAGAACGCCGCCAACGCAGCGGACAACGCTGCTAACGCTGCCAATGTTGCTGCTAACGCCGCCAACGTTGCTGAGAACGCTTCGAACGCGATGTAATCTTCGCATTTGCGAGATTCTCGAAGGGCGGGCCTTAACGGCCCGCCCTTTTTGTTTGTGCCGCACCCAACCGCATTGCATGCGGAACATCCTTGCCCCTCCACCGCTTTTATCCTTGCGACATGAGGAGAGATCGACATGGGTAAGGGCATATTATTGTGGCTTCTGGGCGTGCCTATCCCCATCATTTTGCTATTGTGGCTGTTCTTTCACTGATCGGCGCGATCGGCGATTGACGGGACGCGCTTTCCCCCGCTAAGGCCGCCCCTCGTCGGGGAGTAGCGCAGTCTGGTAGCGCGCCTGCTTTGGGAGCAGGATGTCGCAGGTTCGAATCCTGTCTCCCCGACCACTTTCCTAAAAAAAGCGCAGGACCATGATCCACGCTGGCAACGCCGCTAGCGCAAGGAAGGTGCCCAATGGCACCCGCGCGGTGCGGCTCCTCGCCCGTCCGCTGGCCAGCATCACGACCAGCCCCATCATCGACGCGATCAACAGGATGAAGGGCAACGCCTGCCATCCAAACCAGGCGCCCAGCGCGCCCAGCAACTTGGCATCGCCCAGGCCCAACCCATCACGTCCCCGCAACGCGCGATAGCCCATCGATATGGCCAGCAATGCGCCATAGCCGATCGCCGCGCCCATGACGCGGTCAATCAGGCTAACGTCGGTCGCCCACATGCCGATGGTCAAGCCCAGGAACGCCAGCGGCAGTGTCAACGCATCGGGCAGCCAGAAATGCCGCCAGTCCAGGATCGCCAGCGTCAGTAGCGTCCAGCCGAGCAGCGCCCAGCCGATCCCGCCCATGTCCGGCACTCCGCCGATCGCCAACGCGCCGATGATCGCGCATCCCGCCTCCACCCGGCCATGCAGCGGGTCGATCCGAGCGCCACAGGTGCGACAGCGGCCACGCTGGACCATCGCGCTGAAAAGGGGAATCAGGTCGCGCGCCGCCAGCATCCGGCCGCAGCCGTCGCAAACCGATCGCCCGCGCGCCACGCCCCGCCCCTGCGGCCAGCGCAGGATCAGCGTGGCGAGAAAACTGCCCAGGATCGCGCCGGCCAGCGCGCCGATCAGCGCCGCGACCGGCTGGATCACAGCGTGCCTTCAACCTTGAGTATCTGGGCGTTGCCGACGCCCGCAAAGCCGGCCTGGCCCAACGTCGCCGCCAGTGTCGGATCAGCGGTTTCGACACGCATTTCGGCAGTATAGCGTCCCGAACGCCAGATGCGCAGGCTGATCTTCTCCATTCCCGACTGACTGACCAGCGGCAGCAGCAGCGCATCGCCATCGCAACTGACCACGCCCGACAACCCCTGCGTCAGGTTTAGACCAGGAAACTGCCCCGCCATGCGCGCCCGCACGCGTCCTTCGGCATGGCCGCAGCGATCGCCCGCATAATAGGCGCTGACATCCTCCAGCATAAGACTGCCCACCGGCAGCGGCGCGAAGGTGCGGCCAAGCGGCACTGCGCCGGTCACATCATCCACGCCGATGCGGCCCAAGCCGACGGTGAGCGCGCCCTGCACATCATCCGCCAGCCCCTTGGTCCGGGCGATATCGAATCGCGCACGGCCCACCAGCAGCGAAACGGGGGACAGCCCGGCGCGCACGCTGCCGAGCGGCATATTGCCCAGCATCAACTGGTCAATCCGCCCGCTCCATACCGTGCCGCGCACCTCCCGCGCCGCGATGCCGAGCCGCTCCAGCCCGGCGAGGCCCAGCGCGACCCGCATCGGCAGGAACAACAGCAGGCCCAGCACCAGCGTTAGGAGGAGAATGATCCGCATCCGGCGCGAGAGGGTCAGGCCCATCATTGCCCTTCTCCCCGCAACAGCACCGCTTGCATCGAGACACTGCCCGCCGTGGGCGAAGGCCGCGCACTCATCGTTTCAACCCGGACGCCCTGCGCCTCCAGCGCGGCAAGCCAGGAAAAGAGCGCAACCGGACGGACCGACGCAATAGCGATGTCGATCCGGTCGCTGCCCTGTGCCTGTGCCCGTTCCAGCGTCAATCCCGCCTCGCCCGCGCTCTGCCCGACAAACTGGTCGATCGGCGTAACCGGACCTGTCGCAGCGGCATTGCGCGGCAGCGCCTTCAATTGCTTCACCGCGGCGCGCACCGCCGCATTGCGATCGGTCGCTTCATTGAGCGTATCGCGCGCGCTGCGCTGCGCCCGGTCCAGCGGCATGGCGATGCCGAACCACAGGATCACGACCGCCAGCAGCGCGAACATCACGCCCAGCAGCCATTGCTCGCGGGTCGATCGTTCCGCCCAATATGCGCCCAACCGTTCCATCATGACCGCACCGTGATATCTGCCAGCGTTCGCCCGCCCGGATCCTGGGACGGGGTCGCCGTGATTGTGAAACCGGCCGCCTGCAACGCCAGCAGCACGATGTTGATGTCGTCCGCCTTGGCCGCGGCCAGGGTGGCGCGGACCATGCCGTCGGGATCGCGCGACAGGCCAGTCAATGCGACGCCCGGCGCATCCTGCATTGCCGCCAGCAGCGCGCCCACGGGCGCCGTGAAGGCACGGCCAGCCGCGCCCCGCGCGGCGAGTTTGCCTTCCATTTCAGCCAGCGCCTGCACCGCATCGGTGGCGCTAGGCGTCACCTGCTGCGCCAGTGCCAGGCTTTCGCGATCCAGGCGGCTTGCCTCCATATGCTGCTTGGCGATGGCGATCAGCGCGATGGCCAGGCTTGCAAGCAAGATCAGCCCGCTCCAAATTGCGACGCGGCCGATCGCCCGGCCATCCATCGCGCGGCGAACGCGCTTGGCGAAATCGCCTTGCCGCAGGTCAAGCGGCGGCGCGTCGAGCGCGGCGATCGCCCGCCCTTCGGTCACGCCCGGCGTCACGTCGGCGATCGGCGCATCGGCGATCAGCGCCGGCAGCGCCATGTCGGCGGTGAGCGCCATATCGCCCGCGCGTAACACCGCCTCGCCCGCAATCAGGCCGCGGGTGAAGCCGCTCTCAGGCGCTGGCAGCAGCAGCGCCGCAGGCGCGATGATGTCCGGGTCCAGTCCATGATGCTGCGCCCAGAGCAGCCAGTGCTGCACATCGGCACGGCTCGCCACCGCGACGATATGGGGGTTAGAGGGATCTTCATTGGCGTCGGTCGCGGCGAACAACTGATCGGACGGGAGCAGCCCGCCGGCCAGCGCCGCCAGCCGCGCGGCGGCGCGCCCCTGCCGCACCGGCAAGTCGGGATGCGCCGTCCAATATAGCGTCACCAGCGCGGCCGGCGGCACCAGCATGACCCGCGCCTGATCGGGCAGCGCGGCGATGCCGCAGGCCGCCAGCCAGTTCGCGCCCACGCCCGACTGCACCAGCGCGCCGTCCACCACCCGCATCCAATGGGGTTCGGCACCCGCCGCTTCGGGCAGCATGACGATCAGGGCGTCGCGACTGCTCATGCCCCCGCCCCCCAACTGCGACGCACCAGCAGCGCCGGGCTCTGCCGCGCATCGATCAGCGCCCGCTCCACCACCTGCGTTCCCCCAACATCCACCGACACGTCCACTCCAAAAAATCCCGTCGTCAATTTCACCTGTTCCTGCACCTCGGTCATCGGCGACAGCCCGGCAAGGGAGGGCAAGGCCCAGAATTGCACCGTGCTGCCGTAGCCGTCCGTCGGCCGCTGCGCCAGCAGTTGCCGCGCCTGCGCCACGCTCAATTGTCCCGGTATCAGCATCGCGAACAGCGGCGCCTGGTCGGGCAGCAGCGTATTGATGTTGATCGGCGACAAATCCGTGACCGGCAGCGCGCAAATCCATGGCCGCGCCAGCGCATAGATGGCCGGGCTGATCCCGCTGACCGCGCGCAGTTCGCTGGCATCCACCATCATGCGGTTGGCGGCGCGATAGGGCCGCTCCATCCGCGCATAGCTTTCGTCCTCTGCGCCGCCGGGCTGGGGCGCGCTGTCGGTGTCGATCCAGTCGGCCAGGCTCGCCGCGGCACCCTGCGCCTGCCGCGCATCCACGCCCAGCGCCTGCAACAGCCCCTGAAACTGGCTGACGCCGATCGGGCGGACCTTCAGGTTCGCCGCATCATCGCCGCTGACGACGCTGTTGAGGTTGAAGCAATTGCCCGCATCGGTCACCCGCGCGGTGGCGATGCCGCCGGGCACAGGCAAGCTCTGCGGCGTGCCCATCCATCCGCCCGCCAGCGTGATCTTGGCCGGGTTGGACGCGGTAAGGTCGGCGATGCGCAGCCGCGCCATCTCGGTCGCGGCATCGGCATAGGCGCGGCCCTGATCGACCGCGCCGCCATTGCCGGTCATCCGCGTCGCCAGCGCGACCCGCTCCAGCGCGGTCGCGGCGACCACGGCCATCACCGCCACCAGCAGCAGCACGGTCAGCAGCGCTGCGCCCCGTTCGCTTTTCTTCCGGGGATCAGGCACCGGCCGCGACCTCCCGCTTTTCCGGCGGGCCTGGCGCAACCTGAAAGCGCAGCATGACCGGCGGCTGCGCTGCGCGCGTCACCGTCATTTCGACCGCGCGAGGCAGCAGGTCCGGCTGCGTCGGCGTCCAATCCTCCCGCCATTTGCCCTCCGCATCGCGAAAACGCAGCAAGACCGCCTCGACATTCTCCAGCAGCGCAGCCGGTTCGTCGCCTGTCGCGCCGTCTAGTTGGGCGTATGTGCGCCGTTCGAGCCGCCCCTGCCGCACCCAATATTCGACCTTCTGCAAGGATGGCCGGGGCAGGTCGCCCAGATTGTCCCATCCGCCGCGCACGAACTGCATCACAGGCTGGCTCTCGCCCTCGTCATGCGCCCAGAAGGCGGGGGCCAGCGTGCCTGCCTCGGTCCGGGTGATGCGCGGCACCGCCTGCCCCAGGTCGCCGGCCAGCGCCCCGCCCGCGCGCTGCACCGCCGCGCTATCGTCCAGCCGCGCCTTGATCTGGGCCTGCGCCGACACGCTGTTGCCCAGCAGCAGCACGCCTGCCCCCGCCAGCATGGCGAAGATCATGAGGGCGACGAGCAGTTCGATCAACGTGAAGCCGTGTTGGGCGTGACGATCAAAAGACGTGAAGCCGTGTTGGGCGGAAGCCGTAAAGGACGTGAAGCCGCGTTCGGCGGAAGCCATAGAAGACATCAAGTGGCGTGGTGCATCCTCTTCGCCGTTCGCTTCGAGCGAAGTCGAGAAGCGTCCAGCGCGGCGCAAGCGTCTAGCTTCGCTGAACTTGGCCTTGCCGCGTTTCTCGACTTCGCTCGAAACGAACGGATGTTGGTGGGTAGCAGCCATCACTCAGCCACCCGCACGAAGCTCAACACCACCGGCGATGCGCCCGGCTGGCCATCGACGGTCAGGTCGACCTGCAACAGCCGCGCGTCGTCGGTCGGCTTGACAGTGCGGCTCCAGTGCCAGCGCCGCCCGCCATTATCGACCTCGCCATCCTCCTCGCCCACGGACGGCGGGATCGGATCGGTCTGCACATCGACCATCAGGTTGCGCGCGACGATCTGGCCCAGCGCCTTGCTGTCGAGATCGGCGGCGGTGCGCAGCGTCACGCCCTGCAACCGCACCAGCGCCAAGGCGGCCAGGCTGAACACCGCCAGCGCGACCAGCATTTCCAGCAAAGTGAAACCGGCCTCGCGCTTACCCACCGACCATGACCTTCCCCGCCATATCGACGCTCACCGACACCCGCTCGCCTTCGCGCGCCAGGGTGACGGTCAAGGGATCGGTCGGCAGGCCAGTGCCGTCGAAGGCAATCTGCTGGCGGCCATCCTTGCCCACCAGGGCACGGGTGCCGCCCTTCCAGTTGGCGGTGACGAAGGGCTTGTCCTCCAGCGCGACCCATTGCCCGGCGTCGCGGCGCTGGAACCCATAGCCTGATGCTGACACCCACAGACCCATGGGGCGTGCGGTCACGACCGCTTCGTCGCGCGCGGCGGCGACGCGCGCGGCGAAGCGGTCGGCATCCTCGATCACGCGCCCGCGCGGATCGGGGATGGCGAGCACGACGGCAGCCGAAATGAAGCCGATGATCGTGAGGACGACCATCAGTTCCACGAGCGTGAAGCCGCGTTCGGCGTTCGGCGAACGCGGCCTGGCGGAGGTCAGGGCCCAGTATTGCTGGCGCTGCGCATGAGACCCTGGACCCCGGCCTTCGCCGGGGCACAGCCGCTCAGATTTCGCTGGAATAGATATCCGCATTTTCTTGATCTCCGCCCGGCTGGCCGTCCGCGCCCAGCGAACTGATGTCGAACGCGCCCTTGCGGCCCGGCACGGTATAGACATAGGCGCGGCCCCACGGATCGTCGGGCAGCTTCTTGATATAGCCGCCGCGGCGATAGCGCTGCGGCTGCGCCAGCGAGGCGGGCGGGTTGAGCAAGGCCTGCAACCCGTCCGATCCGGCCGGGTAGGTCAGATTGTCGAGCCGATACTGCTCCAGAGCCTGTTCGATGGTGGCGATGTCGGCCTTCGCCTTTTCAACCCGGGCGGTGTCGGTCGCGGGAATGACGTTGATCGCCACGATCGTCGCCAGCAGGCCGATGATGACGATCACGACCATCAGTTCGACCAGCGTGAAGCCGTGTTCGGCGGAACGCCTCGAAGACGTGAAGCCACGCTCCTCGGATGATGAGCGTGCCCCGGCGCAGGCCGGGGTCCAGGGTTCTGGACACAGCCTATCGGACTCTGGGCCCCGGCTTTCGCCGGGGAACATGGGCCGGGTCGAAAACAAATTCTTCATATTCAACTCCTTCAAGCCCCGGTCAGGCTTTGCAGCTGCAGGATCGGCAGCAGGATGGACAGGATGATGACGGCGACGATGCCGCCCATCAATATGATGATGATCGGCTCCAGCATGGCGAGCGCGGTCGAGGTGAAGGCGTCGAACTCCCGCTCCAGATAGTCGGCTGCCCGTTCCAGCATGGTATCCAGCCGCCCGGCGCTCTCGCCGCTGGCGGCCAGATAGACCAATAGCGGCGGAAACACACCCGCGCGGCGCAGCGCGGCGGACAGGCTGCCGCCGCCGCGGATCGCCTCGACAATCTCGTCCGACGCCTTGCGCAGCACGCGGTTGTGGACGGTGTTGGCGGTCAGCGTCAGCCCCTCCATCAACGGCAGGCGGCTGGCGACCATGGTGGACAACGTCCGCGCCATGCGCGCGGCGTGCAAATCCCGGATCAGCTTGCCCAGCACCGGCAATCCCAGCATCATCGCGTCGAAGCGATAGCGAAAGCGGTCATTCTTCATGGCGCGCCAGAAACCCACCCCGGCCAGCAGCATGAGGATCAGCAGCAGCCACCAATAGGCGGCCAGGAAAGCGGAAATGGCCATCACGATCCGCGTCAGCAGCGGCAATTCCTGCCCCACCGTGTCGAACTGCTCCACCACCTTGGGCACGACAAAGATCATCAGCGCGGCGACCACGAACACGGCGAAGGTCGCCAAGACGCTGGGATAGGCGATGGCGGTCAGCACCTTGGACCGCATCACCGCCTGTCGTTCCATCAGGTCCGACAGCCGCTCCATGATTGTGGGCAGGCTGCCGGAGCTTTCGCCCGCGGAAATCATCGCGCGGTAGAGCGGCGGGAAACTTTTCGGCTCCGCGCCCAGCGCGTCGGCCAGCCGCCGTCCTTCCATCACCCCGCCATGGACTTTGCCCACGATCGCACGGACATGATCCTGCTCGCTCTGGCGGCCGATGGTGCGCAGCGATTCCTCCAGCGGGCTGACCTGGGTCAGTGTCGCCAACTGGCGCGTGAACAGCGTCAATTCCTTGGGGCTGAGGCGCGGGCTGCGCAGCGACAGGTTCGCTCGCTTACGCGCCGTCTCGACCGCGCCCGGCTCGATCCGCACGATGAACATCTTGCGCGCATCCAGCTTGGCGCGCGCATTCTCGATCGTTCCGGCCTTGATGCTGCCGCTGCGCTCCCGGCCAGCCGGGTCGATCGCGCTATAGTCGAATTCAGCCATCGGCGATGGTTTCCGCCTCGATCACGTCGCGGCGCGACACGCGGATCGCTTCCTCCGCCGTGGTCTGCCCGTCACGCACCAGCGCACGGGCTGCCGACCCCAGATTGGGAGCATTGAGGAAGGCATGGCGCGCGATCAGTGATTCGTCGCCGCCGTCGTTGATGAGGCGGCGGATGGTGTCGTCCACCCGGATCGCCTCGAACACGCCGATCCGGCCCTTATAACCGCTGCCGCCACACGCGTCGCAGCCCTTGGCCCGATAGATGATCGTGCCGGGGTCGAAGCCCAGCAGCGCGCTGGCCGACTTGTCCGCCTGCACCGGCTCGCGGCAGCTCTGGCACAGCCGCCGCACCAGCCGCTGGGCAATCACCGCGCGCAGGGTGGAGGCCAGCAGGAAGGGTTCGACCCGCATGTCGCGCATCCGCGTGATCGCGCCCACGGCATCGTTGGTGTGGACGGTCGAGAGTACGAGATGCCCCGTCAGCGACGCCTGCACGGCAATCTCCGCAGTTTCCCGGTCGCGGATTTCGCCGACCATGACGACGTCGGGGTCTTGCCGCAGGATGGCGCGCAGGCCGGCCGCGAAGGTCAGGCCCACCTTGGCGTTGACCTGGGTCTGGCCCACACCTTCCATCGCATATTCGACCGGGTCTTCGACCGTCAATATGTTGCGCGTGCCGTCATTAAGCTGGCGCAGTCCGGCGTAGAGCGTCGTCGTCTTGCCCGAACCGGTCGGCCCGGTGACCAGGATGATGCCGTTAGGTTCGCTCAATCCTTCGCGGAAAATCCGGTCCGGCACCCCGTTCATGCCCAGCAGATCCAGCGTGATCCCGGCATTTTCCTTGTCCAGTATGCGCAGCACCACCCGCTCGCCCGCCCGGCTGGGCAGGGTCGACACACGCACGTCGAGCAGCTTGCCGCCCAGCGTCAGACCGATGCGCCCGTCCTGCGGCACGCGCCGTTCGGCAATGTCCAGCCGCGCCATCACCTTGATGCGGCTGACTACGACCGGCGCAACATGGGGCGGCATCCGCAGCGTTTCGCGCAGCACGCCGTCGACGCGCATCCGCACGATGAGGCCAGTCTCATAGGGTTCAATATGGATGTCCGACACGCCCTGCCGCGCGGCTTCGGCGATGATGCCATTGATCAGGCGGATGGCGGGCGCATCGTCCGCGCTGTCGAGCAGGTCGTCGGCGGTCGGAATGTCAGCGGCCAATATGTCCAGCTCGTCCGCGCCAACCTCCAGCGATCCGGCCATGGCCGCAGCGCTGCCCTCCATCGCATAATGGTTGGACAGATGCCGGTCGAACTGCGCCGGTTCGACGAAGATGACGTCGAAGCTGCGCGCCAGATGCCGCCGCACTTCGAGCAGAACGCGCGGATCGCTGCCCTCGCGCACCGCGATGGTCAGCCGATCGCCCTCGATCGGCAGCATGACGACGCCATGCTTGCGCGCGAAGACATAGGGAATGTCGATGGGGCGCGACGGCGGCGCGTACGGGATTATGGCATCGGTTTGCGTCTGCTCGCTCACTTGCGCTCTCCGCTCGCCGGTATCTCGACCGGCCGCACCACGCCGCTGGACTGGCGGACGGTGGGTTCGATGACCTCCACCGGTGTGCCTGCAACCGGCGCTACGACCGAATCGTTCGGCTGTGGCGGCAACGGCGGCGTCGCGCCCATATAATCGCGCACCAGCTCGTCGATGGTCGGTTCGACATCGGGGTTGCGCTGCAACTGCATCCCCCGGACATAGCCATAGCGCTGCTGCGTCAGCCGCTGCGCGTCCTCCTTCGATCGCAGGATCGTCGGCCGGATGAAGACCATCAAATTCGTCTTGGTCCGGCTCTTGCTGCGCGACTTGAACAATTCGCCCAGCCCCGGAATGTCGGATAGCAGCGGGATGCGCTCGATCGTCTTGCGCTCATTATCATCGAGCAGGCCGCCCAACGCCAATATCTCGCCGTCATCGACCGTGACCGTCGTCTCGATCTCGCGCTTGTTGATGATAAGGTCGCTGCTGGAGTTGCTGACCGGCCCGGCCACGCTCGACACTTCCTGGCGCAGGAACAGCTTGATCGCGCCGCCGGTGTTGATCTGCGGCTTCACCTCCAGCTTGATGCCGACATCCTGGCGCTGGACGGTGCGGAACTGGTTGTCGAAATTCTGGCTCAGCGCCTCGCCGGTGGTCACCGGCACCTGTTGCCCGACCAGGATCGACGCCTTCTGATTGTCCAGCGTCATCACGGACGGGGTGGAAAGCAGGTTGCTTTCGGTATCGGACTTCACCGCGTTGATGATCGCGCCGAAAATGCCATTCTTGCCGATGCTGCCGCCAAGGCCCAGTATCGCGCCGGTCGCGCTGGTCAGGCTGCTGATCGCCGATTCCTGCAATGTGCTGGCGAGATCGCCGCTATTCTGCACCTCCGTCGTGGTGCGGGTGCCGTCGGGGGCGACCACGGTGGTCGTCGTCGTGCCAAGCTGGGTCGCGCCATAGGCACCCGCCAGCGTCAGCAGATTGGGGGAGGCGTTAGAGTAATTGCTCGCGGCAAAGCCAGTCGATGTGCTGCCCAGCAGGAACTGGACGCCCAGCTTCTTGGCCGCCGCATCGCTGATCTCGACGATGATCGCTTCGACCAGCACCTGCTCACGGCGGGTGTCGACCTGACGGATGGTTTCGCCCAGCATCCGCTGCACGTCGCTGTTGGCGGCCACGATGATCGCGTTTGCGCCCTCATAGCGGGTGACGATCGCCGGGCCACGGGTGGAAATGCCGCCGCCGCTGGACGAGGACGACGACGATGCCGCCGCGACCGGCGCAGCCGCCTGCGCGGCGGGGGCACCGCTAGCCGCCGGCGTGGACGCCGTCACCGGCTGGCTGGTCGATTGGCCAACCAGTTGCTGCAACACCGGCAGCAGCTTTTCGGCATCCGCATGTTCCAGCCAATAGACGCGGATTTCCGTGCCGCTTGCCGCCTGCTGATCCAATTGCCGCGCCATCGCGGCCAGTCGGGCGACGGTATTGGCGTCGCCCCGGATCGCGACGGCGTTGCTGCTGTCGATCGGCACCACGGTCGCGGCCGACGGCGCGGCATTCTCGCCACCGCCACTGGTAGCCACCAGCGCCTGGAGCGAGGTCGCGATTTCGCGCGCGCCAGCATTTTTCAGCATCACCATCTGCGTCGCGGACGTATCGCGATCAATGCGCGCGATCACCTGACGGATGCGCACGATATTGTCGGCATAGTCGGCCACGACCACGCTGTTGCCCGCGCGGTTGGCGGTGACCGATCCTTCCTTGCTGACCAGCGGACGCAGCGTTTCCAGCGCGCTCGCCGCGTCGATGGAGCGCAGGCGAAACACCTCCGTCACGAAGCTGTTGCGGCTGGCTCCACGGCCCACGGCGCTGGGCTGGCCCGCCGCGCCATCGGCCGGCTGGATGCGGTATGCGCCGCCGGGTGCGGGCACCGCGACCAGACCGTTGGCGCGCAGGGTGGACAGCACGATCTCGAAATATTCGGACCGCGAAAGCGGTCGATCAGTCACGACCGACACCTTCCCCTGCACCTTGTTGTCGATGATAAACGTCCGCCCGGTCACCCGCGCTGCATCCTGGATGAAGGCGCGGATGTCGGCGTCGCGGACGTTGAGCGTCTGCTGGGCCATCAGCGGCGTTGCAATCGGTGCAGCCAGGGCAAGTGCGGTGGCGGCGGTAAGGAGAAATTTGCGGGTCATTGGCCTTGCACTATGATGTTGACCGATGCCACGGCAGCGCCGCGCTCGACGGTGAGGGAAAGGCGCGCGCCGGGCGCGATCTGGTTCTGTAGAGCCTGGAGATCACCGGTCGATCCGATCGGCTGGCCGTTGATCTGGCTGATGATATCACCTGGCCGGAAGCCTGCGCTCGCGAAACCCGGCCCCTTGGCCGTGACGGCAAGGCCGGTAACGCGGCCATTCTGCAGTCGTGGAGCAAATCCGATGTCGCGCTTCAGGCTATCCACGGTCGGGCCTGCGCCCGGTGCTGCGGGCGGCGGTGGCGCGGCGCTCTGCCAGCCTGCGCCCTGCGCCGCGGCAGATTCGGCTTCGGGCGCCGGGGTCGATTGATCGATGAAAATCTGTTCTTCCGCGCCGCCCCGGTCGATCGTCACATGGTCGAACGCCACGGCCTTCAGCAACACGCCGGGCATGATTTCGTCGCCCACGGCGAAGCTGTTCTGCACCCCATCGGGCGCGGCGATGATGGCCGATCCAAGGCCCGACCCTTCATTCAACCGCACGCCATAGAGGGTCAGCGCCAGCGAAGTGACGACGCCATTGCCCGTCTGCTGCGGCGCGCCGGTGCGGAAAAAAGGATCGAAGCTGGCGAACAGGGCCTGCCGCGCGCCGGGCGACAGGATTTGCGCCTGCCGCCCTTCCCAGGGACCAAAGCTGCCGACCGGCACGACGACCGCCCAGACCAGCCGCACCAGTTGCAACGCCAGCAGGACAAGCAGCGCCCGTTCGATCAGCGCCAGCCAGTCAAACCCACGCGCCGGCCCCGCCCCGTCTCGGGCGAAGCGCCGTGTAACCCCTTTGATGCTATCGCCCAATGGCACGCGCATGGCGTCGAATAACCCCCATCATTGTGCCAGCCTGCTAAGCAAATGTTTTGACTGCTAGATGACAATCATATGACGTTAATATGACACGGTTGATGTGATGCCATGTTGCGTGCATTTCCTCCAATGAAACTTAGCTACGGCATCCTCTGCCGATAGATGCATATTCATCAGGAAATGCCATGACGGACCTGACCGCCGCGCCCCCCGCCCCTACCGCGACCGACGCCGACCCAGCCTGGATCGCCGGCCATCCGCGCATCCAGCGGGTGCCGAACCGCGATCTGACACTGTTCATCCAGCGTGGCTTCCTGGACGCGACCGAATGCGCCGGACTGATCGATCGGATCGACGCGAAACGACGCCCGTCCACCATAGCGGACGCCAATGGCGACGGCTATTTTCGCACCAGCGAGACTTGCGACCTCGACCATGCCGATCCCTTCGTCGCCGCCATCAATGCGCGGCTGGACGCTTTTGCCGGGATAGCGACGTCCTATGGCGAACCGATCCAGGGGCAGCGATACGATGTCGGCCAGGAGTTCAAGGCGCATACCGATTATTTCGACCCGAAGGGGTCTGACTATGCAAAATATTGTTCAATGGCGGGCAATCGCACCTGGACGTTGATGGTCTATCTGAACGAACCCGCGGCCGGCGGCGCGACCCGCTTCACCAAGATCGGCAAGACCATCCATCCCGAAAGCGGCAAGCTGCTCGCCTGGAACAACCGCGACGCATCGGGCGCACCGAACCCTGCCAGCCTCCACCATGGCATGAAGGTGCGGTCCGGCGTGAAGCATGTCATTACCAAATGGTATCGCGAGCGCCCCTGGGGCTGACCCCGGTCAGGTCCAGAAACGGCGCGCATCGACGAGGTCGCCATGCGCGATCGCCGCTGCGGCGACCAATTCCGCCTTCTCCACCCCGCCCGTCCCGATATCGCACGGCAGTCCGTGTCGGGCCAGCGTCGCGGGCGTCGTCACCAGATCGTTGAGCGCGCCCAGCGCATCCTGCATGCTTTCCAACTTGTCCAGAAAGGCCTTGTGCCGCCGACGACGCTTCTGTTTTCCGTCGAACAATCCGGCAAAAAACTCAGCGCCATAGCGCAGCCTCTTGGCATCCTTGCGCACGCTATGACGCGCCTCGTCGCTCAGCCGCATCATATGTCTGCCCCCTTTGGCAATCCCCTTGCGCAGCTTGCGCAGGCCCGTCGCGGCGAAGGGGACGACCGACCGACCGGCCTTCGCGTCCAGACCCGCGCCCAGCGCCATCCATTCCACCAGGTCGAGCAGCACCATCCGCACCCGCGCCGATTCCAGCCATTGCAGCACGCGGTCGTGCGCCTGCCCCTGCGCCACCGCCAGCCGCGCGCGGGCCGCGTCGCCGCCAATCCGCGGCGCCAGCACGTCCAGGTCGCGCGCTTCGCCCAACACACCCGCCAGCCAGCGTAATTCGCGCTGGAATCGGGCCACGTCCGCCGCCTGCAAGACCGGCTTGAACAACTTCAACGCGGATCGCAGTCGCCGGATCGCGACTCGCGCCTGGTGCAGCGCTTCGGCCGTATATTGGTCCAGCAGCAGCGCCTCGTTCAGCCGATAATGGCGCAGGCATGCCGCGACGATCCGCAGGAAGGCCTGACGGATGCTCATAGTGGGGTCCAGCGCCACCTTCTCCGCCTTCACCGCCGCCGGTAACGCCTGCGTCAGTCGATAGCCGCGCTCGGCCTTGCTAAGCACGCCGGGCCGCACGGCGATGTCAGCATCGATCCGCCGCGCCAGCGCGAACAGCGCCGCCGGTTCGCCGGCCTTCAATTCCAGTTCGATCTCGCAGATCGCCTGTTCCCGCCCGTTCGCCAGCACCGCGCCGCGATCCAGCACCAGTTCGATGGTGGCGCTGTCCTGCTTCACCATCCACGTCCGGCGCTGCACGTCCACGGTGAACAGCCGGTCCACTTGCCCCACGGCCTCGCCCAGCAGCGCCGCGACAGGCGTGCGATCGTCCAGCACCGGCGTGACACCGCGCACCGGCATCTCCCATTCGTCCCGCGCGAACAGGCCCGCGCCATCGCGCCCATCGGCCTTCACTGTCTGGACACGGCGGCGGCCCGTTCGGCGGATGCGCAGGCTCATGCCCCGCTTGCCCAGTTGCTGG
Organism: Sphingobium sp. Z007; assembly: GCF_900013425.1. Lineage (GTDB taxonomy): Bacteria > Pseudomonadota > Alphaproteobacteria > Sphingomonadales > Sphingomonadaceae > Sphingobium. Next base: position 1,198,660 of record NZ_FBXK01000005.1, read on the forward strand.
TCGGGCGTGTCGAAATAGATGGCGTGCAGCGCCGCCGTCTGGTTCTCCATTGGCAGCGACGGCCATGATGCGAACATCTCCGCCGCTTGCGGCATCAGGTCCAGCTTCAATTCAATTTCCGGTTGCAAGCGCATCTCCTGCCATCACCCCACCCCGGCGTATGTCTTAGCACAGACGGCTTTAACCATGGAAATGGCGATCGAGTCTCCAAACTGTCATTTTAACGACGCCATCTTGTCACAGAAGAAGCATCAGCCTGTCATCTGCCGCGCCTAACTGCCCGTCCTGAGGGCGACAGGGGGCGTTGTCCGAGTCGAAATTCCCCTGCGCTCCGCACTTCAACCATCCCGGCAAGCACCGGAGCGGAGACGACATGGCCAAGATTAACCGTATCCAAACGATCCTGATGGCGAGCTGCGCCTGCGTGGGCCTGAGCGCCTGCGGTGCCGACGACATCGCTTCGCCGGGCGAAGGCACGATCGTTATTCCCGCGCCGACTCCGACGCCTACGCCGACCCCCACGCCCACGCCGACCCCCACGCCGACCGCGGTGACCCCGGCGGCCAACTGCCCGGCCATCGCCGGCCCCAACCAGCTGAGCGATCTGGGCACCATCACGGATGGCACCAACACCTGGCGTAACTGCGCCTTCCCGGCGCGCTTCACCGCGACGACGGCGATCGCCAAGACCACGGGCGTCATCTATTCGCTGCCCGGCCGCGTCGATGTCGGCACCGACCAGGGCGCCGCCACCACCAACACCGACGTCACGCTGAACATCGATCCGGGCGTCGTCGTCTTCGCCAGCACCGGCAACGCCTATCTGGCGGTCAACCGCGGCAACAAAATCAACGCCGTGGGCAGCGCCACCGCACCGATCATCTTCACCAGCCGTGAAAACGTCACCGGCGCCTCGACCGACCAGTCTTCGGGCCAGTGGGGCGGCATCGTGCTGCTCGGCCGTGCGAAGATCACCGACTGCCAGGCCCCGGCCGCAGCGCCCGGCACCATCGCCTGCGAACGCGATACCGAAGGCACCAGCAACGCCCTCTATGGCGGCGCGAACGATGCCGACAGCTCAGGCCGCCTCAGCTACGTCCAGATCCGCTATTCGGGCTTCGTCCTGGCGGATGCGCGCGAATTGCAGGGCCTGACCCCGTCGGGCGTCGGCAGCGGCACCGTGATCGACCATATTCAGGTCCACAACAGCTCCGACGACGGCATCGAAGCGTTCGGCGGCAGCTTCAACATGAAGTATCTGGTGCTGACCGGCAACGAAGACGATAATCTGGACACCGACGTCGGCTTCCGCGGCACGGCCCAGTTCGTCATCTCCGCCCAGCGCGAAGGCAATAATATCGGCGACACCTTCCTTGAAACCGACTCGAACGGTTCGGCCACCAACAGCAACGCCAGCGAAGACGCGCTGCCCCGCCAGTATCTCAAGGTCGCCAACTTCACGCATATCCAGCGGTCGAACACCGGTGACGATGGCGCATCGATGCTGCTGCGCGGCGGCGCCGACCTGGCGCTGGTCAACGGCATCATCATCAGTCCCAACCAGAGCTGCCTGCGCATCAACGGCGCCGCTGCGGTCCGTGACGCCGACACCACGCTGCAGGACGCCGGCAAGCCGCGCTACCTGTCTGTCGTGATGCAGTGCAACACCACCCCGTTCAAGGGCACCGGCACGGGCGTCGACGCCGCCCTGGTCCAGTCGATCTTCACGGCCGGCGCGAACAGCAGCTTCACCTACACCCCGTCGCTGACCAGCCTGTTCATCAACGGCGCGACCGAAACCGCCGTCGTCGCGATCGACCCCAAGACGATCGATACGGCCTTCACCACGACCGCCTATGTCGGCGCGGTCAAGGACAGCAGCGACACCTGGTACGCCGGCTGGACCTGCAACTCGGTGAGCGCCAGCTTCGGCAGCACCAGCAAGAACTGCACGGCAATCCCGACCACCTGATCGAACCCACGACCTCAACAGGGGCGGGGGAGCGTTACGCAGCGCTTCCCCGCCCTCTTTGCACTGAATTTTCCCAAGGGGGATATATAGCATGTCGAAGCCGCTCAGTCTGGCGCGCCTGCTCCTGATTTCCACCGCGTTGGTCGCTCCTACGGCGATGGCGCAGACCGATGCCAGCCAAGCCGGCGCATCGACCGCTGGCGACGCCGGCATGTCGACCACGCCCAGCGCCGCCGATGAAGCCGCCGCCCAGTCGGGCAATGTCGACGTGTCGGTCCCCGGTTCCGACATTATCGTCACCGGCCGTCGCAACAGCAATATTTCGCAGTCCGCGCCGCAGGTCGTCAACGTCCTGTCCGCCGCCGACATCAAGCGCACGGGCGAAGGCGACATCGCCGGTTCGCTCCAGCGCGTCACCGGCCTGTCGGTCGCGGCTGGCGGCTATGTCTATGTCCGTGGCCTGGGCGATCGCTATTCCCTCGCCCTGCTGAACGGCTCGCCGCTCCCCAGCCCAGAACCGCTCAAGCGCGTTGTTCCGCTCGATCTCTTCCCCACCAGCGTCATCGCATCGACCCTGGTACAGAAGAGCTTTTCCGCCAACTTCCCCGGCGAATTCGGCGGCGGCGTCATCAACCTGACGACCAAGGCGATCCCGACCGAATCCTATCTGGAATTTGGCGTCGGCAGTTCCGCCAACACCGAAACGTCGGGCCAGCTCGGCTATACCTATTATGGTAGCAAGTCCGACTGGACCGGCTTCGATGACAGCTCGCGCGATGTGCCGCCGCTGCTCAAGAACGCCTTTGGTTCGGGCGTTCCCTTCGCCAACATCACGCGCGACGACCAGCAGGCGATCGCGATGCAGTTCCTCAACAGCAAGACCTCGGTCGTGCAGCGGACGAACAGCCTGCCCTTCAACTTCTCCGGCTCGCTGAATGGCGGCACGGCCTTCGACATCGGCGACGCACGCGTCGGCGTTATCGCCACGGCGGGCTACAGCAACAAATGGCGCACCCGCGACAACCTGCAACAGGCGTCGCTGACCGTGTCGGAAGGCGCCGGCAAAAGCTATAACCAGGTCGTCACCGACAATCAGGTCACGCTGAACGGCCTGCTCGGCTTCGGTGTGGAATGGGGCGAGCAGAAGCTGCGCTGGACCAACCTCTATATCCGCGACACGTTGAAGCGCGCCTCGCTAGCGGTTGGCCAGAATGACGGCCAGATCCAGGGCGCCGACTATCTGACGCAACAGACCGCTTGGTATGAGCGCCAGTTGATCGACACTCAGTTCGCTGGCGAATTCAAGTTCAGCGACGCGATCAGCCTCGACCTGCGCGGCTCCTACGCCAATTCGCAGCGCGAAGCGCCTTATGAGCGCGAATTCGTCTATGTCCGCTCTAACCGCGATCTGGCGATCGATCCGGTGGGCGATCGCTTCATCAATGCGCTCAATCGCCAGCGCGGCGACGCGTCGGTGACGTTCAGCGACCTGGAGGAAAATCTCTGGTCCGGCGGCGCTGACCTCAGCTTCAAGATCGCGCCGAAATTCGTCGTGACCGGCGGCTATGCCTATACCGATACGAAGCGGACGTCGTCGCGCTACGAACTGCATTTCGACGCGGTCAACCTGCCCGTCGCGGTGCAGCAGTTGCGCCCGGACTATCTGCTGTCGGACGCAACGATCCAGCTCTATGACCTGGGCCTGCTCGACTTCTCCGGCAATTATCCGGTCTATGACGCCGCGATGCGCGTCCATGCCGGCTATGGTCAGGTGAAGGCCGAACTTTTCCCCGGTTTCAGCATCGACGCCGGTGTCCGCTATGAAAGCGGCCGCCAGTCGGTGACGGGCGTGGACGTATATTCGACAGGCATCACGCCGTTCAACCAGATCAAGAATAACTACTGGTTGCCCGCGCTGACGCTGACCTTCGATGCCGGTGGCGGCCTGCAATTCCGCGCGTCGGGGTCCAAGACGCTGGCCCGCCCGCAGTTCCGCGAACTAATCGCCCAGCCGTTCATCGACACCGACTCGAACCGTTTCTATCGCGGCAACCCGTTCCTGCAGGATAGCGAACTGTGGAATGCCGAATTGCGGGCGGAATGGTATATGGGCCGCGACGAACGGCTGACCGCTTCGGGCTTCTACAAGAAGATCAAGAACCCGATCGAAACCTACACGACGATCACGGACACCTATGCGGTGACGACCAGCTTCGCCAACGCGCCGGAAGCGACGCTGTATGGCGCGGAAGTCGAAGCGCAGAAATATATCCCGCTCGATGGGATGGACTCGCCCTTCTTCCAGAGCCGTCGCGTCGCGCTGATCGCGAACTACACCTATACCCAGTCGGAACTGAAGGTCAGTGATGGCGATACGACCATCCCTTATACCTACACGACCGGCGACCTGCCGGCCGCCTCCGACTATTTCATCGACGGCGCGCCGCTGACGGGCCAATCTGACCATCTGGTCAATCTCCAGGTCGGTCTGGAGGACACCGAAAAGCTGTCCCAACAGACGCTGCTGCTGACCTATGCCAGCGACCGCGTCACCAGCCGTGGTCCCAACCTACAACCCGACATCAAGGAACGGCCGGGCATCCAGCTCGACTTCGTCGCGCGGCAGGGCGTCAAGCTGCCCGGTGGCATCAACAGCGAAGTCAAGTTCGAGGCGCGCAACATATTGGGCCGCAAGTTCCAGGAATTCCAGGAACAGGACGGCAACCGCGTCTATTACAACCGCTACAAGATCGGCACGACGATCGCGGCCTCGCTCACCGTGGCCTTCTGATCGGACGGTTCATCGCATAAAAAAGGCCGGCCGGGGCGACCCGGTCGGCCTTTTCCACGACCGCTAACGCAAAGGGGCGCCGTCCTTTCGGACGACGCCCCGCTCCCTGCACCTTATGCCGTGCGATCAGCGCATCGCGTAGCTGGGGTTCAGACGGGTCAGCGCACGCATCGCGACCGTGCGCGAAGATTCTTCCGCGCCATTGGCCAGCACCAGCACCGTTTCCGGTGCGAAGTGGGCGGAGCGGTAGGCCTCCCGCGCTTGGGCCAAACGACCGACGCCGGCATAGGCGTTGCCCAGGTTGATGAGACGAGCCGGATCATTCTCGCCATAGACCTGCATCGGCTCCAGCTTGCGGAGCGCAGCGTCATAGCGGCCCGTGGCCAGCGCATTGGCCGCAAGACGACCTTCGGGACCGGCGACGACCACCAGGTCCTGGCCCTCGGCCGCCGCCTGAGCCAGATTCGGCGTCATCGCCGCCAAAGCCAGACCCATCATCACAGCGACCTTCTTCATCTCTCATGCCTCCAGAAAAAACTTCTTACTATAGCCAGAAGTATTTCATTTAGATGACATCAGGACAAGGGCGCATCCGCCCCACAAAATGATTTTGTTTTATTTATTTTCAATGGCTTATGATTTTTACGCCATATTGTCATAAAAGCGTAATCGAAAATGGATGCGGATGAAAGGCGATTCGAATCACCTGTGCCGCCTCATCGACCGTCCACGGATGACATGCGGCATCTCTCGCTGCGACGTCAGTCACACCGGCGCCACGGCAATCCCGCCGGGCCATCGTGAGAGATAGGGGAAAGGTCCGGGAGGTTCTGTTGCCCGGCCCTCCCGGAGGCCGCTGAATTCCCTTCTGTTGCCCGGTGGGTTCAACCGCGCTATTTTAGAGTGAGGTCAGGCCGTTAGGCCCTCATTCACGCTGCAATGGCGAGTGCTTCGTTATCGTTGGCACTTGTGAGTTTTGCACAGTTTAACGGCTTACACGGGCCGGGTAAAAATATCGCCTTTGAACACACGTCGATCCTAGTTCGGCCCCGTCAGGAAACCCCAAAAGCTCAATGCCATCGGGGCCTTCTGGTGGAACCGCCGGGTACTGCCCCCGGGTCCGCTGCGTCTATTATACGACACAATTTATCACCATAGCCGGGCGAACCCGGCACGACCCATATGGCCCCAAGCGGATGGTTTTTCAAGCCATGGACTTGCGTCATGTGCATCGCGCGATACACCGGCGCCATGTGCATCATGGCCATGGCCTGGGCCGCGCATCCGCGCTGGCGCCTCATACTGACCGGCAATCGCGACGAATATCACGCGCGCCCCGCCGCTCCCCTCACCCATTGGGACGACCGCGCAGGGTTGATCGCCGGGCGCGACCTGCAATCAGGCGGCACATGGCTTGGCGTGTCGGAGGCCGGCCGGGCCGCGATCGTCACCAATTTGCGCGGCTATGGCGGTTCGCAGCCGGATCGCACGTCACGCGGCGCACTCGTGACGGACCTACTGACGGGCGTCGGCACCTATGCCGATGTCGCAACGGCCAGTCTCGCCGTTTTCAACCCGTTCAACCTAATCCTGGTCGACGCCGACCGCGCCCATTTCCTCACCAACCGCCCGCAGCCGCTACGCGCCCTGCTGACGCCGGGCCTTTATGGCTTGTCCAACGGCGCGCTCGACGCGCCCTGGCCCAAGACGCTGGCGCTCAAGGCCGCCCTGCTGGAGTGGATGACGACGGACGCGGAACAGCCGGACCGGCTGTTCGACGCGCTCCGCAGGGAAAGCCTGCCCGAGGCCGGCATCGCCCCCGCCAGCCCGTCCGACGCCCCGGACGAAGCCGCCGCCTCGCCGATCTTCATCCGAAATCCACTCTACGGCACGCGTTGCAGCACCGTCGTCGCCGTCGATCGCGACGGGCAGGGGCACATCATGGAACGCCGGTTCGATCATGAGGGCGAGGATAGCGGCGAAACCCGGCTCCGTTTTCAGTGGTGATGCCTGACCGTTCCTCCCCACTTCCCCCCGCGCGCATCCCGCGCTAAGGCTCTGCCATGATCCTCGTCATCGACAATTACGACAGCTTCACCTGGAACCTGGTCCATTATCTGATGGAACTGGGCGCGCAGGTGGAGGTTGTCCGCAACGACGCCATTTCCGCGGGCCAAGCCCTGTCCAGTGGCGCAAAGGCGTTCCTGCTGTCGCCTGGTCCTTGTACCCCCAATGAAGCGGGCGTCAGCCTGGACCTGGTCGGCGCCTGCGCCGACGCGGGTGCGCCGCTGTTGGGCGTGTGCCTGGGCCATCAGGCGATCGGCCAGCATTTCGGCGGCAAGGTGGTGCGCGGCGGACTGATGCACGGCAAGACATCGCCGGTCGCCCATGACGGCACGGGCCTGTTCGCAGGCCTGCCCTCGCCCTTCACTGCAACCCGCTATCACTCGCTGATCGTGGAGGATATTCCCGACAGTCTGGTAGTGAATGCGACCAGCGAGGACGGTTCGGTCATGGGCTTCCGCCATGCGACCCTGCCGATCCATTCGGTCCAGTTCCACCCCGAAAGCATCGCCACCGAACATGGCCATGACATGCTGGCCAATTTCATGGAAATTGCGGGCATCCCGGTGCGGGCGCGCGAGACGGCTTGACGCTGTCCTATCGCATCCAGCCGCGCTATGATCGCCCGATGCCTTTGCAAATATGTCCGCAATAGGAAATCATATTTCAAGACGGGCGGGAAAAGTGCGAAGTTAAGCGCTAACACCCTATCGACTCTTCCGCCCGCCGCCGACTAAGGCAGGGCGATGACCCGCCTGCCTGATCCTTCCGCACCGCTCGGCCCAGACGCAGCAGCCCAGGCCTTCGACCTGCTGTTCGACGCTGATCTTTCCGAAGCGGATATCGCCGCCTTCCTCGTCACCATGGCGCGACGCGGCGAAACCGCCGTCGAGATCGCCGCCGCCGCCCGCGCCATGCGCGCGCGCATGATAACGGTCAGCGCGCCCGATGGCGCGATCGACGTCTGCGGCACCGGCGGCGATGGTCATCACACGTTGAATGTCTCCACAGCTGTCTCGCTCGTTGTCGCAGCATCGGGCGTGCCGGTCGCCAAACATGGCAATCGCGCCGCCTCGTCCAAGGCCGGCGCGGCCGACACGCTGGAGGCCTTGGGCCTAAACCTGGACAAGGCCGCCGCAACCGCCGAAGCCACCCTCGCCGACCTTGGCATCTGCTTCCTCTTTGCCCAGAATTATCATCCCGCGCTCAAGCGGCTCGGCCCGATCCGCAAGGCGATCGGCGAACGCACCATCTTCAACCTGATGGGCCCGCTCGCCAATCCGGCCAAGGTCCGCCGCCAACTCGTCGGCATCGCCCGCCCGGCCTATGTCCCCATCTATGCGCAGGCGCTTGCGGACCTGGGCGTCGACCATGCCATGATCATTTCCGGCGACGAGGGGTTGGACGAACTTTCCCTGGCAGGCGGCAACGACATCGCCGAAGTGAAGGGCCATAACCTCGTCGCCATGCACCGCCTGACCGCCGCCGAACTCGGCCTGTCCACCCAGCCGGTCGAGGCGATCCGCGGCGGCGACGCGGCCCACAATGCCGCCGCGCTGCGCGCCCTGCTCCAAGGCGAGCCGGGGCCATATCGCGACGCCGTGCTGCTCAATGCCGCCGCCGCCCTTGTCGTCGCCGACGCCGTCCCCAATCTGCGCGAAGGCGTGGAGGAAGCCGCCGAAACCATCGACCGCGGCCTTGCCAACGCGCTCCTCAATTGCTGGATTGCCTATTCATGACCAACAAGCTGATCGAAATTTGCGATTTCAAGCGCGAGGATGTCGCCCGTCGCCGGGCCGCGACCACGGTAGCGTCGCTTCACGCCCGCGCCAGCGAACAGACGCCGCCGCGCGGTTTCCGCCAGGCGCTGGACCATGCTGCGCGCACCGGTTTCGGTCTGATCGCGGAAATCAAGAAGGCCAGCCCGTCCAAGGGCCTGATCCGCGCCGACTTCGATCCGCCCGCCCATGCCCAGGCTTATGCGGCGGGCGGCGCGGCCTGCCTCTCCGTCCTGACCGACGAGCCGTATTTTCAGGGCCATGACGATTATCTGATGGCCGCCCGGTCCGCCTGCGCCATTCCCGTACTGCGCAAGGATTTCCTGGTCGATCCCTGGCAGGTGCTGGAAAGCCGTGCCTTGGGCGCCGACGCCATCCTGATCATCGTCGCCGCGCTGGACGACGGGCAGATGCAGGAGATTGAGGACGCGGCGCTGGGCCTTGGCATGGACGCCCTGATCGAAGTGCATGACGAGGCTGAGCTTGAGCGCGCGCTCAATCTCCGTTCGCGCCTGATCGGCGTCAACAATCGCGACCTGCGCAATTTTACGGTCGACTTCGCCCGCACTTATGAACTGGTGGGCCAAGCGCCCGAAGGCTGCACATTCGTCGCCGAAAGCGGCCTGACCGGCCATGCCGACCTCACCGCCATGGCGGATCATGGCGTGCGCTGCTTCCTGGTCGGCGAAACGCTGATGCGCCAGGCCGATGTCGAGGCGGCGACGCACAATCTGCTGACGGGCGCATGAGCGGCCTCACCCATCTGGATGAGGACGGCGCGGCCCGCATGGTAGATGTCGGTGCCAAGGCGGTGACCGCGCGCGAAGCCATAGCCTCCGGCCGGATCGATATGAGCGCAGACGCAGCCAGGGCGATCGCCGACGGTTTGGTGAAGAAGGGCGACGTGCTCGCCGTGGCGCGGGTTGCCGGGATCATGGCCGCGAAGAGAACAGCCGATCTCATCCCGCTCTGCCACCCGATCGCGCTCAGCGCCGTGACGGTTGATTTCTACCTCGACGACAGCGGCGTCACGGTAACCGCCACCGCCCGTACCGCCGGGCAAACGGGCGTGGAGATGGAAGCGCTGACCGCCGCCTCCGTCGCGCTGCTCACGGTCTATGATATGGCCAAGGCGCTGGACAAGGCTATGGTCATCAGCGGCGTCTGCCTGATGGCCAAGACCGGCGGCAAGTCGGGCGACTGGCGACGCACACGATGAGCCTACTGCCGGTCGCCGAGGCGCAGGCGCGCCTGTTCGGGCTAGCGAACAAACTGGCGACCGAAACCGTGCCGATAACGGCGGCTACCGGCCGCTGGCTGGCGCAGGATCTGGTAGCGCTGCGCAACCAGCCCTGGGCCGATCTGTCGGCGATGGACGGATATGCCGTACGCGCGGCCGAAGCACCCGGTCCCTGGCGCGTCACCAGCGAAAGCGCAGCCGGCACGGCGGACCTCGCCCCCTTGGCCCCCGGCGAAGCGAGCCGCATCTTCACCGGCGCACCGCTGCCGCCCGGCGCGGACGCCATATTGATCCAGGAAAATGCGACCCGCGATGGCGACCGGTTGACCGCCAGCGCCGATCCCCTACCCGCCGGTCGCCATGTCCGCACCGCCGCCTCCGACTTCGCGCGGGACAGCCTGTTGCTGGAGGCCGGCAGCCGACTCGGCCCGGCGCAAATCGCGCTTGCGGTTCTGGGCGGCCACGGCGTCGTGCCGGTGGGCGGGCGGCCGACGGTCGCTTTGCTCTCCACCGGCAACGAACTGGTGCCACCCGGTGCGCCGACGCCACCGGGCTTCCTGCCTTCCTCCAACGCGCCGATGCTCGCCGCGTTGCTCGCCGCCCTGCCCTGCGACGTCATCGACCTCGGCATCGTGCCGGACGATCTCGACGCCATGGTGGCCGCGTTCGGACGAGCGCGGACCGCCGATATCATCGTCTCGACCGGCGGCGCGTCCGTCGGCGACCATGATCTGGTGCGCCCTGCCTTCATGAAGGCGGGCGGCACGCTCGACTTCTGGAAAATCAAAATGCGGCCGGGCAAGCCGCTGATGGCGGGGCGCATCGGCGATACGTTGTTCCTGGGCCTGCCGGGCAATCCCGTCTCCGCCTTCGTCACGGGCACGCTGTTCCTGCTCCCTCTGGTCCGTCATCTGGGCGGCGCGCGCGACCCGCTACCGCCAATGACAGACGCGCCGCTCGCCTCTCCGCTGCCCGCCACCGGCGATCGCGACGATTATCTGCGGGCCTGGCGAGGGCTTGACGGTATCGTATCGGTCACGTCGCAGGACAGCGCAGCGACCGCCGCCATGGCGAAGGCCGATTGCCTGATCCTCCGTCCGGCCGAATCGCCGCCGGCGGCGCCGGGCGATCGGGTCGTGATTTTGCCGCTGCCCTGACATGTTCGGTGCTTGACTAACCTTCATCTGTTTCCTATGCGTTCCTCATACGTTCCACGGAAGGACCGCGCAATGTTGACGCCCAAACAGCAGGAATTGCTGAGCTTCATTCAGACTCGCTTGGACGAAGGCGGTGTGTCGCCCTCGTTCGAGGAAATGAAGGATGCGCTGGACCTGCGGTCCAAATCCGGCATCCACCGCCTCATCAACGCATTGGAGGAGCGCGGCTTTATCCGCCGCCTGCCCAATCGCGCCCGCGCATTGGAAGTGCTCAAACTGCCCGACGCCATGCATCGTGCGCCCGCGCCAGTGATCGCGCTCAAGCCCAAGGTCGCACCGCCCGCCCAGCCGCCAATGATCCCCACGGCCGCCAACGACGTGATCGAAATCCCCATGCACGGCCGGATCGCAGCCGGTGTCCCGATCGAGGCGATTGAGGGGCAGGCGATGCTCTCCGTGCCCGCCGCGCTGCTTGGCGCGGGCGATCATTATGCGCTGGAAGTGTCCGGCGATTCGATGATGGAGGCCGGCATCCTCGACGGCGACTTCGCGCTGATCCAGCGCACCGACGTCGCCCGCGAAGGCCAGATCGTCGTGGCGCTGATCGACGAAGCGGAAGCCACGCTGAAATATTTTCGCCGCGAAGGCAGCCGCGTCCGCCTCGACCCGGCCAACCCGGCCTATGAGCCGCAGATATACGACCCGCGCCAGATCCGCATCCAGGGCAAGCTGGCAGGGCTGCTGCGCCGCTATAACTGAGGGCGTGATCGATCCTTAAATGATTCAGGCTGGCCCCGCCATGCGCGGCGGGTCGGGCGGGCGATCCAGGGATGTGCGTCACCCGCCCGATGGACGGTGTGAACTTCGCCATTCGCCAATGTGATGGACAGGCCGCCGGTGCGGGCCAGCAACCAGCGGTCGACCTTCATCCAGCGCGGGCGGCACCAGCGCGGCAGGCCTCGATCACTGACGACGATGTCCGCCTCGGCGCAATCGCGGGCGAAGCTCGACCGCTCGATCAGCACAGTGCTGCGGGTGAAAAGCAGCCGCCAGGCGCGCCCATTGCCATCCTTCATTCTCACGGCGCACAAATCCTGCGAACAGCGCGCCTCTGACAGCGCCGCGATCGCCGCCAGTTCGCCCTCATAGCCCGCGCTTTCCGACAGAACGTCGCGCACATAATCCCCTGCCCGGTCGCGCAAAATCGCCATGCCCTTGCCCGTCCGCACCGCGACATGCCGTCCGTCGCCGGTAATCAATATATCCGGCGGCGATGCGGCAAAGGTGACCGCCACGCCGACCAGCACCGGCGCGATCCCCAGCCATCGCCATCCCGTTCGCCATAACAGGCACCACAGCAGCCCGATCACGGTAACGCCGAACAGCGCCATTCCCATGGTCGGCGCGAGCAAGGTCGCCATCGGATTCGCCGCCACCTCATGGGCCAGCCACAACAGCAGGTTCAGCGCCTGCGTAGTCAACCACCAGCAGGGCGCGCCCAGCCCCACCACATCCAGCACCAGCGCCAGCGCTTCCAGCGGCATGACGACGAAAGTGGTGAGCGGGATCGCGATCAGATTTGCGAAGGCGCCCAGCAGGCCCGCCTTGTGAAAATGGAACAGCGCGATCGGCATCAGCACCAGTTCGACGGCGATGCCGGTCGCCAGCGTGACGACCAGCAACCGCCCCGCCTTGCGAATCACGCTCTCGTCCCTAGTGGCGGCAAAGGCGCGAAAGCGCGGATGTTCGGCCAGCGCTACCAGCGCCGTAACGGCCGCAAAGCTCATCTGGAAACTCGGTCCCGCCAGGGCTTCCGGCCATAGGACCAGCACCACAAGCGCGCCCGTCGCCACCAGCCGCAACGTCACCGCGTCCCGCCCCATCGCCAGCCCGCCCAGCACCAGCAAGGCGGCGACGCAGGACCGCACCGTCGGCACCTCCGCCCCGGTCATACTGTTATAGGAGTAACAACCCTTTTACGCTCTAGGGCGTAGGGAGATCGAATGACGCTACCAGCTACGATTTACGCGCGCTTTTCGAATCAAGAGCAGTCCTTGGGCAGCAGTAAGTCCCGCCAGTTAAAACTCTGCCGTGAGATGATCTCGGACCAGAAGTGGGAATTATCGGCCGATCGCATCCTGATTGATGAAGGGCTGTCGGCTTTTAGCGGCGCAAACCGCGCTCCCGGCGGTCTGCTTTATGAGTTCGAGAAGCAAACAGCGGCTGGCTTGTTCAAGAATGGGCATGTCCTCGTAGTTGAGCATATCGACCGCATAAGCCGACAGGGCCATGATGAGGTTCTACCCTTCGTCAAGAAGATGACGGATGCAGGCGTCACGGTCGCTGTTGCCAGTGGCAAGCGCATTTACAAAGCCTATGAGCGTGTCACTCTCGGCGCGGTGATTGAGGCGGTTGTTGCCGCTGAACTCGCAAGGGAGGAAAGCGATAACAAAAGCAAGCGCCTGAAAGCGGCTCAGAATGAACGCATCATCGCGGCCCAGAAATCCGCTGCTGAGGGCCAACACATCAGTAAAACGCGAACGGTCCCCGCCTGGATCAATGTCGAACGGATTAGCAGGCTGTCAGAGCCACCGTTATACAGGATGACGCTTAATGAGGATCGCGTTGCCGTGCTGCGTGAGATTTTCCAGCTCACAATCGACGGATACGGCACCCCGGCAATAGCTAAGAAATTGAACGAACGGGGCGAGCCAGTCTGGAACCACCTAGAACGCAAAAGCAACAATGGGTGGACGGTTGGCTATCTCACCAAGATAGTTTTGAACCGCGCTGTGATGGGCGAGTATCACCCGATGAATCGTCCGCGAAGCGGTAAAGAGACCAGCAAAAACATCGCGGTTCTGAACCACTTCCCGCAAGCGATCGACCCTGTGATGTTCGCTAAAGCCCATGCTGGCCGACAGGCGCGCAAGGGAACCAGCGGCGCTTGGCAAATCACTCACAACAATGTGTTCAGCGGCATCGCGAAATGCGGGCATTGCGGTGGCCGCATGAAACAGGAAGTGACGGTTCGTAAAGGCACTCTGCGCTCACATAAAAGTGGCCGCTACCCAGCCCGACAGACGTTCAGCTACCTCAAATGTCATAACGCGCTGAACAAAGTGTGGGACGAAAGCGCGGGCAAGCTGCGCTGCGCCAATCGAAACTGGATTAGGTATGAAGCTGTCGAAAAGTCCGTGCTGGACGTTGCGATGAAGTTCGTGGTCGCTCGGCAGGATGTTGCCTCGGACAGTCGGTCTGATGCGCTCCGAATCGAGATAGCCGACCGTCAGCGGTTTATTGGGGACAAGCAGAAGCAGGTCGAAAACCTCGTTGATAGCTACAGCCGCACCGGCTCCCCCGCCATCGAACGCATGTTGCTACAACTTGAGTCCGAACTGATCGGCGACCAAGCAGCGGTGCGGGAATTGGAAATGGGATTGGCGGGCCAGTCGGAAGATGTTTCGCTTGAGGAATTGGAAGCCCGGTTGGAAGGCCTGCTCGCATCCATAGACAGCGAAAATGAAGAGGAACGCTCCGCTGCCCGCGTCCGGGTCAAACAGAACCTAAGGCGCATCATCACGCGCATGGACTGCTTTGATGACAAACTGACCGTAGTGGAATTGGACAGGGCCGTCCGCGTCATTTTCGACAATGACGGCAACGAGGTTTTCAACGCCTACATCAACGAAACCATCCATGGGCCTAACGGCGAGATAGACTGGCACCCCGATTTTCCCGATGCTGAATATGAATATGCTGAGGTGGACTGACACCCCCTCACAGGGTCAGACAGAACGCAAGCGGCCCAACTGCTGCTGAGGCGCTTTTGGCGTTCCTGAGGGTTCTACGGGTATCAGTGACGCGGTAATTCTACTACATTGTCCTCATGCCCAATTTCGATGCGGTAATGGCTGAGATAGCGTTCGACATAAAGCCGAGTGCCCTCAAATGTGCAGCAGAATTCATCCTCTTCATATTCGGCATCGCACTCGACAACCTCAAACATGAAATCTGCAAGCCGGGTAAGTTCGATCTGGGTAAGCACGTCGGGCACTCCGTTTCCGTTGTGCCACTCTATCAATAGCCAAAACCAGTCCGCGTCTTCCACTCAATGACGTTGACAGGTAGGATTTCTGGATAACCTCAATTCAGTCCTCATCAGCACTCCAGTGAGGTGAATCTGAACTTGCTCTCCATGCCACCTGATGTCTTTTCGCCCGATGGCCTTTAGACATGAAAGGAAGGCCATATGGACTGGTTATCGGTTTTCACCCCAGAGGCTGCTCAGCAGCTTATCCTCAATCACAAAGAGCAGTTGCCGCTCAAAGGGACTAGCCGGGAACGGGATTTTGAACCCGTATGCAAACTCTTCCTGCCTTGGGCAGCAGCGACATGGCTGCTGACCGAAATGGACGACGACGGCCTTGCGTTCGGGCTGGCGGATCTAGGATTTGGGACGCCGGAAATTGGGTATCTATCGCTCGATGAGATATACGCTGTGCAGGGGCCAGGAGGGCTTCGTGTGGAGCAAGATCGGCACTGGACGGCAAAGCACACCCTATCCCAATATGCTGCTAAGGCCCGCTCGAAGGGGCGCATAGGCTAAACGATCGGCCCGGATGGCTTACGCTGTCCGGGCTTCGCCATGGGTTTCATCCGTTGAGCTAACCATAAAGAATAACCCCGGCCTTTCGACCGGGGGGCGTTTCCACTTTTAGTGAGGATCAGGCTTTGGGCTTATTCTTCCGTGTCTCAGACATCGTCATGCTGCGTTGACGGACTTTTTCTTCCTGCAAAGAGAGCTGCTCCCTAAAGGCACCCTTATCAACGTCGGCCTTGATCGCCTCCAGAACCTCTACGAACTGTGCCTTGGGCACAACCACGCGAGTTTCGTCACCTACCAGTTTGATTGGGCTGTTCGCATATCGAATCGAAAACCCTACCTCGTCGCCAATCACTTCGAACCACCGACGCCCTTCGGACTTTGGCGCTTTGAACAATTCGATCTGCTTGACAATCGCGTCGGACACCACTGACGAAGCCGACTTAGGAACGCGGGCATTGCCTTTAGCGAACGCTGCGACACTGCTTGCGGGCTTAACCGCTTTCTTCCAATCCAACGCCATTTCAAAATCTCCTTTGCAACGGTATGTTGCCGTAGCCGACATAAGACACCACCATCGTGTCCACGCAATCAGAAAAATACTAGATTATGAGAAAACTGCGTTCCTCAGCATCTTAGGAGTGACCGCGCAATAGGCCGCAGTGGTTGCTAGGTTGGCATGCCCTAAAAACTCTTGAACGATCCTGATGTTAACACCTCGATCAACCATGTTTGTTGCTGCTGTCCGACGACCAGAATAGCAGCTACCGGCCACACCTGCCAGCCTGTAGAGCCGCCGCATAGCTTCGCTGATCCCGTTAGCTGTAAACGCATCGCCACGCGCATTGCAGAACACCCTGCCCTTGCTGCGCCCCATGAGGTTGTGCAATTGGGTAAGAATATCATCGTTGACAGGCAGTGTGCGAGCCTTACCTCGCTTGGACTTGCCATGGGGAATTTGCAGTTCATCACCGATGAACCAGCTTGTTTCCATGTTTGCTAATTCGATAGGACGCAGCCCCAGCTTCATCGAGAGCGTCACCATAAACCGATACATCGGAGCGCGGTTCATTGTGTCGGTATAACTGAGAACTTTATCGAACTGTTCTTGTTCTAAAACTGTTGCACGCATTCGATATCTCCTTCGTGCAAACAGTCGTGCAGTCAGGTGAATCCTAGAGCAACCGAAACCGGACCTTATTTTTCAGGACGAATTTATTTCCGAGATTGATGCAAAACAAATAGCCGATGCAAAACCTCATCATCATCCAAAATGCCAGCGCGCCAGTCATCTCCCCAGCCGTAGGCTTCCGCTACCGCCTCATCTAGTTCTGCATGTGCTTCTTGGAGCCATGTAGGATTGTCATTGTAAAGGTTTGTGAGGGTGCGTTTTTTTAGGGCGTTAGCCGCTGCATCATTTACAGGGATCAGTCTATCAGGAAGACCTTCGACAATTTCCTTCTTCCGACGAACCAGATCTGCAGGATTGAGCCAATCCTCTCGCCAGCCGTTTAACTGCTTTGCGGCTTCCGCGATCTTCATAGCTATTGCATTTTTCTGGTAGCTTTTCGGATCAACGTCGGGAGTCAGCCCGACCGGAAAAGGATATGTCTCAAATGTCGTAGACGGCGTGTAGGCCGGTCGGTCCTCTAAAGTGGAACCACGCGAAAGCGCCCATACCTTGTGGAAATATGACTGGATTATCCCGAACGTGACATCATCATCCTTGGCGATCACAGCCAGTGCGCCATCGGGGATGATGGATGAGTGGAACCACCGAAATATATGATGTTTAGCAACGCTTGGACGCGCTGCATATCGCCGGACGGTCTGCAATCGCTTACGAAGATCGGGACGCGGCCAATAGTATATCCACCACATCTCGTTTGCCCTAGCCTCACGTTTCCCGTGGCGCTCAGGTCTGACTACGGTATCCAGATGTTTGAACGGTAGCTCGTAAAGAGCCGCTTGCTTCTTTGGGGTGTCCCAGCCGAAGTCGACAATCCAGTAATCCTGCGGCCGCCGCACGACATCGAACCCACTGGCCCATGGCTTGAGAACATCGAAGTTCGATCGCCCGTTTGGATTCAGCGGTGCGTTAATCCACTCTATCGCTTGCTCGCGAGGAATTTCGAACTGTCCGACACGCTTGATACCCTGAAAAGCGATGCCCCCATTCTCTACAAGGGCCTTAATGGCGCTCATGTCGCGGGTGCCCTCTCCCCCGGTAAGATCAGCATGAATGATTTCGATCGTTTTGCCGTTTAGCTTCTTCGTATCCCCAGCCCCGGTGCCGAAACAGACCAGCGACACTCGGACTGCGGCACCCTCAACAACCCACGGTTCGTCGGCCCAAGCATTGAAAATCTCCGATTTCGTAGAGATACGCTCCAGAATCCCTCGGTTGCTGGTTTGCCGGATTGAATTTGTTGAAACTAAGCCAGCCCGCTCCAACTTGCCGTTTGAGATCGCCCGCAACGCGTTCGCAAACCAATAGCACACTAAATCGCTACGTCCGGCGAGGTCTTTTGAATACGCCTTGCGAAGCTGAGCGGTGTAATCAGCCCCCAAGACGGATTTCATACGCTTGTCACCGAGAAACGGCGGATTTCCTACGACCACATCTGCCTTCGGCCATTTCGCTCGACTACCATCCGCATTGAGGACAGCATCTCGATTCTGGATGGTATCTAGGTTGCGGAGAATAGGGTTTTTAGCAGCGTCAAATCCGTTCCGCCGCATCCACTGGATTTCCCCAATCCAAACAGACACACGGGCGAGTTCAGCAGCGTAGCCATTTAATTCGATACCTAGGACACATTCCGGACCAACCGCCGGAGCGGGTCGGCCAAGCCCTAGCATTTCAGCGTCCAGATTAGCCCGATGTTCGATGTCCTTTAACGACAACAGCGACAGATACAGGAAGTTGCCCGACCCGCACGCTGGATCAAGAACCCGGAATGAGCGTAGCCTGTCGATAAAGCCATTATGAAGTTCACTCGCATTTCTATAAGCTAGTTCTTCCGCACGACGCGCAGCGTTATAGACTTTTCGGGCGTCACTCTGCTTCTCGGGAACGCGGGCCTTCGCCTCTGCTACTTTAGCCATCTGATGGTCAATCCGCTCGCGGATAACCGCCCATTCAGCTTCTAGAGGCGCGATCACTACTGGTTGAACAATCTGCATTATTTTATCACGGTCAGTGTAATGCGCGCCCAGTTGGCTTCGTTTCGATGGATCAAGCCCGCGTTCGAACAGCGTTCCAAGGATTGAGGGGTCTATTTCGGACCAATCCAAATCCGCAGCGGCTATCAAATTATCGATGTCGTCTCGATTTAACGGGAGCGATGTATCGTCTTCAAAAAGCCCCCCGTTAAACCAGCTAATGGGGGTAAAATCGATATCGCCGCCCGATGCCATCGCCCGGAACAACTTCTGTGCGTTGCCTTCAAAACGATCAGGGCGCATTTTGCTGGCGGTAAGCATTTTTGTGAACATATGGTCGGGAAGAAGACGCACGTCCTCCGCGAACATGCAAAAGACCAGCCTATTGACGAAGTGCGCCACGACGTGAGGATCATGCCCCCGATCACGCAACCGTTGGGCCAATTGAACAAACTCTTCTGCCGCATCCTCAGTTAATGCCTGCCGAGTTTTGGTCGGCTTTAATGCTTCAGGATCAAGAAACGCATTCCGCAATAAGTCACGCGTTTTGGCATTTACAAGATCGTCGATCGTGAACGCGTGAACCTGCTGAACAGTGTTGGTCCAATTGGTATGAATTCGGATATGAAACATATCTGAGACAATTAGCAGCGGCGGATTCTCTAACGCGCTCGAGTATTGCAGCAGCTGGGCGAGCGCCCGATCTAGGTCCTTATTTTTGCCTTTATATTCCCAAGCGAACGAGCCTCGCCGCCAGACGTCAGCCCAACCATCCCCGCCACCGGTCTTCTTTGCGCCCTTCTCGAATGTGAACCATATTCCATGCGGATCAGCATCTGCAGGCTTCTCGATTTCTAGGAGATCGCAAAGATCGTTGAAATGGCTCTGTGCGGACGCAGACTCCTTGAGTTTGGAGTTTGTCCACTTTTTGATGAATTCATGAGGCTGCATAAACGATGCGTAGCCGGAACATCATCGTGCAGAAAGGGCAATTTGCGTCGCCGACCGATGACCGAAACTCTTCCGCATTAACCGAGTGCTAAATGCCCCCTCACTACTGGTGACGGATGAGCAATATCGTTTACGACGCACTGATCGCCAGCATCCCGGCCAGCAGACGGACGCCCAGCGGCTGGAACACCATCAACGCCCCCTGCTGCGCCCATAATGGTCACAAGCCCGACAAACGCAGGCGCGGCGGCGTCAAACTGGACGGCAATCAGTGCATCTATAATTGCTTCAACTGCGGCTACCGGGCGATCTATGAGGAAGGGGGACGTTGGACCCGCAAGATGGAGAATCTGCTGGAATGGGCAGGCATCAGCAAGCATCTCCTGACAATGACGCGCTGGAAGGCCGGTGAACTCGCATATCGAAAATCACATGGCGCACCCAAGATCACATTGCCCAATGGCCTAAAGCTGGCCGCACATTACCGGCAAGGCGGGCGACCCGATTTTCAGCATGTCGAAAGCTATCTTTGTGGGCTTGGTCTGCTGGATACCAGGACATTTGAGCAGGTCTATTGGACGCCAGACGACAACGGCATGAACCTCAGCCGCTACATAGTCTGGCTACAGGGCGACCTCCAACACGCGACTGGATGGGAAGCCACCCCGATCCCCGACGATAGCTATACCGGCCCCGAACTTCCCCTCCTGAGCAACGCGGGCATCATACCCGACGATGATGACGACGACCTATCAGATGCCGAGAAGCTGGAACTGATAGAGTTGATCCTCGCGGAGAATCCCGACGCATTTGACGAAGAGGTTGAGCTGCCACGGCAATGACGACAATCTCGCCTAAAGCGACCGGCGCAAACCTGACGGATAAATATCCGGCAAGAAGGCAGCCGCATTTTCTCCTTTAGGTCCGTTTGTCGCGGGATCGTTCAGGCCAATGCTGCGCTTCATGTCCTCCTCCCGATGTTTTGAAAACGAGGTGTTTGAAGCGTTAACGCGGGGCGGCTGATCCGTAAGGGAGCATAGCCCGTCTAAGCATTTGAAAGACAGAAAGAGCCGGGGCAACCCGGCTCTTTGCGTATCAGGGCGATCTATTGCCCCGTCGATAGAACCGCAAAGATCGCGAACGCGACTATCATGGATACCTCAGCATAAGACCACGGACGAAAGTTCTGGAACATACCTGCATCTCCTTCCACAAGGATATGCAGTCGCAGGAGTCCTACGTCATCTAATGATTGGCCCTCCTCTAAATATCCAAAACGGAGGGACTTATGAAAATCAAACAGCCTGCACCTATCACGCAGGAACAGATGACGATTGCGGTTCAAGGCTTCGCACAGGGCGATAAGATCAGCACCATCGCGGAGCAGGCCGGGCTTTCGGCCTATCGCGTTCGTGGTCTGCTGAAAAAGAAGGAAGTAGCCGATGCCATCGACCGGATGCGCATGACCGACACCATCCCCACGCAGCTAAGCGCGATCATGGGTATGATGTCTGCGCTATCCTCGTGGCTGGAAAATGCCGACAGCCGCCTTTGCGCGATCGAGGAGGAAACGCGCAAGGTCCGTGTTGCAATGCATCGCCTACAGGTCGAGAATAAACACCTCCGCGAAACCCGTCGCGACGCCCGCAAGCAACTCAGAGATGCCAAGGCCGCGCTTTGGAAGGCTCGCGGCTACTAGGCATCGAAGCTGGGATTTTTGAAACGTGCAACGGTCTTAATCAGTTTCGGATAATTATCGACGGACCAGAGATTTTTCTCTCGGTCGAAATTCTGCCTACCGTAGGCGACAGCTTTAACTCCGAGGTTGGGCTTATCTACGTTCTGGGCTGCCGTCAGCGCGTTGTAGTCCATCAAGCTGGCTTTCCGATATAGTTCAGCAACAGCATCGAACGACACCTCCCTGCCATTCCGTCCAAAATGGTCAGTATCAATATATGCAAGGAATCGACAGTTCTCCTTCACCTTAGCAATTTCGCCTGACGGTAAGCCGTAAATATGGCCGAAGATCAACGGCAGCAGGTAATTGAGGTGTAATGATCCACGTTGATTAGCAACGACGGCGGACGTTTGGAGTATGTCTACGACCTCGAACGCCGACCTAGCCGGAAGCCCATATGCTGACATATACACGGACAGAATCTGAGGGAGTGTGACCGTCTGAATTTCAGTTTCCGCAGTGGTGATAGGGGTATAGGTGAACGGCCCTTCGAGAATGCCTGCATTTTCACACAGCTTTTGAAGAAGTGTTCCTAACTCCGGTTCAGCCAAAGCATACTGGCGGTTGAAAAAGCGACGTAAATACGACTGGCCATCGAAAGTCGCCCCGTATGCGCCAGAAACAGAATGAGCCAATTGCTCGCCGTGAAGACCGAGAACGAACACCAACCCTGGCACGTCGAATAGATGCTTGATCTCCTCTAGCAACTTAATCGCATATGTCGGTCGGCACCGATCCAGTTCATCAATCACAATATAAATCGGCGCTTGAAGGGATTGCCCATCAAGTGCAGCAACGAGAGAAGCAAGGCTATCTTTCAAATCCGCAATCGCAGCTTGCCCATCTTCAAACCGCTTGATGCGATCGTTCATTAGTTTGCGGGGCGCGACGCTTGTGAACACTTTGTCGGCTATCTCAACAGCATCTTTCCCGGAATCCTTGATGCCGTCCTTCAGCGCGTCTTTCACCTCCTCGCCAGCACCCGCCAAAACCTCAGCGGCAGCATCAGCAGCGCCAGCAGTGATAAGGAGTGCGGCTCCTTTCTTGAGCAATCCCCCGCCGACGATCTTGGCAATCTGACCAGCCTTTTCCATGGCCGCATTGAACTTATCTTCAACGCCACCGGCTTTACCGAATAGAGGATCGAGAGCCTTCTTAAGCGTTGCGGCAAGTGCGGTCAGAGGCTCATCAGCGAGGTCATCTGCCCAAGCATCGACAAATGCGACAGGGTGATTGATTGCCAAATGCTCAGCAAACCGTCTTAAAAAGAATGTCTTACCTTCCCCATAGCGGGCATCGACTGCAAGCGTGAAACCCTGCTTATCCTCGCGGATATTTGGGCGATAGGCGACGCTTTCGAGATAGCCGATGAGCAATTCGGCTTCATCTCGACGATTGAATAGATCGTGTTCCCAAATGGTATCCGGCGTCAGGCTTTCATCGCTCATTTGTCACCGCTCTATCAGGTTCAGCTATGAGAACGTATGCGGAACCAACGTGCCTATGGCAAGGACAAGATAGGATTGTGCGAGAGACTGCTTCTGGAAGCCTGTGCTCAATCTGGAATATGACCTGTAGCCATTTTTACCCTGACTCTTTCAACCCCGAAACCGCCCTTTTCCAGCGTTTTTCTGCCATTCTCTAGCACTGGGCGACCACCCTGCCCCATGGTCCACCACTCGTAGTGAGCCTGTCCGGTCGATCACCCTATTGAGTGGGCATGTCAGCCCTGTTCAGGTAGTCGCACTGCCACTCAACTGCGATATGCTCAAGCTATCTAGAGAGCTAGATTTATCTTTGGTGTTGACGAAATAAATCTACTGGTTCTGCCAGCAGTCTAGGCGAAGGTATGGAGAATATAGAAAAACCAGACCTATACCGCTCAGGTGTTGCTCTTTGACAGTCTGATACTATCGTGTGAACGTGGAAATGTTTGAATGGATAAATCTGTTGACGAACTGTGGATAACCAGCAGTCAAGATCAAAGATCGGTTGACCTTTGGTGAGGGTGGAGAACCGAGGGGGTGCCCTACAGATGTCTGGTCGGGGTGGTGGTTGGGTCATGTTACCCACTACGACACACGACCGCCAGAAAAGTGCGAAGTGTAAATCAGCAAACCATTGTGCGTAAGCCGACCCGCAATAGCCAGACCACAAGTGCAACCACCGATCCCACGATCACCACTTTGGCCGAGAGCGGTATCTTGTCTTTCCACCACCTAAAGTGAAGCTGCTCATCCATCCAATCGATCTGCGATTGAGCAAAGAACTTGTAGTGGGCATACCAGTCGCTTAAAAACACCTGCTTGCTGACAGTGACCGCATAATACTCGTTCTCCATATCAGACAGCTTTTGCTGTGATGAAGGGACATCTGCTCCTGACTGAACACTTCTATAGAGGTGACGCAGTTGGTTATGGAGGCCTAGCAGTTTCTTTGCCGTAGCCTCATACTCGGACGACCGATAGAAACCCACATAGAGCGCCGCTACACCAACTATCAAAAGTATGGCAGATGGCACTTTATCCGCCAGTCGCTCGACAAACAGCGCGAAAATGCCCGCTGCGAATGAGCCAATGCCGATCCAACCGGGCGCCTTTTCCACAATATCGAACGTGGCGAATGTCTTCCGCGCGCCAAATCCCACGTTGTATCCAGTTTCAGCGATCGAACGCAGGAGTTGATCTTTATCCATCAGCTTTCACTCTGGTCGAGGATTGGAACGTGGATGCGATCTTTGGCAACAACCACTCCATGCTGGACGGCGTAGCAGTCCACGACGTGCTCGCCCCTGAAACTGGACGTTTCGTGCTTCGTCTTTGAACCGCTGTCCTTATCGATTTGCCCCCGGATCATATCCCTCT
Organism: Sphingobium sp. Z007; assembly: GCF_900013425.1. Classification (GTDB taxonomy): domain Bacteria; phylum Pseudomonadota; class Alphaproteobacteria; order Sphingomonadales; family Sphingomonadaceae; genus Sphingobium. Next base: position 1,222,986 of record NZ_FBXK01000005.1, read on the forward strand.
CGATCGCCATTGGCCCACGGTTTAACACCTTCCAATAAACGTGGAAAATACCTTCGATATTGTGGTCAGCTATGTGAAAATGAAGCGACTTGCTTTTAAAGACGTTGAGCCGCTTGATACCGAGCATCCTACTTGCCGCGCGGATATGAATTGTTCGGAAGCCATGCTGCGACACTTCGCAATCCAGCCTAAGAGCGTAACGGATGTCGACGGGAAACCGGTCTTCAATGAATTCTTCGGTGTTACGGGCTTGGTAGCCAGCCTCCACAATGTAGGCTTTTTTGACCTCTGCTTGGGCAGCAGGATACCCTCGACCAAACAGCTTCCGCCAACGATTATTGGCCTTGGCTTCCTCTCCTGCTTCCAGCGCCTTGTCAGCAAGTTCCAGCCCCTTTTTGGCCTTTCCTTGAAACCGCTTATGCACTTTTACATGCTGGCCGCTGCCGAGCGCTGCGTATCTGTCTTGCTTGGGCTGGTCCGTCAGATAGCTGAGAAAATCCCGCATCATCTGACCGCATGAGCCGAACATCGTCTTGTCATAATCAGAGTTCGATTTCAGGAAGTTATGCGCCAGAGTGTCGATCAGCAGCCCGCCCATAGCTACGCCATGCTTGTTCTTCCAAGCACGGGTCATTTTCGCCAAACGTCGCAGATTCCCGTTTTTGTCGGAATCGACAGATGACGTAGTATTGAGTTCAGCCTGAGGTTTCGTAGTGCGCCATGATCCACCATTTTTGGTGTATGGGTAGGTGTAGCTGCCATCATCCTCGGCAAAGACAGGCTGAACCTCTATTTTGAAATTAGTGTATTGGATCACGACAACGAGAGTGTCTGGGTAAACCTCCGTATCGGGGTATCGCTCCAGAATTGCGTCCGCAGCTTTACGAAGTAGCTTATATTGCCCGCCGTCCTTGTAATCATTCCAGCACCGCTTGGGCATAATGTATAGCATATCAAGATCGGAAATGCCTTTGATAGCAGTCCATCGACCGTAAGAACCGACTTGAAGGCTATTCGCGGTTCGAGATTCTGTATCGCGGAACTCCAAGTTCAGCGCCCGCGTCACCTCCCCATAACGCTTTGAAATGGTGTCCGCATTATCGATCGCGATATTTGCGAAAAGCGTCTTGAAATCTTCGGTCCTACTAATGCTGGCCTCCCCGGCATCACACAAGCAGCCCGTGCCACCTGCCCCCTAATGCTTCTAGGCCTTGAGTGTGGGCCTTGATCTTGTTTTGTTCAACTAAATACCGGCATGGCCAAGAACAAAACACCGCCACCACCTCCGTCACCTGAACAGGTGAAGAAGCACTTTCAGGCTCAGGAAAAGAGCGTTTTCCAGAAGCCCTATACCCGCGATCCGGGCGTCACGATCGTCACCACCCCCGGTGAAGTCTCCCGCATCATCGACGCTGCCCGTCAGGGTGAAACAGTCCCCGCATTCAAGCTGCGAAACACCGACGAGATTCTGCCCGATCCGGTCGCACGGGCGTCTGATCTGCTCCAGAAAGCCCATGGGGGCATGTCGCGTGAGGATTTCGCAGCGCTGGTTGCTTCCCCGCTCGATGAGCAATGCCGCTTGGCTCTTTACGGCCAGATGTCGGATTATCAGCGCGCTCAAATCTGGCAGCGTATCCACAAGCAGGCATTTGAAGAGCAGCAAGCCGCATTGGCTGAGGCGCACCGCCGTCACCAGCTAGACCAGAAGAAAACAGACCAGTTGCTCAAGGCGAAATCGCTCCAGCAGCGCATGGCCGACGCCGCCGCCAAGCGCGGCAAGGTGGTCGATGGCGAGTAAGCTGGACGATTACCTAGACCTTATCACCTTCGTTCGCGACCAGACCCTCTATTGCGGGGTCGATGCCTTCTGGAACGAATGGCTCCCTGCTCAGGACGATGAGTTTCGCGAAGCAATCCTAGCCGTGATGCAAGACCCGGCGTTCGCGCTGGAAGAGCATCAGCTTATGCCCCGCGTGGACTGGCGTATCTGGATGCTGCGAATGGGGCGTGGCGCGGGCAAGACTCATGCGGCCTCCACCAACTGCAATCTGCTGGCCGAATATGTCTTCCCCGGCGGCTATGGCATCCTAGTTGGCCCGACATTCAAGCATGTCCGCGACACCATGATCCTTGGGCCTAGCGGCCTCATCAACACCGCGCGCCCTGATTTCGTGCCGCACTTCAAACCCCATGATGCAGCCGTCATTTGGCCGAACGGCACTCGCGCGACCATTTACACCGCTGATGATCCTCAGGGCATCCGTGGTCCATCTCTGAATTTCGGATGGGGCGACGAACTCACGCTTTGGCGCAATGAACGCACCTTCGACAACCTGTTCCGCGCCGTCCGTGAAAAGCACGAACACGGCACCAAGCTGATTATCACAACGTCGCCTATCAAAGCGCAGGAATGGGTGAAGGCAATTGAGACGCGCCCCAACACGGTTACTTCAACGGCATCGTCCATGGCCAATATCCATCAGGACGCGGACCACCTGGCCGAACTGACTGCGGAAGCAGTCGTAGGCAGCACCAAAGCCCGCGAAGAGATCATGGGTGAATGGACGACCGGGGAAAGCCAGCTATGGAGCCGTGACAATATCGAGGCCATGGCGCTCGAAACCAATCTGCTGCCCAGCGCCTATGCCGAAACATGCGGTCGTCGTTTGCTGAGCATCGACCCCAGCGGCGGCGTCAATGACGAAACTGGAATCATTCTATTCGGCAAAAAGGGAAAGCAGGCTGTCGTGCTGGACGACTTCTCCGACAAGATGGGTCTGGATGCATCCTACCGCTACATCGTGGAATTGGCGAAGCGCCACCTCAAGCCCGGCGACTTCGTGCTGTTCGAGGATAACAACCAGAAGTCCGGCCCTGCCCTACTCCGCAAGATGGCGACGGAGGCAGGCTTCTCGATGCGCGTCATTCCCGTGACCGCCGTGAAGAGCAAATATGCCCGTGCGGAAGAAGCCTTCATTCATTGCCAGATGGGCAAGGTGAAACTGCTGCGCCGATCCGATCGACTGGAAACCCAGCTTGTAGAATGGGAGCCAGATTTGAAATCCAGCCCTGACCGTGGCGATGCTTTCACTCAGGGAGTCAACCATCTGCTCGGCACCAAGCCCAAGCAGAGGTTCAACGTCATTAGCCTCGGCGTCCTATGAATCTAGCTGAACGTAGTCCCAAGAAATCACTCGCCAATCCGGTCCCGGAACAACCATCAGACTGGAATTTATCTCTTTCTTAAGTTCGGACTTTAGCTTGACGATGTCGGCACTTCCGGCTTTTGCTTTAACAGCAGCAGCAAAAGATACAGATAGGTTGTCAATCACATTAGAGACATACTTAGCAGCGTCGAGCTTTATCACGGCTATCGAATATATGAGTGCCTTGTCTGAACTACGGAGGACATCCCCACAGGCTTTCGCGTCAGAATTAGCTGTCGACTTATTTTTAATGGCTCCAGTCACAGCATTTTTTAGTGCTATACGCTGATATGTTCCAGACATGGAAAACTCACTAGCTGCCTTTGAAGCATAGGCCGCTTTAAAATCGGCCTGTAACATATCCAGTTGTTCGGCTGGAACGCCCGATGCTTGAAGAGCAGCCTTTACATCTACTGACGATTGGACACCTAACTCCGCTTGAGCGGTTTTTTTAAATGTGAATGGTGTTGGACTCGACATGGTGACGTCGGATTCACTGAAAGTATTGACATCTTCGCCATTAGCACATGGATCGAGATCAACCGCATTCGCGCTCAGATCTTCATAAGTCATCCCAACGACATCCATATATGCCGGTTTACCTTCGATGATTTGGAGCGAAATATCCGCATCCTTCAGTGCCATATGTCGTAACGTCGTCGAGCACAGGTATTTAGAATACTTCGTTCCACATATTTCAGCAGCTTTTACAAGCTGTGTATAAATTCGGACTTTAGGAGGTAATATCTGCGTTTGAGCGCTTGATGAGACAAAAAGGATAGCGATAGTTGCTCCGATAGGCAGCCGATACCTTAGCATAGAAATCCCCCTCGTTTCTCAGATCTTGCAGGTTGAAATAACGGGCTCCGATAATTCTCGGTAGTAGAAACAATAAATACCCAAGAGGCAAGCCAGAGAATGGAGCGAGCGTGGGTTTTTTTTGGTTCAAATCGCGTGATTACAGCAAGGTCGAGAGGCCCAGCAGCCGCCGCACGGTAGGCGGCATGTTCAGCACGGGCGGACTGTCGAACGTCTGGACCGACGAAGAGAATTTCACCAGCCGCGCAAAGCAACTGCTCTATAGATGTCCGGTCAGTCGCCGATGCTTTGAAATCCGCGCTGAGAAGCTGGCCAGCATCACTATCAAGATCGAGAGCGCCAGCAAGGCGACCAAGAAAGTCCTGAGCCAGCCCAATTTCCGTGACCGCACTATGAGCAATTTGCTTCGCGTCATGGAAACGGACCTTGGCCTCGGCGGCGACGATTGGCTGTTCCTCAACAAAGAGATTGCCAGCCGTCCGATCCTCGAAAGCCTACGCCCCGACTTCATGTATCAGGAGCCAGAGCGCAATCGCATCCTCTATGATCCGTCGAAGCGTTTGACCGGGACCAGCAAGCCTGAACTGATCTTCACCATGGACCCGGATGACTTTGGCCGCACGCAGATGGTCGAACGCTTGATCCAAGGCAGCAATGCCTATGAGGTCATCGACGGCGCTGTTCTGCAAATCAGCATCTACAACCCGCTGAGCGCCCTACAAGGGTCAGGAGCCGGCGACGCTATCCTGGCCGATGTGTCGGCATACGCCGCCGCTACGAAGCTCATGTATGCCCGTTTCGCGAATGGCGGTCGCAAGGCCGGGTGGATCACGCTTCCAGAGATGGAAAATCTGGAGGACATGACCGACGATGATTGGGCCAAGCTGCGCGACACGATGTCCCGCCTGCGCGATGACGAAGAGTTGAAAGGCTTGGTTGCCGGGTCCAACTTCATTGAAAACCAGATGACCTTCGCGGAACTGGATATCGTGGAAGTGGTGAAGGCGCTCGAACGCCGTATCGCGATGGCGCTTGGCGTTCAGCCGGTGATGCTTGGCTTTGAGGGCGAAACCACCGGCATGAATATGCGGACGGCGGATCGCACATTCTATACCGGCTGGCTCAAGCCCCGTGCCGAATTCATTCTTGGCCACCTCCAAGCCTTTCTGGCCGAGGAAATGGGCGACCCCAAGCTGTCCCTCACTATTGATGAGACGCAGCTTCCATACCTCCAGGACGATAAGCTGGAACAGGTCGACAAGATGGCCGGTCGCGGCGCGCTGACCTTCAACGAATATAGAGAATCAATGGGCTGGCCGCCGGTCGAATGGGGCAACGTCCCTATTCCCGTTGCCGGTGCTGGCGAGGCGTTCGCCACTTCCAGTGGCGACAAGGAACCCCAGCAGCAGCCCGAAACCGCCAAACCCCGTGTCGTCGGACATGACGCTGATACCAGCCGCCGTGCCGATCAGCGCGGGTGACGCAATAAATAACGGCAAGAGGAACGGATAGGACCAGACACTTATGACCACGCAATTTCTGACCAAGAGTTTCAAGGCCGCTCCTATCAAGGAGAACGAGGTTGAGGGTCTGGCGTCCACCTACGGCAACATCGACCATGCCGGTGATATCGTGGAACGCGGTGCCTACGCCCGCACCCTAGATCGCTTCAACAGCAGCAAGAAGGGAATGCCCTTCCTCGCGCATCACCGTCATGACCGCCCCATCGGCAAGATCACGGAATTGCGCGACAGCGACGAGGGGCTGTATTTCAAAGCCCGCTTCTCAGACAGCCATGATGGTCAAAATGTGCGTCAGCAATTTCTTGATGGCACACTCGACAGCTTCTCCATTGGCTACCGTGTTATTCAGAAACAGGCTGATCGCGTGAAGGATCGTCGTGTCCTTCGCTTGAAGGAAATCGCCCTTCACGAAATCAGCGCGGTCACATTCCCCTGCAACGAACTGGCGATCATCAGCGCCGTCAAAGGCGCGATCAGCGAAACCTACAGCGATTTGAGCCTTGAAGATCAGCAGCGCCTAGCAGACTTCGCGGAGACGCTTCGCTCTGTCGCCAGCGGCACATCGCATGGCGACATGCTGGAAGAAGTCGCGCTCACTCCTGATGAGATTGTCGCAGAAGCGATCAAGGCGGCGGCACCTGATGATGAGGAAGAGATGACCAAGGCATTTGAAGATGCTTGGCTCTCATACCGCATCAAGCAGACATTCAACCGATAAATAAAGCGTCAGCAGGTTTGCTGACCGGCACTCCGTTCAGGACTCGCCCACTCACAACAGCAGGACTCGCTTTCGCCCTCCTCTGAACTCAAAATCAGAGGTGAATAGTGAACGAGAATATCCAGAAGCTGTTTGACGAACTGGCGACCAAGGCCAATTCAGCAGACGCAGTAACCAAGGCAGAGGTCCAGACCCTCTATGCCGAAATCAAATCCCTACAGGACAAGCAGGCCGATCAGGAAGCGCAGATTGAAGCGCAGAACGAGTTGCTGGCGCGCAAGTCCGCCACCAAGTCCCAGACTGTTGATGCAACCGACGACCTGCGCGCTGCTAAGTTCGCATTCGTAAAGGGCCGTCACGCTGTCACCGACGGTGACATTAAGGCCGATGAATTCAGCCGCACGGTCAACGTAGAAGGTGGCCACACCATCCCTACCCACTTCGACAGCGAGATCACTCGCGCTTTGTCGAAGGCAAGCCCAATCCGAGCACTGGCGCGCGTCCTTTCCGTTTCTGGCAATTTGGAACGCATCATCAAGGTCAAGACCTCTGGTGCTGCCGTCACCAAGGCTGAAAAGGCGGCCTATGAACTGAACACCGTCGATACCTTCGCCAAGCTGCGTTGGGGTTTCGCCGATGTTACCGATCAGCAGCGCCACACCGCATGGGTTTCGGACGAGCCTGAGAGCGTTCTGAATCTCGCGCAGGAACTACAGGACAGCATGGTCCTGAACATCTCCGAAAAGGAGAGCGACCAGTTCCTCAACGGCACCACCCAGAACAACGTTGAAGACGTTGCTGGCGTGACCTCCACCCGCATGGGCCTGCTGGCACAGACCCTATCTACGGGCACCGTCAACAAGTTCACCGATAACTTCGGCGTTCTGGCGAAGGTCGAGGCACCTGCCGTGAACGGTGACGGCACCGGCGCGCTGAGCGACGCCGTTCTGGTCCTGCGTTCGACCCTTCACAGCAACTACCTCGCTGGTGCTGTTCTCGTCATCTCGTCCGACTTTGAACTCAAGGTCATGCAGGAGAAGGATAAGAATGGCCGTCCAGTGTGGGCACCTGCCGATGCGTCGATCTCCGGCCTGCCCGGCGGAACCATTTATGGCGTCCGCTATGTCGTGGACGACATGATGCCAACGGTCGCGGAATCCGTTGCCGGTGCGAAGCCTGCTGCGATCCTCGCGGACTTCAAGAAGGCATACACCATCGCGGATTATGGCACGATGAAGTGGGTTGTTGACCCAATCACCGAACCGCAGTTTGTGAAGTATAGCGCACGTCGCCGCACTGGTGCAGCGATTGTTGACTATAAGGCGATCCGCGCTCTGGTCCTGACCGCCGCCTAAATCGCATCCCATCATTCAGAGGTGGCTCGGTCTTGCGACCGAGCCATCGTCAATGCAGAAGGTGTTGCTTTGAAGTCTTCGGAGAGAAATCTCCGTTTTCAAACGACCATACCTGCCCAAATAACTTATGATACCAGCTGACGCGAGCAGGCGCATCATTATAGCCCATTTGCTCGGTTGTTCGATTCCAACAATCGGCTTCAAGCGCCCGCATTTCACTCACACAGCTACTATCTAATTCGGTTTGAGCGTGCATCCATTCTCCGATTTGTGCTTCTGTTGGATGCTCATTCTGTCGGATATTCAGAAGCAATTTGCTCCATTCTCTTAGCCACATTTTATGTTCGGCTGCGGCGGCATCAATACGAAATACCGATTGGATCAGCGTCAGAGCGGTAATAATCAAAGTGGCCCATTTTGCGAAAATGGTATTGGGATCACCTATCAAACTAGCAAAGGCTGCCGCTCCGCCGATCAATGACGTGAGCGTCATCAGCTGGCTTGTTCTATCCAGAAATGAGGCTCTTCGGCGGTGATACCTTACAGATAACTCAGCCCGGAATTGCATTTCATCTCTGACATCCATAATCTATCGCCTTCCTGCTATAGATGTTCTAGATGGAGATGGATCATCTCCGTCAGGTGGAGTTCGCTCTCTCAGTGGCCTTGGGATACCGGTATCTTTATCTCGAGGAATTCGGTGTGGAGTTACTGCAACCACTTTCCAAGTCTTCAACTTGGAAATGGGAGCAACTTCTTCGATAGTAACAGTCTGACCTTCAACGTATTCGTTGCGTTCGTCATGCGCGTGATATTTTTTGGACCGTCTGATGATCTTGCCATAGAGGGCGTGCTTCACCTTACGTTCGACCAGCACGACCACGGTCTTGTCGCCCTTATCGGACACAACTGTTCCGGTCAGAACGCGACGCGGCATTGAGAACCTCCAAAAATACCTTGCGCCCCTTAACTCATTTTACACGTCCAATCAAACTACCAGCGAATTATTAATACATTCGCGCGGCCCATGATCTCTTAAACCGACTAAGCGAATAAATAGCTGCGAACACTCGAATAGAGGGCGCGGCATGGGATTGAAAATAACAGGGGCAACGGCAAATAGCTGGCAGACCATCGTTCAGGCGAACCAGTTCCTGACCGATTTCGTCCACCCGCTGCTGGGCATCAGCCCGGAACTAAGCGACGGTGACGAACCCTACCTGATCGAGTCCGCGAAAGAGATTTCGCGTATGTGGTCATTCAAGGGCCAGCCGGTCGATGCGCTCCAGCCATTGGCATGGCCACGCAAGGGTGTGGTGCTGGAAGGCAAAATGCCCGGCTCAGATTGGTATGCGCGCACATTTCCCAATCTCGATCCCTGCTTTGAAGAATATGCGTGCTTCATTCATTTCGAGAACCCCGGCCTGTCCAACGTCCCGGTTCTGCTGCCAGAAGATCTAATCCCAACAGAGGTGCTGGAAGCACAGGCGATCCTAGCAGCCTTCAAGGTCCGCAACATCACGCTTTGGCAGGACAATGCGTTCAACGCATCGGAATTGAAGTTGGACGGCGTGGGCACGATCAAGCCTGCCAACGCTGTTGCGGCGGCAGATGCCGTATTCATGCGCCTAGCGCGTTGGGGTTCGTTCAAGGGAACGTCGATCGTGCGTCCTGGCGGTGCGCGATAATGGCGACCATCTACGAGAATTTCGCGAGCGCGGTCACGACGCTATATGCTGGGCCGCTGGGTGGCACCTTCATCCTTCGTCGCACCTCAGGCGGTGGCTATGATGCCAACGGCGAGATCGTGCCGGTCACTACTCGCGACCTTCGCGTTCGTGGCATCGTGAAGGAAAAGGAGTTCTGGAACAATGGCGCGCTGCTAGGCAGCCGCACCGTCGCCCTGCTCGACAATAAGCATGAGCCATTCCCAGATGATCTGCTGCTCGTGGGCCAGACCACCTATACCGTCGATACCGCCAAGGCCGTCGCGCCCAACGGCGTTACAGTCATCCGATACGAAGCGGTGCTGAAATAATGGCGCGCTCCGGCATCACCAACATGGGCGAAATCTCCAAGAGCCTCGCGGACGCGAAGCGCAAGGCCATCGCTCACGCGGAACGAGTGAACCGCAATCTGGCCAATGCTGTCTTGCAAGGGGTCGTAGAGGGCACACCAGAGGACACTAGCGTCACGGTCGGTGACTGGCAGGTGGGCGTTAACAGCGTGCCACAGGGCACCCTTGATAGTGCTGATCCTGCGGGCGCCCGCGCACTTGCTCGCGGCCAGTCCGAGATTGCCACTGCAAAGCTGGGCGGCACCATCAACATCGTGAACAATCAGCCGCACGTTGATGGTTTGAATGCTGGCAACGCCGTAACCAAACCCGCTGGTTGGGTGGAGCGCAGCATTGATGCCGCGAAGGCAGGGCTTCGCTGATGGGCCATTCCACCGATGTTGACCTGCTGCGAAAGCGCATGATCGCGCAATGGACCGACAAGTCGGCTCCTTTGCTCCATGACAATGCGAAAGCAGGGACAGCCCCGCCGCCGAGATTCATTCGTTTTGCTGTTCGCCCCGGCACCGAGACAAAAGCCAATTTGGGCAATGCCCGCCATAGGGTCGTCCGTGAAGGTCGCGTGTGGGTTCATGTCGCGATCCCCATTGGTGAAGCCGATGCGAACGCATGGGCGCTGGTGGACAAGGTGACCACCATCTTCGCCAATTGGAGCACCCCCGACGGCGCACTTCGTGGCGGGGCTATCACGACCGATGTTGTTGCCAGCGCAACCCATTACATGATTGCCGTCAAGGTCTTTTACAGAAGCAGCCGTATTGAGGACGCTTGAGGCCAAAAACAGCAGTTGCAAAATGCTAACAACAAGCCGTTCACTGCGGCGTTAGGCTTCGCCACGATAGACCGCCGGATCATATGCCATCCAACGGCTTGATCTAAGTCGAATGAAACTAGGGGTTTTGTAGAGCGCGCTGCTCAGCGAGCTTTAGCCATTTGGCGATTTCAGAATCAAACCACTCATGGTTAGCCCAGCAATTCACGGGGATAAACGCATCAACGCGGGAAAGCAGCGTCCGCGTGTCAGCATCATAAATCTGTAGCTCTCCATTGCCCAAATAATCGAGCTGAAACCTCCGTAATTCGACGATGTTGCGCGCGGCGCGAGCGGACCCGTCATCCCGAACCTGCAGCCCGCGGGTGAAATCAAACACAAGCCGTTCGCTGTCGAAGTGTAGCTCAAACTCGAACTGAATGAGGCTATCAGGGGAGCGGCAGAGCAGCTTCAACGCCGCTTCCGCGACATCGGCGGCGACGGGAACCATGCCACGCAGCGCAGCGAACGGTTCACTCCGGCGCAACTCGATATCCAGCAGTGGCACATCAACTGTGCCGCTGATATCGTCCCATGGCCCCTCCATGATTTGTGCCATGAGGCCTGGAGGTATGATGTCGCGAAAACCAGCAAGCTCGTAGAGGTGTGAACGGTAGATCGACGACGGTGTCATAATGCCAAGAATTTCCTCAACCGCGCGTTCGGCTAGACCCTGAATGAGGGGCAGTTCTTCATAGAGTTCCCGCACTACGCTATAGTCGTCAGGATCCATAATCGGCTGCTCTGCCGCATGCGCTATCGCTTGCCGCCGAGCACGCTGAATATGTGCACCGACATCGTCGATGCCGCGCGCCCTGACCTTGGCCAACGCCTCCTTGGCTTGCCCCTCCAGCTTATCGAATGCATCAGTGATCCAAGCGCCCCGCACGCGGCCGTTTGGCAACGTCGCTTCAAGCACGCGATAGAAGGTCAGAAATGAATATGCCGAATGGTCGAGTCCGCGAGCCTCACGCATAAGCGCGAGTGCGAGCTGCCCCTGTGCATCCGGTTCCGGCAGATCACGCACAACAAAGTCGGCGATGAGCGCGTAACCGCCAATTCCTCTGCCAGATGATAGAAATGGCATACTACCGCCGCCAAAACCGCTGACCCTGATTCCATAACCCTGCGACCAAGACAGCGCACTCAGGAACCGCATCATCTTCGTTCGATGCTCGTTAGTCGCACTCTGCTCCACACGCATAGCAACCGCAGGACTTGAATCCTGCGTCGGGGGAATGATCCAAAAATCCTGCTCTAGATAGACGACTTTATGCGTTTCAACCGGCAACGGCATTCCGGTTGCCAGCGTCGCGACGATCCAATGTCCCCGCTTCGCCAGCTCACCTACAATAAGCGACGCGCGATCCGGTAGCTGAAGTTGCCATGGCGGCGGCGCGGTCGTGTCTGCCGGTTCACTCATAGCCAGACGATAGCGGACAATGCCCGGCGCTGCCACCGAACGAACGGCTGCTAACAGAAATACGGTCTTACAGGCGAACTGTCTGCTTTCCTCGCATCGAGTCCTGATCCCATACCTCCGCATAAATAGGCGGAGGCCAACGCGGCCTAGAATATAATAATAGGAGGCCGCTCGATGGCGATTAATCCATCAGATACCGAATTTGCGATTGTGAAGGAAGCCGTTGCCGGGACTACGCCAGCGACTCCTGCCTTCGTCCGTCTTGAAACCATTGTTGGTTCCAACCTCAACGCAACTGCTGACCCAATCGTTAGTGCAACCCGACGCAAGGGCCGCACCAATGCCGGTCAGCGCCTCGTCAATCCTCGCGTTGAAGGCACTCTCAATACAGAATTCACCGCCGACGATGCGGCAACTGACCTACTTCTGGAAAGCGCCTTTTCGGGCACCTTCGATGAGGACGGCTTGCTCAAAGCGGGCACGACCGAAACCGATCTGACCTTTGAACGAAAGTGGATCGACGGTGCTACGAATATGTTCACCCGCTACTTCGGCTGTCAGGTTTCGGAGTTCACGTTGACCGCTGAGTTTGGTGGCATCGTAACAGCAGACTTCACGATTCTCGGTCGCGGTCGCGCTACCCCATCGAACAATGCCATTCCTGGCGCTACCTATGCGGACGCATCGACGGCCCCCAAGTTCGCTGGTCCTGACGTGAAGAACATCAACATCGGTGGCCTGGGTGAAGTTGATTATTCGACCCTGACGCTAACGGTCACGCAGGATCGCGCGACGCAGGGCAAGCTAGGATCGGCCTTTGCCCGTGGCATCGGCACCGCCGGTAAGAGCATCGAACTGGTCGCCCTGCTTTACCGCAAAGACTTTGGCCCTGAAAACCTGATCCAGAATGGTATCGAGAACCCAGCCGTCAGCATCCAGTTTGACATCGAGTTCAACGGCGCAGGCTACAGGATCATCATTCCTGCTGCTCAGCCGTCCTTCCCTGAGGATAGCGAAGATGGCGCGAACCAGATGGTCAGTGTGACCTTCTCGCCGCTCGGCGATTCCGTGTCGGGCACGGACATCATGATCCAGAAGTTGCCAGCCGCCTAATCAGCGAGCAGCTTCTATGGGGCGGTGGTTTTCAGGTTCCACCGCCCCAACCCTTGACTGAGCCTCAGCATAAATACTCGGCAGCAGGACGCTGCATGATAAAAACCTGAGGTGTTACATGGAATTTGATTTTGACCTTCCAAGCGTGTCTGACGATGAAGTCCGCGAGATTGAAGTTATCAAGGGTGGCAAGAGCTATGGCGTTTTTCACGTCAAGCATCAGTTCGTAAACTCGCCAAAGTGGCTGCTGGAATGGAAGCGCGCCACTGCCAAGCTGAGCAAGCGCGAGAGGTCACGCATTGATGATCCCCAGACAGAAGAGGACGTGATGCTGCGCCGTGGTGTCGTAATCCGCATGTTCGTGGAGAATTACGTCACCAAGAGTGCTGGTATCCCCGTGAAGGATAATGTGTGGAAGCACACGACCGCGAACCTCGTCGCGTTTCTCTCTGACCAGCGCGCATACTGGATTTTTCAGGAATTGGACGAGTTCAGTTCCGAGGAAAGCAATTTCCAGACGGAAGCCCTTGAGGAAGCCAAAAAAAACTAACTGACTATCTTCGCTGGCAGCTTTCTCCCGATTTCGCCCGAATCGAGCGATTGGAGAAAGAGGCCAGCGCCGCCATCAAGGCAGGCCGCTATGAGCATTCCTCCGTCATCGAATTGGCCGAGGCTCAGTCCAAACAACCTACCCTCCCCCAGCACTGTGAATTCTACTGGAATGCCTTTCTGGTAATAGGAACGATGCGCGACGTTGGGCTGGCCGCAAGCAAGCTGCGCTGGGACGACACCATGAAATATGCGGACAGGTATCGCCTGACACTACATGAATCAGAAATGCTCTGGTCAGTCATTCGAGCTATGGACGCGGTAGTTCTATCAGCAGTCAAGGACGACAAGTCCAAGGGCAAGAACCAGCCCTGACAGACTGCCCGATAAATAAGCAGACCCCACAATGCGGAGACTGCTTATTCGATGTCCGACACAACCATCCGCATCACTATCGACGCAACTGGCGCTCAACGTGGTGGCTCACAGGCTGAGCGCGCACTTGACCGAGTAGGTAATTCTAGCCGTCGCCTCAATGGTGCGCTTGGTTCGACCACCATCGGCATCACGACATTCAGCCGGAGCCTTGCCGGGATCAAGGGCGCTGGCGCTGCCGCGATCCTCGCGGGGATCACCGCCAAATTCACTGAGATGGCCGACGCATCGGCAAACATGGAAGCCAAGCTGCGCCTCGCGACGCGTGGGTTTGCGGATTATGGTCAGGCGCAGGAAGACGTTCGCAGAATTGCGGCTGCCACTCGTAGTGAGTTGACCTCGACCGCTACGCTCTACGGCAAGCTGATGACCAGCGGTAAGGGTCTGGATGCGTCACAACAACAGATTGCTCGCGCGACAGAAACCGTAACCAAGTCCCTCAAGATCAGCGGCGCGACCGCAGGCGAAACTGCATCCACGGTTCTCCAGCTTGGGCAGGCATTGTCGTCGGGCAAGCTCAACGGTGACGAATTCCGCTCCCTTGCTGAAAACAGCCCGCGCCTGATGAAGCTGCTCGCCGATAGCATGAATGTGCCCGTTGGCGCTTTGAAGAAGATGGCCAGCGAAGGCCAATTGACCGCCGACAAGCTGTTCCGCGCCTTCACCGATACGCGCTTTACCGCCGCGCTGGACGAAGAATTCAAGCAGATGCCGAAGACATTTGGCGATGCGTTCACCGCCATGACCAACCTCGCGACAGTCACCTTTGGTGCGTTCGATAAGGGCGGCGGGTTCAGTCAGGCGCTTTACAATTTCGCCGATCAGGGCAGCGGCAACATGAAGTCCATTGCCGACGCCGCCTACAATGTGGGTGCTGAGATTCGCGACACGTTCGCCGGATTGAGCGACGCATTCCAGCCGTTGTTCAATGGCGCGATGGCCGTATTCGATGCCATCGGTTTCAAGGCGCAAACGCTGCGTGATCAGGTCGCTGGCATTTTGGGCGCTCTCGATCAGGCGGCAAATGCGGCCAATCGCGGTTCTGACGCGGGAGGTGACGTCCTTGATGCCATCTTGCCTCAGTCGGTTTACGATAAAACCAAAGACCCGACCTACGGCCTCCAGTCCAACATGCGTGGCCGCTTTGAACGTGGCTATGCTCAATCCCGTCGTGATCGCGCCCGCACAAAGCTGGAGCGCGCCTATCGCGAGCGCACCGGCGATGATGTTCCAAAAGGCTGGAACGACCAGAAGCTCACGGACGAGTCCCGCAAGCTAGGTCCACCACCACCAAAGAAGTCAGGCGGCAGTGGCAATCTCCGTCCAGCCACAGGCACCGCCACCGCGCCCAAGGGCGCAGGCAAGAAGTCCGACGCTCAGCGTGAGGCAGAGCGTGCCGCCAAAGAAGCGGAGCGCCAGCAGAAGGCCGCGCAGGAATTCTGGGCCATCATGGAAGAAAACAGGAAGATCGCTGCGCTCATGCCGATCGAGGCTGAGAAATATACCGCGCAGATGGACCTACAGCGCGTCAGCGGCAAGGAACTGACCGCGACCGAAAAGGAACGCCTGTCCACGCTGATGGACCAAACCCGTGCGGCCAAGCTGCTCACGGACATGCGCGTTGCCAACGATAACGGCAAAGCCGAACTGGACTTCCAGAAGCGCAAGCTGACCATGACCGACAAGGAAGCGGCCATGGCGGAAGCCGCATGGGAATTCGAGAGCCGCGCGCTTGAGGATAAGGTCGATATTACGGGCGACCTGTATCAGCAGCAACTTGCCATGATTAAGGCCCGTGCTGGCGAGACGTTCGAGATCGAGCGCCAGAACAGGATGCTGAAGGACCGCGAAAGCCTTCTATCCCAATATAGCGCCTTTGAATCTGACCGCTTGAAGATGGAGCAGTTTGACGCGGATCGTAAGCGTCTGGACGTCCTGCGTTCCAAGCCGGTCGCCGACGGCGGTATCACCGAAGAGCAGTATCGTCGCGCAATCGACGGTCTGGATCGTGCCGTCGCGGAGACTGCCACCCGGTTTGAATATGAGCTGGGCCAGAGCATCGACCAGTTGGGCGAACAGTTCAGCGGCACGTTCGGGAAAGCCATTTCCAAATTCGGGCAACTTCTTTCTGGTTTGGCGAATGCCGCCAAGGGCGATTTTGCTGGCCTTGGCCCTCTCGGCTCCATCATCGACCTTCTGGGCAAGAATGGTGACGGCTCACTGACCGGCATCGGCCAGGCCGCCGCGAAGGCATCCCAGAACACCTTGGATTCTCTGCTCGGCCGCAATGGTCAGAAGTCCGCCCTGCTTAGCCCGTTGAAAAGCCTCAACAGCGGATTCGACGGCTTCAAGGGCGACATGAAGAAGATCTTCACCGGCAAGGGTCCGGGCAGCGTCGCCGGCGCAATCGGCAACACGCTGGGCGCAGCGGCGAGCGGCGTTCAGATGGGCCAGATGGCTGATGGCCTGATGAAGACGCTGGGCATCAACAGCAGCAAGACTGGCGCGTCCATTGGCGGCGGCATCGGTTCGATCGTTGGCGGTCCTATCGGTGGCCTGATCGGCTCCATCGGCGGCGGTCTGATTGGCGGCATGTTCAAGAAGAAGCGATACGGCACGGCCAACATCACTCTTGGTGATGACGGCTACCTCGACAGCAGCGTTACCGGCAACAAAGCGGCCTATGAGGCAGCGGCGGGCACGGCGGCTGGCGCGGTCATGGATAGCATTGGCGCTATTGCGGATCAGCTTGGCGGCAGCATCACCGGCAATCCGAATATCTCCATCGGCCAGTATAAAGGCAAATGGCGCGTCTCGACCACGGGTCGAACCGGCAAGCTCAAGGGCGGCAGCGGTCGTTCCGATATTGTCGATTTCGGCAAGGAGGGCGAAGAGGCCGCGATTGAATTTGCGATCAAGACCGCACTCCAGAAGGGCGTTCTCACCGGCATTAGCGACTTTTCAAAGCGCGTCCTCGGTGCTGCTCAAGACCTTGATCGTGCCGTCACCCTCGCAACCAAATATGAGAACATCGTCAAGGAACTGGCCCGCATTGATGATCCTATCGGCGCACCGCTTGCCGAACTGAACAATGAATTCCGCAAGCTGCGTGAGGAAATGATCGCCAACAGCGCGACCGCTGCCGAACTGGCGAACGTGGATCGCTATTACATGATCCAACGCGAAAACATGCTCAAGGATCAGCTATCGGACCTCAAATCCTTCCGTGAAAAGCTGATGGGAGAAGGCTCTGGCCTCAGCACCAAGAGCCGTCTGGATAGCAAGCTGGCCGAATTCGCCAACTATGAGAACGCGCTGGCATCCGGCAAGTCCGTCGATACGTCCGCGATGACCACTCTGGGCAGCGACATTTGGGACATGACCAAAGACATTTACGGCACGGCCACGGCGCAGTCGCAGAACATCAGGAACCGCCTGTTGGATGCCACCGATAGCGCGACCAAGTATGCGGAAAACATCTACGCGCATAACTCGACCGGCGTTGTCGAAGCCGTGGACTCCCAGACCCAGCTTATCGCCGAACAGTTGAAGCAGCAGCAGATTGGCAACAGCCTGACGCAGCAGCTTTTGGAAGCAATCGAGCGTGGTCAGAATATTACGGCACTTTGGAATGGCTCTGCTGTCAACGGCAAGCAGGCGGGCACCGTGTAAATAGTGGGGAGGTGCTAAATGGCCATTGATGTAAATCGCGGCGCGTTCGTGAAAGAGGAATATCGCTTTGAGGAAAGGGCCGCACCTGAGGTGCTGGCAGTCCAGCCGCAGGCGCGTGTCATCAAACTAGAAACCAATCTCGACCTAGCCGCCGCTGGTGCGCTGGCCGACGAGATTATGAACGAGCATAAGCATGTGTCTCAGGCATATGAGGTTGTGCTGGCCGGTGTCGATGTTTGCGATGACCAGTCGTTCATCGGTTCCCCTCCGACATTCACCTGCAATTTCCCAGACTGGCCGGTCGATCAAACCGATCTGCTGCGCGTCGTCAGCGTCGTGGTCGACTACCAAAACTGGTTGACCACCATCACCATCAAGGGGCCGCAGACATGATCGAAAACCCATTTTTCTTGGCTTCCGCCCCGCTGTCTTTCGAGACGACCGGCATTGAAATCCCTGCGTCTCCGGGCGTGAATCTCACCAACGACAATATGGACATGGCATGGCGCTCGGTCGGCCTGGACGGCATCTATGTCGTCATGCGCTGCTCTTCGCCCGTCGATACCGTGGCAATCCTCCACAGCAATTTGCGCGCCACTGATACCGTCCGCATCCGTGCGGCCACCACCATTAGTGGAACACTCTCGGCTCCCGTCTATGATAGCGGCCCGGTGCCCGCATATCAGGGGCAGAAGTTCGCGCCCTATACAACCAAGACGATGATCGACCTTGGCCAGACCGTGCAATCGCCGTTCTGGCGTTTCGATTTCACGTCACCCGGCAATCCAGCCGGTCAGATTGAAGCCGCGCGCATCATCATGGGCGAGCGGATTGAAGTGCCATCGGGCATCGACTTCAATTGGGAAAAGGGTCAGGTCGATGACAGCATCCTGATCAGCGGCCCTAACTACGAGGACGTGCAGGAATATGCGGCTAGGCCGACGGTGAAGGCCACGCTGGGAGCGATGGACGAAGCGACGTTCAATCGCTTTGACGCCTTTATGATGACGGTTGGCAGGTCCAAGCCGGTGCTATTCGCCCCTGAACCCGACAACCTCGATACCGCACAGCATTGGACGGTCTATGGCCGCGTGAAGGTCGATTGGAAGGGTCAGAACCCCTACCATAATTGGTGGGATACGGAGATGCAGGTCGCGGGGTTGAGGGCATAATGACTTGGTGACCTTGACCTTACGATAAAGGTCGGTCGATTACCGTTACTCTCGTAAGCAACCTACCTTGCAGAGATAGTCATCGCTGCCCATGCACGTGAATGACGGCATTTCTATGTGAACGATCTTGGAAGTTGCTGGACCGCTCTGATGGTATAAGTTAGCCCCATGAGACGAGCCACGGAGACGACCAATTGAGGCACATCATTAGCTTGCTTTTGCTCGTGCCAATTAGCGCATGTGGCAATCCCAAATCCTTGTCTGGGCAAGTCTACACAGATGCTGAAACGACCGCCCTGGGGACTTGCAACAGACGGTTGCGGGAGGGTTTCAGAAGCAATCTGGGCACGATTGATCCGGCAATGTCATCCGTGACGACCAGCGAAAAAACGATCGACATAGCTTGGCAGGTTGAAAGCAACGTCGGAACGGGGATTGCAGTCTGCACGACGGACCTGCAAGGAATCTCCGTGCTAGGATGGCTAATCGACGGCGTTCAGGTTCAGGGATGAATCTCGCTGCGGGAACAATTCTAAATTGACTAGTCCATTATAAAACTGACGTGGCGGCGTTCCTGATCGTTGCTGCTCAAACCAGTTATCAAGTGACAGAGTTACCCGCGCCATAGGCCACTAAATATCCGACAGGATATGGGGTGGCAGGGTGAAGAGGGTTTTTCTCGCAGAGGTTACAGCGTTCGATCCAAAGGCGAAGCAGACAGTCGTTCTGCATATGTGTTCGCCCGGTCACGGCCCCATCTCGTTTGATAACGATCATGAATATGTCCCCTGCCTGATCGGTGCCCCTGCCCGCTCCATGGCACTTACCGACAATGGCATCCCCGGCGAAATAGCCATCGACTATGGCACCATCGGCCTGCGCCTGAGCGCGGAAATGAGAAACGCCCATTGGCCGGGATATGATTTTGACGGCTATCCATGCCGCCTAATGTGGGCCGAATATGGCGCACCGCTGTCCAGCTATAAGCATATTCCGGCTGGTCGCGTCGGGTCCATGTCGGTCGCGGCAGACATGGCCAATGCCCAGCTACCGTTGCTTGGACCAGAAGCCGAATTGAAGAAGGAGGTTCTGAAATCCTCCTATGCGGGCACGGGCGCAGCAGAAAGCCTTGCGGATTTCAAAGGCCAGTTGAAGCCGTTTGCCATCGGCTTTGTCGAGAACATCGAACCGCCAATGATCGACATGGAATATCTGGTCTATCAGTATCATGGCTATGGTCCGACTGAGGACGTGGTGGCCGTCTATGAGAACGCGCTTACGCTCGGCCCAGCCAAATATACCGTCGCGACCTATGAACAATTGATCGGCCTCACCGCTGAGCAGCTACCGCCTGGAACATGGGCGAAAGCACCAGCCGTGGGCATGTATCGCCTTGGTGCTGAGCCTTTTGGCAAGATCACCGCTGATGTGATCGGCGCGACCGACAATGGCCAGTCCCTAACGAGCTTTGGCGCTATCGCGGCTTGGATGCTCCGCGAAATTGCGGGCGTGCCCGCCAACATGATCGACATGGACGGCGCGGAAGCACTCGACCGCGATTTCCCGCACACATGGGGAAACTATCTAGACAGCAGGGACAAGCCTGAGGACGATAGCGATCCGGCTATCAGCGTTGGTGACTTTCTTCGCGAAGCAGCCTCGCACCTTGCCGCTTATGTATTTCCTGACCGCGATGGCATTTGGGGCTTTGGCCGCAACGTCAGCAGCAAAGCCCCCGTCATGCTGCGCCAGTCCAAGGCGTCCACACCTGTCGTTCTCAGCATCGCAATGCCCGCGACCGCAACACGCGCCCACAAGGTCCGCGTCGGAGGCCGCCGCTGTTTCGTCACTCATAGTGATGACGAGATTTCCTCCGCGTTGAAGGACGCTGTTGATGAGGCGGTCAATGGCGTGGGTCAGAAGGTCGATGAGGTTCAGGCCGGTGTCGATGACATTCGCAAGAATTTCAAATCACTCGTTCTGCCCGCACTGGTCCAGCCGATTGCCGACCTGAAAGAACTGAACCTCAGATATGGCGATGCCATCGGCAAGGCGCAGGGCGCTCTTCACCGCGAGAATCATATCGCGATCACCGCCCTTGGCACCCGCGTTGATGAAAATGGCAATCTGGTAGCAGAGCAGATCACCCATCTTACCAGCCGCGTAAAAACCGGCGAGGACACCGTTGAGGCTGGTTTCAAGAATGTCCGCGAAACCATTGCGGGATTGGACTTCGCTTCTGCATCGGAAGTGACACAGATGATCGCCGAATATGGCGAGGAGGTCAGTGCGGCCTTCACGGAAGAGCGTCGCGTTCGTGCTGAGGGTGATAGTGCGCTTGCCGAAGACATAACCGACATGGGCGTTCGTGTTGGTGACGCAGAGGGCAAAATCAGCGAACTGGAGCGCATCGTCATTGACGAAGGCGGCGAAAATGCACTGGCCGAGCGCATTGAGGAACTAGGCGTCAAAATCGAGGATGAGGTTTCCGACCGAGAAGCCGCCATTCAGGGCCTAGAACGCGCCTACATTGATGCCGACGAGATTGTTGCCGAAAGCGTCACGACACTGAGCAGCCGCGTTTTTGATGAGGCTACCGGCAACAGCATTGTGTCGATCATCAAAGCCAATGCGAAAACCCAGGTCGATGACAACGGCGCTAGGGCCGATCAAATCAACGCCATTAACACCCGGCTAAACCCGACCAACGGGGCAAGCTACGAACAGAATGTCCAACTCATCAGCGACATCAACGGTCTGATGAGCAGCCAAGTCACGTTCAAGGTCCAGACGGAAGTCAACGGCACCAAGGTCGTGGGCGGCTTGGGCATCATCAACCAGAATGGCTATGTGGATACCGCGTTTATGACCGACGCCTTTTCCATCTGGACGCCAAACGGCAAGACCCCGCTCCTCACATTGGATGGCACCGCGCTCCGGGTGAACACCGCGATCATGCAAAATGCCATCATCAATGGCGCGCAGATCACGAACGCCTCGATCGACACACTCAAAGTGGCCGGTGGCGCTATCTCGGCCAATCAGGGCGCGAATGGCGTGGACACCTTTGTTGCTGCCAATGGATCAGCGGACTTTCTGACGACCGGCTTTACGACCATTGGCGATGGCGTTTATGGCTCAGGCAGCATTGAGGTGGACTTCACCATTGATGCTACGCAGGCCTATGACGCGAGCTGTAAAATCCAGCTTTGGGTCGATACCGGCGGCGGCTACGTCATGGCCGAAGAGAAGACCTTCGGCATCACGACCGATAACGGCAACACATACAGTAGGACTGGCGCAGATATCAGCACCATCGTCACTGGCGCGCAGGTTCGCGTGATTGCTCGCGTCGTTTCTGGCGCGTTCACCCCGCGATCCGTTGCCCGCTCTCAATATATCCGAGACATCAACATGAAGCTGATTGGGATGAAGCGATAATGCCCTACGCATATTTTACAGAAGCAGGCCAACTGCTCGTCATTGCATCCGGTCAGGCGAACTATCCTGACCCTACGATCATCGAAGTCGAAGTAGCCGCGGGCACGATGCCCAATGCTATCTATCTCGACCTTGAAACACGGACTGTCCAGCAGCGCCAGCCGTTCAATGTGACAGTTTCCTACAACTGCATCAGCGGCCTTCCCGCTGGCACATCACTTGTTATCGGCGATAGCGTTCACGTCATTGATGATGGCACGGCAGAGTTCGAGGCCGACACGGCTGAGACGATCTACGTCAACCTAAGCCATCCCCATTATCTGGACCAATATGTCGCTGTGCCGACAGGACCGGAGGCCGTATGAAAATCGATATCAAGAAGGGCTACAGCGATGCCCGCGCCGCCGCATATCCTTCCTATGCTGAACAGTTCGATATTCTGTTTCATCAGGGATATGACGCTTGGAAAGCCATCATCCAGAAGGTCAAGGATCAGCATCCCAAGCCCGAATGATCCTGCCCTACCCCGCATAAATATCAGCAAAACTGGTAGGCGGGAGCGATCCAAATATGGACTTTGAATTTGATACGGCTGGCACGGTCAGCGTTGCTAATGGATCGACGGAGGTTATCGGCACCGGCACCAACTGGGTCGCAAACTATCCCGGCTTGGAACTCAATATCGACGGCCTGAACTATCCCGTCAGAAGCGTGAACAGCAAGTCGAGCATCACGCTCGTCCACCCCTTCCCCGGCCAGACCATGGCGAACAAAGCCTACACCATCGTCCCTGTTCACCCCAATCCGAACACCGTCACGCAGTCGGTCACGACCATGATCGAAAAGTCGGCCGATCTCTATGAACGTGCGCTCGATATCATCGAGAACGGCGTCGATGGCGGCGATTCTGCTTATGAAACGGCTGTCAAAAATGGCTTCGTGGGCACCGAGCAGCGATGGCTCGACAGCCTGAAAGGCCGCGACGGCTCACAGGTCGGCCTTGGCGCAGTCGTGAATATCAAGGAGGTCGCTCCTATCCCACCCGGCGCATCCGGCTATCAGCTTATCGTTCCCGTTACCGTTGGCGATCCACCCATGAACCTGACGCAAACAGCACAGGTCATAATCCCTACCGACAAGCCAGATTCAGGCATCGCCATCTGGGCAAAGTCCACGACCAGCGGCCTTGCCGTCGTGCTGGGTTTGGTGAATGCGCCGATCCCGCTTCCACCCGGTTCTGACGAGGAACTGGACCTCTCTGGTTCTGGCACCATCTATGGCGATCCCGGCACGATCTTCCCGCTGGGCATCTACCTCGCCGGTTCGACTGCCAACTTCACCCTTACCGCCCCTTCTGGTTTTCCGCTTCGCATCGAGCGCCGCAACGACATCACCGTGCCGGTCGCAAGCGGCTGGACCATCACGAATGCCGGTAGCCCTTGGCCAGTCAGCGGCGATGCCGTGGGCACATCTAACGCCCTTTACAAGCGGGTCTATGGTTCCACCGATGGCAGCGCGATGACCAATGGCCGTCTGCGATTGATGAAGGGCGTCTATCTCATCACCGATCCGCTCGGCCTGACCTTCAAACAGACAACCGATGATGGGACGACGCAGGCACCGCCTAGCATTCGCATGACCTTCAATGGCGTCGTGAATGAGGAATATCCGATCCTCGCCACGATGTATGAATATAATGTCGGCAAATTCGAGCTGCGCCGCCATTGGGCAGGTTCCAGCACACTCGTCGTGACGATCGGGCGCGGCAATTCCGAAACTCAGATTGTCAGCGCCGATGACCCCGCCTTCGCAGCAGGCTCGCTCAAATCATTGTCGGTGGAATTCATCGACAATGTGGGCGGTCCCGGTGGCACCGTGCGCTTTTACAGCAATGGCGTTCAGATTGGCCCCGACCAGACCAGCGAAGTGAAACTGCGCGTCACCCCTGCCATGTGCCTGGAGTGCAACTCGTCGGGCAACAACACCAGCGACAGCCAAAACAATTTGGAAGTGGCTTCGTTGAACGTAGCTTACGGGCGTCCCGATGTTCAGAGCAGCTACGATGTGGCGGCTTCCGGCCCGATCAGCGCGGCGGACCTGCAAATGCTTTGCGTGGATGCTCGCGGCTTCACGGCATCTCAGGCGCCTGTCACCATCCGCTATCAGGCGGCTGGCCAAGACCCTTATGACCTTGAGGTGGTCGTCGGCGATATGATCGTCCCCACGGGCCGCGCCTATAAGGTCGTCCTGCAAGACTGGTCGAGTGGCGAAGGAATCAATCACCCCAACGAACTCATCATGACTCGTCCAGCAGCGCAGAACTGCCGCTTTGAAGATAGCATCCTCTATGGCGCACAGGCACCATGGACGGAAGTTCTACCCAAGGGCGCGGTGCCCAACATCGGCGGCATCAACTATTACTGCGAAGGCATCCGCATGGGCACCTACGTCCAGTTCCAACTCGGGTATGATTGGGACACGGCCACCATGCCGTCCAACCCGTTCGGCGACCCGCAGGGCAAAAACAGCTACATGGTGCCGCATAAATGGCTGATCTACGACATCGAGGGCAATTTGCTGGGGCGCATCGAACAGCCTAACGGCCAGCCGCTGAACACGGCAGCATCGCCGGTATCGTGGAGCGGCACTCTCGACGGTCGCGGCAATCCCATGGTGACGGCTGCGAACAAATGGTATCCCAAAGGCACCGTGCGCTCCGGTATTATCTGGCGCTCTCATGCGGAGCCACCGGCCTACAGTCAGGAGGATATCTGGAACCGCGTCCCGACCTATGACCTGGCCGTTCCGTTCGGATCGCAAGGTGCCGCATCGGTCAATGGTGGCGATTTGCGCGCGGGCACTGGCGAGCAGCTCAACGGCTTCGCGAACTATCGCTGGATGCCGTGGGAAAGCAGCACCTACAATGACCTCATCACGGCTGGTCAGAACACGCTCAATCCGTGGACGTTCGGAAGCGACCAGAACGGCATGGTGCCCAATGCCAGTGTTTGGCTCAAATACACGCCCTTCAACCAGATGGGCCGCTCGCCGATTACTGGTCCGGGCGGCGTTCGCGATGATCGTCAGATTATGGCCGAGCCGGTCGCCCGTTACGCTCGTGACGTGACGCTCAAGCGCCCGCACGATAACCGCGACATGAAGCAAATCGCACTCGACTATCTGACCGGCTATGCCAGCGATCCATTCCACTGCTTCGAGAATGGCAGGCTGACGCCACTCTTCAAGGGCGACGCTCGCCGCAATATCACCCTGCGAAACCATTATTATGGTGGTGGTGAAAGCGGCACTCCTAGTGAGCGCGCCTATTACATTCAGGGTGGTCGCCCCTATGAATTTGTGACGGCCAACAACCCGCTGCGTGTTCAGGTGCCCTATGGCGGTTCGGCTTCCGACAAGCCCTATTTCGGCACCAACCAGATTGACCAAGACCACGCACACCAGTTTCCGCATTGGGGTTCGCTCATGTGGCAGTCGCCTGAATTTGCGATGCTCGGCCACAAATTCGGCGATCAGGCCCGCCTCTACCTACCCTGGATTTTGAACAACGCTTGGGGTGAGGCTGGCGAATTTGCATCGCGCGGCGCGGCTTGGAAATACATGCACGCCGCTCTCGCGTGGAAAACCGGATCCAGCAATTCGAGCAGGCTCTACAGCCGTGCGGAGATTCTGGATTGGGTCGTCTTCGACTTTGAGAGTTTCTACGATGCTTTCTGGGACAGCACACCGGGCTTCCTCAATCCGCCAGCCAATGTCATCGGCGGCGGCAACAATGCGATTTTCGCTGGCGCGCAACGCTTCGGCCCATGTCTCTGGAGCGATGATTATGGCCTTTGGCAACACGACTTCATGATTGGCTACTGGATGAGTGCGCTTCACGCGGCTGAAAAGCTGGGCTTCAATCAGGCACTCCGTGATGCATCGCCCAAGGCAAAGGCTGTCGTGGATTGGCTCATCACCATGCACCAAAAGCGCATTACCGGCAGGATCAACGGCGGTATGGAGGTCAACAGCGTCGATATTGAATATACGCTGCCCCTGTGGACCCCTCAGATGATCGCCGCAGCCGGTGGCAATGTCTCGGCCCTGCCCCAGACTTATGCTGCTGTGGCAACCGCACAGGGCAGCAGCAAGGCTCCTAATTGGGATACGTGGAGCGGCGGCAGCCGTGACGGACAGGCCATGGATCAGCTACTTGCCGGTCCCTCGTTGCTTCTCGATATGGGCCGCACTGACAGCGCGCTTGTGACCGCCGAGACAACCGCTCTTGGATATCGCCAGAGCAAAATCGACAGTGAAATTGCCAAGGGCGCGCAGAACGCTGGCAGTGGCTGGTTCTATTATCATCAGACCACGAACAAC
The DNA here is from genome assembly GCF_900013425.1 of Sphingobium sp. Z007. GTDB lineage: Bacteria > Pseudomonadota > Alphaproteobacteria > Sphingomonadales > Sphingomonadaceae > Sphingobium. The sequence continues at coordinate 1,249,680 of NZ_FBXK01000005.1, forward strand.
CCGCCAAGAAAGCCCTGACCTCTCCGACTGGTGCCTCCCGCTAAATATCGGAAACGATATCGGGAGGCACTTAGAGTGGCAGTCAATAAACCAATCACAATAAGCTATGCCACTCCTGCATCTGATGATGCAGTATCGTTCAATACCATCTGGGTTATCACTCTTAATGGCGTCTCTCCAACCGGAAGTCCGGTTGAAGCATATCTCAGCATTTCACAGAATCATCGCCGCAAGCTGCTGCTCAGCTTGGAGAATGGTCTGACGTGGAATGATACCGACAAGTCGGTTCACGTCCTCATCCGCAACGGCCAGCTATCTTTCATCCGCGACGATAGCGAGATGGGCTACGAATTCTGGATTGTCTGGGACAACACAAATCTACAGCGCATTGCTTATGGAACCGTAACAGCGGTCAGGGTGGACTAATGGCACAAGAAGTCGGGATTACCGAACTCGCCGCACAGGCTGAAATTGAAATCATCGACGTTGATAGCGGCTTGGTCGCCATTCCCGGTCCCAAGGGTGACAAGGGCGATCAGGGCGATGTCGGTCCAGAAGGCCCGCAGGGGGCCGCCGGGCCTGCTGGTCCCGTCGGCGCTGCTGGCGCGAAGGGTGACAAGGGCGATAAGGGTGACATCGGCAATGCTGGCCCAACTGGTCCCGCTGGTCCGGTCGGACCAACTGGCGCGAAAGGCGATAAAGGCGACACTGGCGAGCGTGGCCCGCAAGGTGTGATAGGACCAACGGGACCGACTGGCCCCAAAGGTGACAAAGGCGACACGGGCGCGGCTTCGACCATTGCCGGACCAACCGGCCCCATGGGGCCGCAAGGTGCAAAGGGTGACAAAGGTGATCGCGGCGATACCGGCCTGACTGGCCCGCAAGGTCCGAAAGGTGAAACGGGCGCGACTGGCCCTGCTGGTGCTGCCTCTACGGTGCCCGGTCCTAAGGGCGATACCGGCGAACGCGGACCTCAGGGCGAAACTGGCCCGACCGGCGCAGCGTCCACCATTCCCGGCCCACAGGGTCCAAAGGGCGACAAGGGCGATACCGGGCCAGCGGGCGCACCTGGCACTCCCGGTCCTGCTGGCACCGACGTTGCCGACTTCTATTTTGAGGATGGAACGGTCAAGCTGGAGATGAGCAATGGCTCAGTCTGGGAAGCGTTTATCCCGGCTGGCGATGGCGGTTCAGGCACTCCCGGCCAAGATGGCGTCGGCGTCGTCAGCGTCACCATTGATAGCAACGGCCACCTCATCGTCACTCTTAGTGACGGCAATGTAATCGACGCTGGGTTGGCGAAAGGTGCAGATGGCGCGGTGGGTGCGACAGGCCCAAAGGGCGATATCGGCGCTACGGGCATCGGCGTTCCGGCTGGGGGTTCAACGGGTCAGATTCTCCGCAAGACCAACAGCAGCGACTACAACACGTCATGGGTCACGCTGAACGGCATCCCCACGGGCGGCACTACCGGGCAGGTTTTGGCCAAAAGCAGCAACACCAACTACGCAGTCGGCTGGGTTACGCCATCAAGTGGCGGCGGTGGCAGCGGCAAGCCGTGGTATTTCGATGCGCCGCTTGCCAGCACTTTCACGCTCCAGAGCGGCAATGCCGTCCAGCTTTCGTTGACCGACGATGCTGACGCTGGATTGCTGGTGAAGAGCGGTGCGAGTGCGACCGGCGATATCAGCCGCGTGGCCTACAGGACGCTGACCAACAAAGCGCTGGATTGGGATATCGTGATCCGCGCCCCGATCATCATGAACGATGCCGATTATCGCAAGGGCGGCCTAATGGTTATGGATAGCACGACCAACAGGCACATCATCTGCGGCCAGATGAACGAGTATCAGCCGTTTGGGGTAATCAAATTCACGGGAATGACCGGCGGCTATAACGGCTCGATTGCTGCTCAGGTGTTCAAGTCTCAGCCGACTTTCTATCGCGCGGCCTGTGTGGGTTCGACCCTGACATTCTACGTCAGCCAATGCGGCAAAAACTGGCTGCAAGTCGGCACGACCGCAATTGGCGATGCCTTTGGCGCAAGGCCGGACAGGATCGGCGTCGGCTTCAACATCAGCACGAGCGATCCACTACAGGCGTCGATGACCGTCGATTGCTTCAAGCTCACTGGCCCGGCTGTTTAAGGGTCTGCAAAAGGTAGGAGGCATGGTCGCACATGGCAAAAATAAAGAAGACTGCCGAGGAAGGCAGCATCGGTTTCAAGCAGGCGGCGCAGGTTGCGCTTTTCATTGTGCGGAATTGGAAGATCATATCGACCGCGCTTGCTGTCTTCATTCCGGCCACAGCCGCTTTGACCGGCAAGCTACAGCCCGTGGCTGATGCAATTGCGATTGCGAACCCCCTGTGATGGCAGTCGTAGTGGATCAGGAAATGCGCGATCTTCTCATTCGTCTGGACCAACGGGTCGATGACGGGTTCAAGAATATCAACGCCAAGCTGGATGAGATGAACCGACGCGCGGACGGGCATGAGACGCGCATACGATCGTTGGAAGACTGGCGAACCGAGGTCCGGGGCAATGCCAAGGGCATAACGGTCGGCTGGAAAGTCGGATCAATCCTTGTTGGAGCGTTAGCGGGCATCGTGGGCTATATGGGTTTTCAGGTAGCGCTCGTGCCTAAAAAGGCAGAAGTGAAAACTGAAACCACGATCGAGCGAAGCATCACCGTTCCCGCTAAAGCCCATTAATCTCGTAACCTGGCGCTAACGTCCTGACCTTACAGGGGTGTAATGGCTATCATCGGTTTGATCGCAGTGCTGCTCGTCGGCGCATACACGACAGCGTATCTTTGGGATCATGGGCTTCATCCCCGAACTCGTGGCTCCATGAGGTATCAACGACGAAAAGCTAATCATCGTGGCGTTGGATTTAACGACGTGTCGGTAAATGCGCGCAATGATAGGCATCCGATCCCTAAGCCGCGTCACGGCACGCATCTCGAAACTCTGAATCGAGGCGTGTCCCTGACGCTGCTTTTGATTGTCGGTGTGCCAGCCGTTGTGATCGCTGGTCTGCTCATGCTTTATACCCCCGAATTTGGCTGGCCTCTCGCTCTGGTCATATTTTTCTCGACTGGATGGCTGATCTATCTCCGTAAGGTATAGTTAGGCCACGAATAGTGGTGGTGCTCATGGGAGTAAGGTCGTGCCAATGGGATCGCGACATGATGAGACAGGTTGGCTGAATGAGCAGAACGGCCAACTCATATTGCGACGGGGCGATGGGGGCCGCTGGCGCTTGGAAACTGGCCTAATACTCGGCTGGAAAACCCGAAAGCTAATCGGAAAACGGGTTCGCGTTCTGGGTATAAGGTGCGAATTCGATATGCTCGATGTGCAGGAACTCGAACCAGTTTGAATCTATGCTCGGCCCGCAAATGTCAGCTTGAATAAAGCCGCCATATCGTCTGCATTTTCCACGGTGATTTTCACGTCCGCTGGCACTGCATTTGCAAATCCCACGGTAGCAAACGGGTTGACGTCGTAGGCGACGTCTTGCTTGGTCAGCCATATTGCAGGTTCGCTTTTGTAGGCCAGCTTCAACGCCTCCAACTGCAACGCTTGTCGATATGCCGCGTTCCACTGGCCCTTTTTGTAGGTGGATAGTCCATCAAGATCACCAACATCATCATGCCCCAGAGCCAGCCAAGCACGGAATTGCGCGTTAGCGTCGGAATAGTCCTCCGCCTCAACTTGCAACCAGAATACCTGATGACCGGAGCGGCTCATCGCAGTGTCATGGATCACATTCATTTCTGACTACGCGCCGCGTCCAGACGCGCCCATGCGGCATCTTCGGAGGATTTGCGAGTAGCGGCCTCAGCAGCTTTCTTTGCCGCGATCTGTTGTTTTCTCGCTTCTTTGCGTTCTGAGGTCCACGCGACCTTGCTGCTACCTTTGGCTGCTGCGCTCATGTTCGCGCGATGCTCGTCCGACTTTGCAACGCCGGATAGCTTGGCCGAGATAGCTGCCTTGTGATCGTCACGAAGAGTGTCGCCCGACTGCGGCAGATTGATCGTTGCGCTTTTCTGGCGCGAGCAGATAGTTGCCGTGTCTTTGTTGAACTGGCCTGTGGATCGAGCAGCATATGATTTCCATGTCAGGACAAATGCGAACTTATTGTCCTCATTCTGGAGATAGCGGATGCGGTTGGCGTCAATTGCATCTTGCAGAGTTTTAAGCTGCCTTGGCTCGAACAGGTCCAAAAAATCCTGAAATGGCAGATTCACCGTATGGCCAGCAGCAGCCTGCTTTCCCGTTGATGTCGAGTGCCAGGATTTCAAATAGGCCAACAGCTTTGGCGATATGTTGAGAATACTATTCATGTCGTGCTCCAGATAAATGAACCCCCGGAGAGCACGACCAATCCGGGGGTTCGACAGGTTCACCGATTGCTACGATGGCCTGTAAAACTGATACGAAACGCTATCGTGTCGTGCTCTGCGTTCGATCTATTTATCTGTTTCTGGTATATCTGGGCACTTATGCTACTATGTCCATCATACTGCCTGAGCGGTTATCTCGTCTATATACCTATCCAATAGAATAGGTATATATAGTATTAAGTAGGTGATCGGCTTTGAGATAAGCGATAAACCAATAGAATAGGTATATTACTCTGTAGAGTAATACCCCCCCATCCCATTGGCCTATCCCTCATCCCAAATCCAATCAGTAGCCCCACGCGGTTTCCCGCGTCCTCCGGGCTGTTCAGCCCTTCAGACGGTGAACCCGCCAGGACAAGTTCCTCCAGAAGCCAGTTCTGGGTGCTTCGCCAGATCAGTAGTCTCCGACGGCTCAGATGTCCTGCGGACGGCCAGTCGCTTCGCTCCTCCCAGAAAACGATTGATAGAAAGTGGCTGCGCCGAGGAAAGCGCGCCCGTTGAAGCCCGCTAAGGGTTCGTGCAGGGCCAAAGCCCGCAAAGCGCAGCGCAAGTGCCCACTAAGAGTGATGGCCCGCACAGGTCATCTGAGGGCAGATTTTTAACCATGCCGTCTAACGCCATTTTTACGCTCAGCGCTCTAGCAGAGGCTTATCGGGAGCAATCCTGATGGCTCTTTGACACTGATATTAAACGACATTCCACAAGAACCATGGTGTGTAAGCCAGAGTAATAGCTGGCGCAGATTGGGGACAATACCGAACGGGCGTAAGTCCTATCGGCTCCTTTCGCTGAGCACGCGCCGATCCAGCAACGGGTCGTCGAGTGGGAGCGAAGCATTCGCTTCGGCTTCAACAACTCGCCGTGGAACAGGAAAATGATTCGCTCTTTCCCGGTGCTTGCAAAAGGAATGTTATTATGTCGGACGTAAATGCAAACGAAACCATCGTCACCACTCTGAACTATGTTGAGCGGAAAGTAGCTGAGTTCAACGGCCTTCTGGTCAAGGACAATGAGACCCTGCAAGACTTTCAGGTTCAGGGTTGGTCGGTTCTCTGGAAGCAGTTGGGTCGCGCCTTTGGCGTGGCCAAGCTGATCTTGGATGCAAGCAACGAGGAAGCCTATCTGGCGACCTTGAAGAACTGCGGCATCAAGGCTGCTGGAGAAAAGTCCAATAAGTGGTTGCCTGTCACGAAGCTGCTGTTCGGCTCGTGGACGGATTCAACCGGAACTCTGCAACCGTGGAATTCCGCGCTGAACACTGTTTTCGAGACGGATCGTAGCGCCGAAAAGTATGCCGTGATCTTCAAGCATTTGGAGGCCAAGGGCATATCGGAGGACGGGGTCTTTAATTATATCAAGGGCTTCGATCATGCCACGCATGGTAAGCACCTCAAGGGGATTGAGGCATCAGAACGCGCCAGCAATGGTTCGTCCGGTTCGATCTCCGACGAGCAGGCAATGAACCTCGGTTCGATGACTGACGCCAGCGATGTCTACGTGCTTGATGCCCCTAGCGATCTGAAAACGGTCGCAATGGGTTCGACGTTCTTCAAAATCGAAGGCGGTAAACTGTATCTGTTCGGGGCAACCCAGATGGAACAGGATGCTTTCGACAAGCGGATCGTTGCGCGCGGGAAGAAGCTCTACAACGAGAAAAAGGCACTGGCTGCAAAGTCGGCTACCTTTGACGCCGTAGCAGAACTGATTTCGCGTAAAGCAGCATAAAGAGCAAAAAGCCCCAGCCGGGTCATACTGGCTGGGGCTTTTCTGCGTCTGAGTGATATTGCTAGTCCCGGCCCGTTTCAGGGCAATTTCTCCAAAATCCGATAAATATCCATGACAGCATCGGGCTGTCCAACAACATAACTGGAGAGATCGACGTGACATCAATCACACTCACACGCTTCAACGTGAACCCCCGCTCATATAGCTATCAGGACTCCTACCGCGCTTGCTTGGACGCGACTGCTGGAGCCAACTGCCACAGCATCCAAAGCTATATGAATGGCCTAATGAGCCAGATGCAAAATCATCCCGGCGAACCTGCCGCATGGTCATTTAGCGAATGGACGCGCGGCAACAATACCGCTGAATACTGGCGGGCAGCTACGGCAATCGTGCTGGAATATCGCATCAATGGCGACGCGGCAGAAATTGGCCTGGCACTGCATGACCGTGCTGTTGCGCTTGGATATGCCCATATCATCATGGATAGCCTCAGCCGCCAAGGCGACCGAACCGCAACGATCGTCTTCCCTCTCACAGAGCGCGTGACCAAAGAGCAATACGCTAGACTGGCCAGCGTCCTGATGGAGGAACTAGGCCAGTATCGCGCCGCAAGCGGCAACATGGCATTCACGCATCTCATCCATGTCGATCATCTATGCGATCAGCTTTTCGTCCCCGGTGCCGTCATCGCTCCGAAGGCCAAAATCAATGAGACGGAAAAGGCATATCAAAACATGGACCCTCGCCGCTTTGAGGCCGGTGGCCCTGCCGCCGCAGTCCATCTAGTCGCGCCCATTCTGACTTCACACGACGGTTTGTTTGAGTGGACGCCCAACGCATCCGAGATAGCTCAGATGGACGCTAACGCCTTGCTGGCGAGCATCGGCGTGGACCTGACCGCTAACGGTCAGCTTCTTTCGGAATGACGGATCATTCTGTGTAACCTGACTTTCGGAGAAACCAGATTGCTGCGGCCTCAAATGTGTAGAACTTGATATCTTGGCCCTCAGGGCATTGATACTCGACTAGATCCACCTTGCATGGAGAAGGCAATTCCAAACCCGGTCCGGCATAGGCATTTTTGATCGCTTCTTTGAGGCCCGCTTCGAGATTTCCTAAGCGGCTGCTCGCTGCCGCATAGGCAATACACGCGCCATTTCGATCTTCGTTGGACCGGTCAGCACACGCCCTCCGCGTCTTATTCGCGAATTCCAGCCAGACTGGTCGGAAGCTGGGTTGGTCAGACACGTTCACAATCTGCCCTTTGTAGATATTGAGGAAGACTGGAGGGCTGTAACTGCCCGCACCGGAGGCAAACTGATACCGAAAGCTGTCGTCCTGCCTCACAAAATCTACTGTTCCATCACCATCAACATCTTTTGGAAAAGTCGCGCTTGGGCCACCGTCCACTTCTTCAAATTCGATTACCTTTAATCGGCCTGCGACAGGGGTGACAACGCGAAGAGTCGCGCAACAGTGTGCCCCGCCGGTGAACCCACCCAGCAGCACCGAAGGAGTAGCATCGGCGCTAGACAGCTGCCCAATGGCTACCTGTCGCTCAATGAATCTGCTCGTCGCATATCCTTCGGTCGTGATTATCGTTTGAACACCCGGCACCCGAATTGAGGTTGCGACATCTAGAGTATCTTCACCTTTAAACATCGGCTGAAGCGTCGCTTCAACGCCCCCAAATGTGACAGTGACGGGCGCGGCATTTTTAGAAAAATCTACTGATTTCACTACTTGCGCTTCAGCAAGGCTCGATGTCGCCAACGCGCATAATCCAGCAATGGCCGTCCGCAGCCACCGACCCTTGGAAACTAGACCCATAATCATTCCCCACGTCTTATCCGGCTCACCTGTATCGAGAGAACGGCTAATCGCAAACCCACTTGCCGAATCGTTCCGTTTTTGTTCTCAATGAGACATGGAACGAATCGACCCCCGCGAACTATGCGAAATCATACTGACAGCACCGGCATGGGCGCGTGTAGCTATCACGATGCCGGATGAGGAAATGCGTGAGAAAGGTGCCACGGAATTGGCTCTGACCATCTGCGAGCGGCTGTCCGACTTCCCAGCAATCCCTGACTTCAACCAGCTCAATCTCCCGTTGTGACGCTGGCCCGCGCCGCAGCCGCCTAGCGCAAATCTGCGGAAAATCAGGGTTTGACTCCTATAACGCACGGGTCAGCAGCGTATAGCCGATCCCCGCCAGTGCACCGCCCGCCGCCGCGATCAGCATCAGCGGCCAACCCAGCGCCGCCCGCTGGCTCAACGCCATTACCCGCATCAACAGGAAAATGACCGCCCCGATCAGCGCCGTGACATGCAGCCCGCTGATCGACAGAAGATGCGCCAGACCGCTGCGCCGCATCGCTTCCGCATCGGCTTCTGGGATCGCGCCCTGGTCCCCGGTCGCCAGGGCCGCGGCAATCCCTTCGGCCGGGCCATCGACCCGTTCCAATATATGGGCGAACAGCCGCGCCCGCAGCGGTGGCGCGGCTTTGGACGGGGCCAATATTTCGACCGGTTTCAGCGCCTTGCCCGTCGCGCCGATCCCTTGAAAATAGGCGCGCGCCGCAAAATCATAGCCGCCCGGCACGCTCGGCGGCGCGGGCGGCATCAAACGCGCGCGAAAGCGTATCCGTGCCCCTTCGCCCAATCCCGCCGGGACATCGGCATCGGCAATGTTCACCCGCACGACGGCCGGCAGATCGGGCGCGTCGACCGGTCGCAGCATGACGCGCACCATCGCCTGTGCCGGAACGGGACGCACCGCCGTTACATCGCCGATCAACTGCACGAAGGTCGCCCGGCCAAGCGGCGGCTGGCCCCAGATCGTGGCCTTCCCCCAGACCAGCAGGCACCCCATGCACGCCAGGATGCCGCCTGCGACGCATAACCGCCGCAACCGCCCGCCCACCGGCAACATCGCCCCGATGCAGGCCATCGCCAATGCGCTGCAGCAAAAGGCCAGCCAGGCCATGGCATGGGGCAGGATGAACCAGGCGGCAATCCCGCTGCCCAGCCCGATCGGCGCCCATAAGCCGATCTGTTCGCGCTCGCGCTCCAGCCAGCTTTCGAGTCGCTCCAGCCCCGCCCGCGCCAATGCCGCCGGCCTCGCACCAAGGGAGGTTTGTCGTGGCTCAAAAGCCATGCTAGGGGGCGCAGCATCCATGGGTCAGCAAGGCGAATGTCAGGGAATATGACGGCAAGTGCAACGGGAATGAACAAGCCGGTGGTGACCCGTTTCGCCCCGTCCCCCACCGGCTATTTGCATATCGGCGGTGCCCGCACCGCGCTGTTCAACTGGCTGTTCGCGCGCCATCATGGCGGCAAGTTTCTGCTGCGGATCGAAGACACCGATCGCGCCCGTTCGACCGACGCGGCCGTCGACGCAATCTTCGACGGGCTGGACTGGCTGGGCGTGGGCGGCGACGAACCGGCCGTGTTCCAATTTGCACGCACCCCGCGCCATGCGGAGGTCGCCAACCAGTTGCTGGAATCCAGCCACGCCTATCGCTGCTATGCTACGCCGGAAGAACTGGCGACCTTGCGCGAACAGCAGCGCGCCGCCAAGCAGCCGATGCGCTATGACGGCCGGTGGCGCGACCGCGCACCCGAAGATGCGCCGGAAGGCGCGCCCTTCGTCATCCGCATCAAAGCCCCGCGTGAGGGCGAGACGGTAATCGAGGACGCCGTGCAGGGCCGCGTCGTCGTGCAGAATGCCGAACTGGACGACATGATCCTGCTGCGGTCCGATGGCACGCCAACCTATATGCTGGCCGTCGTAGTCGACGATCATGACATGGGCGTCACTCACGTCATCCGCGGCGACGATCATCTGAACAACGCCTTCCGCCAGCTCAGCATCATCAAGGCGATGCAGTGGGAGGAGCCGATCTACGCCCATATCCCGCTGATCCACGGTTCGGACGGCGCGAAACTGTCGAAACGCCACGGCGCGCTGGGCGTTGACGCCTATCGCGACGAGATGGGGATGCTGCCCGAGGCAGTGCTCAACTATTTGCTGCGTCTGGGTTGGGGCCATGGCGACGAGGAGATCATCTCCATCGCCCGCGCGATCGACCTGTTCGATATCGATGGCGTTGGCCGTTCGCCTTCGCGCTTCGACATGAAGAAGCTGGAAAATCTGAACGGCCATTATCTGCGAGAGGCGGATGATGGCCGCCTGGCCGGACTGGTTGCGCCGCGGGTGGAACAGCGGCTTGAAATCATGCTGTCGGATGCCAATGTCTCGGTCTTGACGCAAGCGATGGCTTCGCTGAAGCCACGCGCCAAGAACCTTAATGAAATTGCGGAGGGCGCAGAATTTCTGTTCAAAAATTGCCCACTCGATTTTGACGAGAAGGCATCCGCTCTGCTAGACGAATCCGCGCGCGCGCTGCTGAAAAAGACAGCCGACGCTCTCCAGCCCGTCCAGTCCTGGACGGTCGAAGCGATCGAAGACGTGATACGCCGCGTGGCAGAGGATGCCGGTCTGGGATTGGGCAAGGTAGCGCAGCCGCTGCGCGCGGCGCTCACCGGTCGCACGGTCTCGCCGGGGATTTTCGATGTCCTCTTCCTTTTGGGGAAAGAGGAGAGCTTGGAACGACTGAACGATGTTGGGCACGCATCGGCCGGTTGATGGCACTCAAGGAGAACAATATGTCGGATAACAATGCCATTTTGACCGTCGGGGGAGACACGAAGGACTATGCCGTCATGGACGGCACGGTCGGCCCGCAGGTCATCGACGTGCGCAAGCTCTACGCCAATACCGGCATGTTCACCTATGATCCGGGCTTCACCTCCACCGCCAGCTGCGAATCCGGCCTGACCTATATTGACGGTGACGCCGGCATCCTGCTCCACCGCGGCTATCCGATCGGCCAGTTGGCCGAAGAATCAAGCTTCATGGAAGTCTGCTATCTTTTGCTGAACGGCGAATTGCCGTCGCAGAAGGAACTGGAGGACTTCACCACCACCATCACGCGCCATACCATGGTGCACGAACAGCTGTCGGCCTTCTTCCGCGGTTTCCGCCGCGATGCGCATCCGATGGCGATCATGGTCGGCGTTGTCGGTGCCCTCTCTGCTTTCTATCATGATTCCACCGACATCAACGACCCGGAACAGCGCCGCATTGCAAGCCACCGCCTGATCGCCAAGATGCCGACCATCGCGGCCATGGCCTATAAATATTCGGTGGGTCAGCCCTTCGTCTATCCGCGCAATGACCTGAGCTACACCGCCAATTTCCTGCGCATGACCTTCTCGGTCCCGGCGGAGGATTATGTTCCCGATCCAGTGATCGTGGACGCGATGGACAAGATCTTCATCCTGCATGCCGATCATGAGCAGAACGCCTCGACGTCGACCGTGCGCCTCGCCGGGTCGTCGGGCGCCAACCCGTTCGCCTGCATCGCGGCCGGCATCGCCTGTCTCTGGGGGCCGGCGCATGGCGGCGCGAACGAAGCCGCGCTCAACATGCTGCGCGAAATCGGCACCGTCGATCGCATCCCGGAATATATCGCCCGCGCCAAGAACAAGGACGATCCGTTCCGCCTGATGGGCTTTGGCCATCGCGTCTATAAAAATTACGATCCGCGCGCGACCGTGATGCAGAAGACCGCCAAGGACGTGCTGGAGAAGCTGGGTGTCAACGATCCCGTCTTCGACGTCGCCAAGGAACTGGAGCAGATCGCGCTCAACGATCCCTATTTCGTCGAAAAGAAGCTCTACCCGAATGTGGACTTCTATTCGGGCGTGATCCTGTCGGCGATCGGCTTCCCGACCGAAATGTTCACGGTGCTCTTCGCCCTCGCCCGCACCGTCGGCTGGGTCGCCCAATGGAACGAAATGATTTCGGACCCAGCGCAGAAGATCGGCCGCCCCCGTCAGCTCTACACCGGCCCGACGCAGCGTGACTATGTCGCAGTCGATAAGCGCTGATCGGCGTCAAGCCAACGCTATAATGAAGAACGGCGCTCAACGGGCGCCGTTTTTTATGGGAGAAAGGCTATCGCGTCAGGCGACAGGCAGCGACAAGATGAAGCGCGCGCCTTCGCCCGGCGCGCCGCCGATGCGGATATCCCCGTTCATCGCGCGGGCGAGGCGGCGGGAGATATAGAGGCCGAGGCCACTGCCACCGGCGTCATCGCGCCCCAGCCGCTCGAATTTCTCGAAAATGCGCTCGCGATCGGCCGGCGCAATCCCCGCCCCCTGGTCAATCACGGCGATGCGCGCCTGGCCGCTTTCCCATTCGGTGGCGATGCGCACCTGCGTCCCCTCCGGCGCATAGCGCACGGCGTTACCGATCAGATTGACCAATATCTGGAGTATTCGGCGAAACTCTCCAATCGCCAGCAACGGCGCATCCGGGGCGGGCGCAACGATGGTGATCCGCCGGTCAAGCGCCTTGACCGCCAGCAAGCCTGCTGCCCGTCGTCCCAGATCGGCCAGGTCCACCTCTTCAGCGACAACGCTGAAATCCGGCCGGTCGATCGCCTGCAAATCGGCCAGATCGTCGACCAATGCCATCAGATGCCGACCCGCCGCCGCAATGTCGTTGGCATAGCCGGCATAATCGGGTCGCAGCGGTCCTTCCAACTGCGCGCTGATCGTATCGGCATTCGCGATGATCCGCCCCAGCGGCTGCCGTAGCGAGCGATCGAGCCGCCGCCCGAACTCGACTGGATACAGCGTCAGCGGCGCTTCTTCCGGCAAAGGCGCGGCCACTGCCAATTCCAGCGGGAAGGCTGTCCCACGATAGCCCGTCAACTGGCCGGCATGATCGAACATCGGAAAGGCCGACAGGCGAAACCGGCGGGTGGTATCGCTCGCCAGCACAGCCTGCTGATCGCGAAAGGCCCGCCGCTGGGCAAAGCCGCGCAGCATCGCCATGTCGCCATCGCTATCCGCTTCCAACTGAAAATAGGTGGAAAAGCGCGTTCCAGGGACCGGGGGATTGTCAGGCAGAGCGCCGCTATCGCCGTGCCCTGCCAGCACCATCTGGAACCGCAATTGCGTGTCGATCTGCCAGGTCCAACCATCGGCCAACGCCGCGATATCAGCTTCTCGCCGACCCTCGTAAGGCGGCAGCGGCGCGGGAGGACGTTCGCGCCAGTCCACGACCGAAAGGCTGACGCTCTTGTCACGCTCGGGCTTGGCCCGCACCCACATATCGATGTCGCCGCGCTCTGCCGCCGCAACCACTGGCCGCGACACCAAAACACCCAGTCGCGCCGCCAGCCTGGCGATCGCCACCAATTGCGGCACCGCAAAGGGGGCGCCCAGGTCCGAGCCAGCTTCCCGTTGCAGCGCCAGCAGCGGCGCGTCCGCGCTCAGCAGATAGCCTTCGGCAGACAAGGTGGCGCGCAGGATCGCGGGATGCGACGGCATGTTCATGCGCCAGCCACTGCCCGCAAATGGTTCAGCTTCGTGCGGAAAGCCGCCGACGTCCGCAGGGCTGCGACTATGCCATCGGCTTTTTCGTCGCTCAACGCGTCATAGCGTTCCACTTCGATCACGATAGCGGCGTCGGACAGCGACGGCCGCACCGGCCGCAACGCCAGCAGCAGATGGCGAAAATCGGCGCCTGACCCGCCCAGCGCCAGGCATAGCGCAGCGACCTGCGACAATGGGCCCATTACCAGCATCTCAACAACCGGTTTGGTCTCAAGGCGCAGCTGCCGCGCCGTGACAGCGGCGAACAGGAGGAAACGCCGCCGCTCCAGCAAGCGGCCAAGCAGGTCAGGCGCGTCGGCCTGCTCGCCCATGCGGCGCACCAGCCGATCCGCCTGAACGATCGGACAGGCCGCCTCATCATGGTCGGCCAGCAATGCCCATCCAGATCGGTCGAAGGCGGCCAGCAGCCGATCATCGCCATCGACCATGGTGCGCTGCGCCACGACGGTCAGACAGGCGGCGACCGTCCATGTCAGTTCGGCGAAACGCTCGGCGGGAAGGTCGGGCTTCATCGGCGCGTCTTCCCCGCCGATCGCAAGCCAGCGTCCTTCAGCCAGCGCCAGCCCTGACAAGGCGTCGCCGAGCATCGGATCATCGATCGAGGGCGTCGATGCGTCCGCGACCTCGTTCAGTTGCTCGACGTCGGCTTTGCCGAACTGGCGGAGCATCATCGTCACGCCGGCGCGGATCTGCATATGCGCCAGAAGGCCGGGGCCAAGCAGGGTGGGGTGCGCGCGCACCATCGCCCAGGCAACCGGGGCCGGCCAGCGATCCAGCGCCGCGGCCACATCGGGCGCATGGCCCAGCGACAGGCGCAAGGCCATTTCGATCGCGGTGATGCACCCGCCGATATGGCGGCGCGTTTCGGCGATCAGGGCGTCGTGACGCGGTTGCCCTTCGTCCGGAAAGAAAAACGCCAGGTCGATGGCATGGCCGACCGGCACAGCGGACAGGCCGGCCATGACGCGCGCCATTGGCCAGTTGCCCGCCATGGCCGTGCCGGTAAGGGACGAATGGGCGCTCATGCCGATCAGCATAATTGCACGTCCTTAAAATGCACTAAACCGTCCTGGGGAAATTTGCTCAATCGCGCTTTCGCAGCAGGATGGCGCCAACCGACGCGATCGCGAGCAAAATGGCGACGCGGAAGCCCTGCGCCATCACCCCGACAAAGCCGGTCAGGATCAGCAGCAGCAGCGCCGTACCGGGCGTGAAGATCATCCACGGTCGCGCCGCCGCCGTCCGGTCCCAGCGATCGGCCACCATCAGGATGCCGAGCAGCGCCGCGAGGTCGGCGGCCAATGTCGTGCCGCCGGCAAGGACCATCCCGGCCAGAACCGTCGCGGGCGCGCAGAAGGCGAACCAGCCCATCAGCGGTGCACGCAAAGCAAGGTCGCTCAGGCGATCGCCGACTTCCGACAGCAGCAGCGCCACCATCAAAAGACAAAATCCGGTCAGTGACCAACCCAGTGCGATCGGCACCAGCGCCACCGCGCCCAGCGCAATCGCCGCGATCCGTACCTGCGGCGCCGGCACCTGCATCCGCATGAGCGAGGGACTGACGATACGGGCCAGCGGCGCCAGCAGATAATGTTCGATGCCCCCACGCGCATGGCCGCGCGACGATCCGGCCGCGGTGACGGCCTGCGCCACCAGATCGGCCTGCGCCTGGCCCTCCACCAGCGCAACGCGGCCCTCCAGCAGGTCATCCTGCGGCACGGTGATCCGTCGGGCACCCCTTTGCACCGCGGCGCGCACCAGAGTCAGGGCCAGGTCCCAGTCGCCGATCATGTCGAGCGTACCGAACAGCAGGTCCGGGCTGATCCGCGCCAATCCCGCCCAGCGCTGACCGGCGTCGATCCGTTCAAACGGGGCGCTGGCGCGGCTGTCATCCGTCACCAGCATGACATTGCCCTTCGCCGCCCCAAGGCCGTCGAAATGCGCCTGCGATACGATCGCGCCGTCCGCCACCAGCAGCACGTCGCTTTCGCGCGGCGCATCCCGCACCATTGAGACCATGTCGCGCACCAGCGCAACGGCGATGCCGTCTGCACTCAGCCGATCGACCGCCTGCGACAGGGCCGGGGTGATGACGCTTACCAGGATCATGATGCGATTGGCGCCCGCCTGCGCCGCCTGGCGCGCCTGATATTCCACCAGCGTCTGCCCGGCGAAATACAAGCTCGCGCGCAGACCCGCGGGCGAATCGCCCGATGCGCGATTAGCGCTCAGAATAGCGGCGAAACTCATGGCGTTGCGCGTGTCGACCCGATTGTTGTGCGCCGACCTTTTCGCAAGGCGGAGCGTTTCGCGCAAGCAAGGCTTTCAGCGTCGGCCTACGATGTCTGGTCAAGCCCCGCTAGCGCCGCATGCAGGCGGCGCAGCACGCGCGGGTCGCCGGGCGCTGCGGCCGCAGCTTCGTCCGCCAAAGCCATCAATGCGGTAAGCCCGAAGCTGGCCGCCAATCCCTTGAGCCGCCAGGCCGCCAATTCCCAATTGGCGTCGCAACGCGCCCGGCCGAGCAAATCGACCTGCCGGGTCGCGCTTTCCAGGAAGGCGATGCGCAGGTCTGCGATCAGTGCGCTGTCTTCGCCGACGGCGGCGGCCAATGCGGCATGAAGGGCACCAGGATCATAGGACATGGCGACAGACGCTATCGGGCTTGCGTTAAGTTTTGGTAACAGGGCATTTGCGCGGGCGGAAAAGATGCTAGGATGCTGGCATGACAGGGGGCAGCACCATCGTCGAGTTTTGGCGAGACGAACACACCGCGACCGGCAACGATTCGCAGACCGATGATATTTTGCTTTTGAAACAGGCCGTTCTCGACATCGACGAGAATGACGCTGCGGAGAGTGCGAGCGACGAGAGGATAAAGCGGCTCCGTTGGGGCCTGATCATCCTGGCGGTGGGCTGGATAGGTTTTGCCGGATGGGCGATCGCGACCTCTGGTGATCTGGCCGCGGGTCCGTTCGCCTGGGCCAATGCCATCGTCACGCTGGCCATCCCCCTCATCCTGCTTGGCGTCGGCTATATGCTGCTGGTCCGCAACAGCCGCGCCGAATCGCGCCGCTATCTCGACACCGCGCGCGCGCTGAGAACCGAAGCCGACCTGCTGGAATTGCGACTGGGCCGCATCAGCAGCCAGTTGGAAACCGCCCGGCAGGCGATGCAGGATCAGGCGGAATTGCTCGACAGCTATGGCGCCGCCGCCAGCAGCAATATGGAAGCGTCCGCGGAACTGATCGCGGCGCGCGCCCATGCCACGGCCGAACGGGCGGAAACGGCCGAACGCGCTGCCGGTGCATTAGTGGCGCGCATGGACATGCTGATCGGGGCCATTCCCGAACTGGAAGATCGCACCGGCCGCATGACCGCGCAGATGATGGACAATGGTCATGCGCTGGCCGAACGAATCGACACGCTGGAGGCCCGCCTTCATTCTCTTGCCGAACTGTCCGACGACGCGCGCGCGCGAACGCTTTCCGCGACCAAAAGCCTGTCCAGCCAGTTGACGCAGTTGCAGGAAGCGACCCGAACGGCGACTGAAGAAGTCACCGGCATGGCGGAGATCGCTGCGGGCCGAATCGACGCCACGGCGCAGAGCGCGCGGCAGGCGATGGATCGCAGCCGCCAGGATATGGAGACCCATGCCACCGCGCTGACCACGCTGGTCGAAACGGCGCAGGCCGGCGTGGCGGAAATGAGCGCACAGGTTCGCGAGACACTGACCCATGATCTCGATCGCGCGGAACAGGATCTGCATGAGCGCATGGACAGCGCATTGCACAGGCTGACGGACAGCATGGCCTCCACCGACGCGGCGCTGTCTCGTCGCGCGGAGGCGTTGGAAACGCTGGTGACGGCGGCCCGGACGGGTATAAACGACGTGAGCGAAGAGTCGCTTGCCATATTCGAACGCGACATCGAGTCGATGGAGACGGATTTGCGCCGCCGCCTGGACGCTGCGCTGCAACGGGCGCAGGAAACGCTGGCGATCACCGATGGCGGCCTGACCACCCAGACGGCCACGCTCGACGCCTTGATCGCCCGCTCGCGCGAAAGCCTCATCGCGATCGGCGACGATACCGTCACCGTGCTCAGCGACTCGATCGGCGACGTCGAAAGCCGCCTGCATCAGGTCAATGATATGATCGAGGGTCAGCGCAGCCTGATGTCGAGCCTGCACAACAGCCTCCACGACACCATCGCCTCGACCGAGGGCCGCTTCGCAGCGCTGGAGGATAGCGCCCTGGCGCGCGGCGAACGCCTGACCGGCGCGCTGGTTCGCATGACCGAGGAAACGCTGCGGATCGACAAGGCGCTGTCGGCTGGCGGCATGACCGCCGAAAAGCTGATCGGGTGCGCCGAGACGCTGCTGGTTGCGCTCGATTCGAGCGTGCGGGAATTGGACGAAACCTATCCCGCCGCACTCGAACGGTTCGATGCGCGGCTGGAGCAGAGCCGCGCGCTGCTGGGCAGCACCGCGCCCGAAATGGAGCGGCTGGAGGCGATTTCAGAGGCGTTGGTGGGCCGAACTGCTGAGGCCGAAGAGATGCTGCGCGGCCAAGGCAGCCGCCTGACCGAATGGCTGGAAAGCACGCAAGGCGGGCTGGAAGCCAATCGCGCGCTGGTGGAGCGCCTGCGCACCACGCTCGACGCCGCGCATCAGGACGCGACGCGGATTACCGAAGGCGCCGGGCCTCTACTGGTGACGGCCTTACTGCGTGTTAAAGATACGGCCGATCAGGCGGCGGAACGCGCCCGCCAGGCGCTGGGCCGCGCCATTCCCGATGCAGCGCAACAATTGGCGCAGGCCAGCGATGAAGCCTTGCAGGCCGTGATCGGCGAGAAGGTGACGGCGCAGATCGAACATGTCGCGCGGGTCGCGGAGGAAGCGGTGAAGGCAGCGCATCAGGCGTCCGAGCGCCTTACCCGCCAGTTGCTGACGATCGCCGACACCAGCGCCAGCGTCGAGCAACGGATTGAGGAAGCGGAACGCGCATCGGAAACCCGCGATCGCGATCATTTCGCCCGGCGATCCGCCCTGCTGATCGAATCGCTCAACAGCACGGCGATCGACGTCGCCAAAATTCTGTCCAACGATGTCACCGATTCAGCTTGGTCCGCCTATCTGAAGGGCGATCGCGGCGTGTTTACACGGCGCGCGGTGAAGTTGCTGGACGCCGGCGAATCGCGGGAAATCGCGCTCCATTATGATAATGACGCGGAATTCCGGGATCATGTGAATCGCTATATCCATGATTTTGAGGCAATGCTGCGGATCATCCTGTCGGCCCGCGACGGCAATGCGCTGGGCGTCGCAGTGCTGTCGTCCGACATGGGCAAACTCTACGTCGCGCTTGCTCAAGCGATCGAGCGACTGCGGCAGTAACAAGATAGATTTGGGAAATGGGCTATCCGCTCGGTTTCGATAGAACCGGTGGCGCGGTGGACGGAGGCTAATCAGATTAGCGATATCCATGTCTGCGCAGCCTGTGGCCCTGTCCCCCCGCGCTGCGACGGCATCAATATCGTTCGATGTTTAGCATAGAAGCCGAAGCTCCGTGCGCATCTCCGCTCAGGCGGGCCCTTAAACGTCGACCGCGCGCACGATCCGTGCCGCCGCCAGGTTCATTGCGCGGCGCGGTAACCGGGGAGCATGTCCACCGTCACCCAGCCCTGCACATAATTGGCATAATAGAGGCCGAACAGGATCGTCGCCAATATGGTCGCGCGCAGCATGACAACGCCGGGCCGGAAATTGCTGGGCGCACTGTCCGCCTGCCCCTTCAGCAGCACTTCGCCCGTTTCGTCGGGCGTGCGGATGCCAAAGGGGAGCATGATGAAGGCGCTGATGACCCACATCAGGAAATAGATGGCGAAGATGGCGTACAGGTTCATGGCCTGTGATTAGGCCCGAACGAGCAGCACGTCCACTATCGGTTTCTTGCCGGTCCAACGCGTCGCGGTGCGGCGCACGGCCAGGCGGACACGCTCGCGCAAAGCCTCCTCTTCCAACGATCCCTTCGGCACGGCAGCCGCGGCTTCATCGGCGGCTTCGGCAAGGAACGCCGCCTTGTCTTCCTCCACCGGCACGCCTTGCGTGCGCAATGCGGGCTGGCCGATCAGCTTGCCCTTGCGGTCTATCGCCACCGCGACGCTGATCTGCCCATGCAGGCCGAGCTTGCGTCGTTCATTGATTGTCGCGCCGTCGGCGGGCAGGATGACGTCGCCGTCCAGCACCAGGCGGCCCGTATCCTGCTGACCGATAATCTCCGGCGCGCCGGGCGCCAGACGCAGCACGTCGCCGTTCGACTGCACCACCGCATGGCGGATACCGCTGGTAATGCCAAGCCGGGCCTGCTCCGCCATATGGCGGCGCTCCCCATGGACCGGCAGCAGGATTTCAGGGCGAATCCAGCGATACATGGCTTCAAGTTCGGGGCGACCGGGATGGCCGGACACATGGACTTCGGCTTGGCGGTCGGTGACCATCAGAATGTTCTTTTGCGCCAGCGCATTCTGGATGCGGCCGATCGCGATTTCGTTGCCGGGGATCTGCTTGGACGAGAAGATGACGGTGTCGCCTTCTGCCAGCTTGATCGGATGGCTGTCGAACGCGATGCGGGCCAGCGCCGCGCGCACTTCACCCTGGCCCCCGGTGGCGATAATCATCACCTCGCTGCGGGGCAGGTGCATGACATCGTCCCAGTCAACGGTCGGCGGGAAATCCTTGAGATAGCCGGCCGCCTTTGCCGTGCTGATGATCCGATCAAGCGAACGGCCCGCCACGCACACCTTGCGACCGGTCGCCGCGGCCACTTCGCCCAGCGTCTGGACACGCGCCGCGTTGGAGGCGAAGGTCGTAACCAGCACACGCCCCTTGGCATCAGCGACGGTCTTCATCAGCCCTTCGCGCACATCGCCTTCGGACCCACTGGCCTTGTCGTTGAAAACGTTGGTGCTATCGCAAACCAGCGCCAGCACGCCTTCGTCGCCGATCGCGGTCAGTTCGGCGGGGGTGGAGGGCTGGCCCAGCAGAGGCTGTTCGTCCAGTTTCCAGTCGCCGGTGTGGAATATTCGGCCGTAGGGCGTGTCGATCAACACCGCATTGCCCTCCGGGATCGAATGGGCGAGAGGGACATAGCGGAAGCCGAACGGGCCGAGATTGAAGCTACCTTCATTCGGAATCACATGCAGCTTGACCTCCTTAGAGAGGCCTTCTTCTTCCAGCTTCAACCGGATAAGACCGGCCGTGAAGGGCGTGGCATAAAGCGGCACGCCAAGATCCGCGGCAAGATAGGGGATCGCACCGATATGATCCTCATGTCCGTGAGTGAGCACGATACCCAGCAGATCGTCGCGCCGCTCCTCGATGAAGCTGAGGTCGGGTAGCACCAGTTCGATGCCTGGATAGGTCGGGTCGCCAAAGGTCATGCCGAGATCGACCATGACCCACTTGCCCTGGCAGCCGTAAAGATTGACGTTCATGCCGATCTCACCCGACCCGCCAAGGGCCAGAAAGATCAGTTCATCCTTGGGTGTCATTATATTTTCAAACTCCGTTCGTGCATCAGCGCGAGGCCCTGAACCGTCAGGTCCGGCGCGATCGCATCGAAAATATCGCTATTGTCATTGAAGAGGACCGCCAGGCCCCCGGTCGAAATCACTCTGGTCGGACGGCCGATTTCGGCCCTCATACGCGCGACCAGCCCCTCCATCATCGCCACATAGCCCCAAAATACGCCGATATGCATCTGCGCTTCGGTCGTGCGGCCGATGACCGACCGATCCTCCGGCGCAGTAATCGCGATCTTGGGCAACTTAGCCGCGGCCGCCACCAGCGCATCGAGCGACAGGTTGATACCTGGCGCGATGATCCCGCCTTTATAGGCGCCACGATAATCCACGACATCGAAAGTCGTTGCCGTGCCAAAATCGATGACGATCAAATCGCCTTCGTACAGATGGTGCGCGGCGATGACGTTTACAACCCGGTCCGCGCCGACCGATGCGGGCTCTGACACGTCCAGTTCGATGCCCCACTCTACGCTGCCTTGCCCGGCGATCAGCGCCGGGGTCTTGAAATATTTATCGGCCAGCACCTGCAGATTATGCAGCGCGCGCGGCACCACCGTCGCGATGATGACGGCATCGACATCGGCGATGGCATAGCCTTCCAACTGCAACAGCTGGTTCAGCCAGACGGCATATTCATCGGCCGTACGCCGTGGATCGGTGGCGATGCGCCAGCGTGCCTTGATATCGCGCCCGTCCAGCAGCGCGAACACGACATTGGTGTTACCCGCGTCGATCGCGAGAAGCATGGCTCGTTCCTCAGGCCAGAATGATGTCGCCCGCGTGAATGGCATGGCTCTGCCCATTCGCCAAGCGCAGGATCAACATGCCGTGACGGTCGAGCGTGTCGAACGTGCCGTCGACCGCCCCGCCATCAGGCTGTACGACGTGCATCGCCGTGCCCGTCGGATGGGCGTTGAGCAGCCAATGCGTGCGGATCGGATCGATGCCCTGTGCGCGCCAGATGGACAGCCAATGCCCAAATAGATGGGCCAGTCGCTCATAGAGCGCAGGCGCCTGCGCATCAGCCGCGCCTTGTGCCGCCAAACTGGTGACCGGGCGGTCCAGTCCTTCGGGATGACCCGCGACGTTGATGCCAATGCCCACGACGATCGCGTCGCCAGCCCGTTCCAGCAGGATACCCGCGATCTTGGCTCCATCGACCAATATGTCGTTGGGCCATTTGATACGCGCCTGTCCGTGACACAGCGGAGCGATCAGCGCATGGACTGCATTGGCAGCCACCAGCGCCAGCGTATGGGGCAGCGGATCGTCCGGCTGCAACCGGACTAGGGTCGAACAATAGAGATTGCCGTCCGGGCTTTCCCACGCTCGGCCCAGGCGGCCCTTGCCCCCGGTCTGGCGTCCAGCGCGCAGCCAGCTCCCATCAGCCGCGCCCTGGCCCGCTAACGCCAGCATATCGGCATTGGTGGAACCGGTTTCCTCGACGAAGCGCAGCAGCGTCAGAAGAGCGACGCTGCCGCGGCAGCGCTCGCCTGATCCAGCACCGGGTTGAGCAGATAGCCAAGCACGATCACCACGGCGCAGGCCGTCAGGATGATATTCTCGACCGGACCACCCTTCTCCTCATAGGCGGCGGTTGGCTCATCGAAATACATCGTCTTGATAATCTTGAGATAGTAGAAGGCGCCGATTACCGAGGCCGCGATGCCGAAAGCGGCCAGTGCGGTCAGGCCCGCCGCGACGGCGGCATCGAACACAAGGAACTTCGCCCAGAAACCGAAGAGCGGCGGGATGCCGGCCATCGAGAACATGAAGATGGCGAGCGCGGCGGCCAGACCCTTGCGCGACTGCGAAAGGCCCGCGAGGCTGGCGATCGTTTCGATAGGCTTGCCGTCTGCGTCCCGCATCTGCAGAATGCAGGCGAAGGCGCCGATCGTCATGACGACATAGATCGCCATATAGCTCATCGTGCCCGCCACGCCGCCGGGGGTGCCGGCAGCCAGGCCGATCAGCGCGAAGCCGACATTGTTGATCGACGAATAGGCCATAAGACGCTTGATGTTGTTCTGGCCGATCGCAGCCACGGCCCCGAAGACGATCGAGGCGAGCGCGACGAAGATCACGATCTGCTGCCAGTCGAGCCCCGCCGGCCCCAGAGCTTCGATCGCGACGCGAACGGTGAGGCCCATCGCAGCGACCTTAGGCGCGCTGGCGAAGAAGGTCGTGACCGGGGTCGGCGCGCCTTCATAGACGTCGGGCGTCCACATATGGAACGGAACGGCGCTGATCTTGAAGGCGAGGCCCGCCAGCACGAACACCAGGCCGAACAATTCGCCCTTGCCCACACCATCGCCCAGCGCGACGGCAATGCCGTCGAACGCGGTGCTGCCGGTGAAGCCGTAGAGCAGAGAGATGCCGTAGAGCAGGATGCCGCTGGCGAGCGACCCCAGCACGAAATATTTGAGGCCCGCTTCGGACGAGCGCCCGTCCTGGCGCATGAAACTGGCGAGCACATAGGAAGCCAGGCTGTTCATCTCCAGGCCGACATAGAGCGTCAGCATGTCGCCCGCCGACACCATCATGCCCATGCCGATGGCGGCGAACAGGATGAGCACGGGATATTCGGGTCGCTCCGCGCCATCGGTCGAGAAAAATCGGGGAGCGAGCAGGATCGCCGCGGCCGCCGCCGCGTAGATCAACGCCTTGGCGAAGACGGAGAAGGCGTCGGCGCGATACAGGCCGTCAAAGGCATCAGGTCCATGTCCGAGCGAGACTGACAAAGACGCGCCAGCAATGGCCAGCGTGATAACCGACAGCCAGTTAACCAGCCGGGCCGAACCATCGCCGCCAAAGGCCGCAACAAGCATCAGCGCAAGGCCGCCGGCGGTCAGAATGAGTTCCGGCAGGACCGCCAGAAGGGAAGCGGAGTCGATCATCAGTGCGCCTCCCCGTGCGCAGGGGCTTCTTCATGGTGGCTTTCACCCGCAGGCTTGGGCGCACCCATCTTGATCTTGGAATCTCCTGCGGGAGCCGCAGGGGCGAGACGCGCTTCGAGCGCCTGGATGTCGGCCCGCATCGGGGCAAGGAAGCTCTCTGGATAGACGCCCATCCACAGCACCACGGCCGCGATCGGCGCCATTAACCAGAATTCCCGGATCGACAGGTCGGGCATGGCGGCGGCATCGGCATTGACCTGCGGGCCGTAGCAAATGCGGCGATACAAATAGAGCATGTAGGCCGCGCCCAGGATGATACCGGTGGTGCAGACCAGCGCGACCCAACTCGATGCCTGATACACGCCCATCAGCGACAGGAATTCGCCCACGAAGTTGGACGTGCCCGGCAGGCCGACGGACGCCATAGTGAAGAACAGGAACAGCAAGGCATAGCGGGGCATGTTGATGCTCAGGCCGCCATAGCGGCTGATCTCACGGGTATGGAGCCGATCGTAAACGACGCCGACGCACAGGAACAGCGCGCCTGCAACCAGGCCATGGCCCAGCATGACCATCATCGCGCCTTCGATACCTGCCTGATTGAAAGCGAACAGGCCGATTGTCACGATCGCCATATGCGCCACTGACGAATAAGCGATCAGCTTCTTCATGTCTGACTGCACCAGCGCGACCAGCGAGGTATAGACCACCGCGACCATCGACAGGCCCCACACCAGCGGCGCAAGCTGCGCCGAGGCTTCAGGGAACATCGGCAGCGAGAAGCGGATGAAACCGTACCCGCCCATCTTCAGTAGAACGCCGGCCAGGATGACAGACCCCGCCGTCGGCGCCTGAACGTGCGCGTCGGGCAACCAAGTGTGAACCGGCCACATCGGCATCTTCACTGCAAAGCTGGCGAAGAAGGCCAGGAACAGCCAGGTCTGGACATGCGGATCGAAATTATAGGCCATCAAAACCGGAATTTCGGTGGAGCCCGCCTCATGCACCATCCACATCATCGCGATCAGCATCAGGACCGAGCCGAACAGCGTGTAGAGGAAGAATTTATACGAGGCGTAGATCCGGTCGGCGCCACCCCAGATGCCGATGATCAGATACATCGGGATCAGGCCGGCTTCGAACATGATGTAGAAGAGGTAGAGATCCTGCGCCGTGAAGACGCCGATCATCAGCACCTCCATGAACAGGAAGGCCGCCATATATTCGCCGACGCGCTTGTTGATCGCATTCCAGCTGGCGCCGATGCAGATCGGCATCAGGAAGACGGTCAGCGCAATTAGCATCAGGGCGATGCCGTCGATGCCCAGCGCCCAGGCGAAGCGACCGAAGATCGGCGCATATTCCTGAAACTGCCACTGCAAGCCGCCCTGATCGAAATTCATCCACAGGACTATGCCCAGGACGAAATCGACCAACGTCGCGATGAGCGCGATCCAGCGCGCCGTGTTGGCGCTCGCAAACAGGCAGGCAATGGCACCTGCCATCGGCACTGCCATCATCAGGGAAAGGATGGGGAAGCCGTCCATTATCGTGTCATCGCCCAGGTTGCTGCCGCGGCAAGCCCGATGAGCATCACCAGCGCGTAGGTGTAGAGGTAGCCGGACTGAAGCCGACGGGTGATCTTGTTGCCCTGCACAACCAGCGCAGCCAGGCCGTTCGGACCGAACCGGTCGATGAAGCCTACGTCACCAACCTTCCAGAAGAACCGACCGATAGCGAAGGCTGGCTTGACGAACAGGAAGTTATACAGCTCGTCGAAATACCATTTGTTGAGCAGGAAGGTGTAGAGACCGGTAAAGGTCGCTACGAACCGCTGCGGCCAGTCGGTATTTTTGATGTAGCTCAGCCAGGCGACCAAGAGGCCGGTCAACATCACGGTGAACGGCGCGAACTTGACCCAGGTTGGCACTTCATGCGCGGCATGCATCAGATGGCTGTCGAACGCGAGCGCCCCCTTCCAGAATGCGATGCCGCCTTCGGCGCCGATGAACTGATCGTGGAACAGGAAGCCGGCGAACACCGCGCCCAGGCTTAGGACGATCAGCGGCACCAGCATGACCAGCGGGCTCTCGTGCGGGTGATAGCCATCCGTGCCGTCGCCCGCATCATGCGCGTGATGATCGTCATGACCATGGGCGGCATGGGCGTGATCGTCATGCGCGTGGTCCGCGTGATCGTCATGGCCATGCGCGTCATGCAGTGCGTGCTGGATATGCTCCGACTGGGTCCAGCGCGGCTTGCCGAAGAAGGTCAGGAACACCAAGCGCCAGCTATAGAAGCTGGTGAGCAGTGCGGCGAACACGCCGACGATGAACGCCCCGGTCCCGGCCCCGCCAGCGGCATAGGCCGCTTCGAGGATGCCGTCCTTGGAATAGAAACCGGCGAAACCCACGCCGATGATCGGCAGGCCGACCCCGGTGATGGCGAGCGTGCCCAGCGTCATCGTCCAGAAGGTGATCGGGATGCTTTTGCGCAGGCCGCCATAGTAACGCATGTCCTGCTCATGATGCATCGCATGGATGACCGAGCCGGCGCCCAGAAACAGCAATGCCTTGAAGAAAGCATGCGTGAAGAGGTGGAACATCGCTGCGCCATAGGCGCCGACGCCAGCCGCAAAGAACATGTAGCCCAGCTGCGAACAGGTCGAATAGGCGATAACGCGCTTGATGTCGGTCTGCACCGTGCCGACAGTCGCCGCGAACAGACATGTCGCGGCGCCGACATAGGTGACGACGGTCAGCGCCGTTGGCGACGTTTCGAACATCGGCGACAAGCGGCACACCATGAACACGCCCGCGGTGACCATGGTCGCCGCGTGGATCAGCGCCGACACAGGGGTCGGCCCTTCCATTGCGTCCGGCAACCAGGTGTGCAA